>JACQWX010000005.1 GCA_016209035.1 Elusimicrobiota bacterium | reverse complement strand
GCCAGCAGAAGGCCTTCTGCCTCTCGCGGCCGATGCGTCCGCGCAATTGGTAAATCTGGGCGAGGCCGAACTCATGGGCGTTCTCGACCAGGAGGGTGTTCACGCTCGGGATGTCGAGCCCGGACTCGATGATGGAGGAGGCCACGAGCACGTCGAACTCGCGGTTGAAGAACTTCCACATGACCTCCTCGAGCTCGGCCCCCCGCATGGCCCCGTGCGCCATGGCGAAGCGCACCTTGGGGTTGAGGTCTTCCAGGCGAGACAGGCAGGCAGGCAAGGACCGCACCCGGTTGTGGACATAGTAGACCTGCCCGCCGCGGGCCAATTCCTCCGACACCGCGGCAGAGGCCCGCTCCGGGGACCACGGCGCGATGCGCGTCTCGATGGGGAGCCTCCCGGTCGGAGCGCTCTGGATGAGGGAGATGCCGCGGAGGCCCGACATGGCCTGGTGCAGGCTCCGCGGGATGGGCGTGGCCGAGAGGGCCAGGCAGTCCACCGCCACCCTCATGGACTTGAGCTTCTCCTTGTCCTTGACCCCGAAGCGGTGCTCCTCGTCGATGACGATGAGCCCCAGGTCCTTGAAGCGGACGTCCCTCTGGAGGAGCCGCGCCGTCCCGATGACGACGTCGAGGGTGCCCTGGGCCAGACCCTTGAGCACGCTCTTAGCCTCCGCGGCGGTCTGGAACCTGGTGAGCAGGCCGACCTTGACCGGGTAGTCGGCGAAGCGCTGGGTAAAAGTCCTGTAGTGCTGGTCCGCCAGGATGGTGGTGGGCACGAGCACCGCGGCCTGCTTGTAGTTGGCCGCGCATCGGAAGGCCGCCCTCATGGCGACCTCGGTCTTGCCGAACCCCACGTCGCCCACCGCCAGGCGGTCCATGGGATGCGGCGCCTCCATGTCCCGCAGGACGTCGGCGATGGCGGCGGCCTGGTCCGGCGTGGCCTCGTAAGGGAACTCCTCCGCGAACTCCGCCTCCATGGGGGTCTGCGGGCCGAACGCGAATCCCGGCCTGGCCTTGCGCTCGGCTTCCAGGCGGATGAGCTTCTCGGCCAGTTCCCGCACGCCCTCGGCCACCATGGCCTTGACCTCGCTCCAGCGCCGGGTGTTGAGGCTGGAGAGCCTGGGCCGCTTGCCCTCCGACCCAGAGTATTTCTGGACGCGGCCGAACTCGGCCATGGCCACGAAGACCGTGTCTCCCCCGCGGAACTCCAGCACCAGGCAGTCGGTCGTGCCGTGGCCCGGGGTCTCGACCGGCTCGAGGCCTTTGTAGGCCGCGACCCCGTAGTCCCGGTGCACCACGAAGTCGCCCTTCTTGAGATGGGAGAGCCGGAAGGGCGCCTTGGGCGTGATGCCGAAGTAGTTCCAGCGCGACGGAGCCCGGTAGCGGCGCTCGAAGATCTCGGCGGTGGAGAAGACGGCCAATTTCAGAGCGTCATGAACGAAACCCTGGCGCAACGGACCTATGAGGAACTGACAAGCTCCCGGGGGGAGCTTGTCAGTTAGGAGCTCCTGCATCCTGGCGTCCTCGCCGCGGTTGAGGCTGAAGAGGATGACCTTGCAGCCCTGGCCGGCGAGGCTGGCCATCTCAGCCCAGGCCAGGGCCGGGTCGCCCCGGAAAGGCCCGTTCGGACGGCCGCCGAAGTCCGGCCCGCTCCCCTCGGAGCGTCCGCTCGAGCCGACGAGGGTCTTAAACCCTACCGGGAGGGCGGCCTCCACCCCTTCCTCGACCACCCACAAGGAATCCCTCCCGACCCAATCGGCCAGGACCGCTCCTGAGGACTCCCTGGCCAGCGTGGCCGAGACGCTCTCCAGGAACTCCTTGGTGATCTGGGTCGTCGGGTCGAAAACCCGAAGCGACTCCACCGTGTCCTCGTCGTAGAATACCCTGACCGCGGCCGCCGGCTCGACCGCGAAGAGATCGAGCACCGCGCCCCGCACCGCGAACTCTCCCGGCGACTCCACGAACTCCACGCGCCGGTAGCCCGCTGCAACGAGCCTGTCCACCGCCTCGGACCGTTTGGACCGCGCCCCCCGGTCGAACCGCGCGCCCGAGGCCGCGAACTCCTCCGGCCTGGGCAGGGGTGAGCTCAAGGCCTCGCCGGTCGCCAGAATCAGCCTCGCTCCCTCCTCGAGCCTGCGCAGGGAAGCTAGCCGTTCGAGCGGATCGTCGCCGAAAACGGCGGGCGCGCAGGCTCCAAGCGCGTCATCGCCGAAGACCGGCGCCAAGGCCTTGAAGGCGTCGGCCACGTCCTCGATCTCCTCCTGCGCGCGGCGCACCAGGGCCAGCGGGCCGTCCGCGAGTTCCAACTCGAAGCCCGGGACCGGCCTGCGGACCAGGAGGCTCCGGGCGGCCCATGCCCACGCCCCGCTCCCGGACAATCCCCTGACCTCTGCGGCGCTCATGCGTCAACCATGTTGCGAGGAGTATGATATCATGATGCCGCCTGATGGCGACATGACGGCGCAGGACAGGAGACGACGATGACCGCCCTTGAATACATCCGGACGCACCCGCTGTTCGAAGGGATCCCGGAGGAATCGCTCGCCGCCCTCGCCGTACAGACGGAGACGCGCCGCTACGGGCCTGGCAGCCTCATGCTGCGCTCGCAAGAGCCTGGCGTGACCTTCGGGCTCGTGGTGTCCGGGCGGGCCGAGGCGGTGGCGGACTACGGCAGCTCCCAGCGCCGCACCCTGGGCCTGATCCAGGAGGGAGAGTGCTTCGGCGAGATCTCGCTCATGACCGGCGAGAGCACGACCGCCGACGTCGTGGCATTGACCGAGGTGGAGGCGCTGCACCTCCCCGGGGAGGCCTTCTCCCAGACCATCGCCACGAACCCGAAGTCGGTCCAACACCTCTCGCGCCTCATCGTCAAGCGCATGCGGGCCGAGCTTGGAACGTCCGAGGCCCGGCCGGCCCAGCCCGCCTACTCCTTGGGCGCGGCCGGCCCCATGCGCGTCCTGGTGGTGAACTGCGGTAGCTCGTCTCTGAAGTATAACTACTACGACACCAGCTCGGAGTCGCCGCTGGCGCGGGGCCAAGTGGAGCGCATCGGCACGCCCGAGGCGAGGCATGCCTACGACGGGCCGAAGGGACGCTTCGAGGAGGCCCTAGCGGGCGCGGACCACGGCCGGGCCTTCGAGGCCGCCTCCGAGACCCTGACGCATCCCGAGCGGGGCGTCATGGCTTCCCTGAAGGACCTCTCCGTCATCGGCCACCGCGTCGTCCACGGCGGATGCCTCCTCGACGCGCCGACGGTCGTCACCGAGGGCGTACGTTCCGCCATCCGCAAGCTCGCCTCGCTGGCTCCCCTGCACAACCCAGTGAACCTGCGCGGCATCGACGAGTGCGGCCGCTTGGCCCCGGGCGTCCCTCAGGTAGCGGTCTTCGACACCGCCTTCCACCAGAGGATGCCGCCGGCCGCGTACCTCTACGCCCTCCCTAGGGACCTGGCCGAAAAGGAAGGCCTGCGGCGCTACGGCTTCCACGGCACCTCGCACGAGTTCGTGGCCCGTTGCGCGGCCCGGATGCTCGGCCGGCGCTTTGGGGAGCTCAAGCTCATCTCGGCCCACCTCGGCAACGGGGTCTCCATGGCGGCCATCGAGCACGGACGTTCCGTCGAGACCAGCATGGGCTTGACCCCGCTGGAAGGCCTGGTCATGGGGACCCGGTCAGGGGACGTGGACGCCGGGCTCCTCATCCACCTCCAGCGGACGCTCGGCATGAGCGCCGAGCAGCTCGACGAACTGCTCAACAAGAAGTCTGGCCTCAAAGGGCTCTCAGGGCTCTCGCACGACATGCGGGAGCTCGAGGCCGCGGCGGAGAAGGGCGACCGCCGGGCCCTCGTCGCCATCCAATCCTTCTGCCACCGCGCCAAGAAGTACCTGGGGGCGTACCTCGCCGTGCTGGGCGGGGCGGACGCCGTCATCTTCACGGGCGGCATCGGGGTTGGGAGCGCCGGGATGCGGGCCCGCATCTGCCAGGGCATGGGAGGCATGGGCATCATCCTCGATGAGCCCTTGAACCGGGCGGCCAAGGTGGGGCCTGGAGAGGTCGTCGACGTCGCGGACCGCGAATCGAGCACGCGCGTCCTCGTGGTCGGCACGGACGAGGAGCGCATGATCGCCCGGCAGTCCGTCCAGGCCGTCGGCCGCATGGGCGTCGCCAAGGTGCTCGAAAGCCGGAAGGAGAGCTCCATCCCCATCGGGGTCTCCGCCCACCATGTCCACCTCACCCAGGCTCACGTTTCGGCCCTCTTCGGGGCCGGCCGCTCGCTCACCCCGCACTCGGACCTGACCCAGCCCGGGCAGTTCGCGGCCGAGGAGGCTGTGACGCTGGTGGGGCCCAAGGCCCGCATCGAGCGCGTGCGCGTGCTGGGCCCGGTGAGGCCCGAGTCCCAGGTCGAGATTTCCCGGACCGAGGAGTTCAAGCTGGGCCTGGACGCCCCGATCCGGGCCTCCGGGGACATCGTCGGGAGTCCCGGCATCACGCTCGAGGGCCCCGCGGGGTCGGTGACGCTGACCAAGGGCGTCATCAACGCCCGGCGCCACATCCACATGTCGCCGGCGGACGCCCTCGCCTTCGCCCTGCGCGACAAGGACGTCGTGCGCGTGCGCGTCGAAGGGCCCCGCTCGCTCGTCTACGGCGACGTTCTCGTGCGCGTGCACCCAGACTTCAGGCTGGAGCTGCACCTCGACACGGACGAGGCCAACGCGGCCGAAATCTCTCCGGGCGCGGCCTGCCGCCTCGACTCCATCCAGGAGCGGCCCCAGCACAAGGCTTGAGACGACCCATTGACAATGTAATTAATTGGTTGTATAATTACATTAATAGTGACATAATACTCCTGTATAATTACAGTGAAACGGCAGATTGAGTCTGTCCTGATCGAGTGGAAGAACCGGCCTCTTCACAAGCCTCTGGTGATGCGCGGCGCCCGTCAAGTGGGCAAGACCTGGTCCGTGACTCGGTTCGGCCGCGAGCAATTCCGATACCAGATCATCCTTGATCTCGAAAAGGACCGGAACCTGCACAAGATCTTCGGCAGCGACCTTTCCGCACGGCACCTGAAGGTCCTGATCGAGGCGTCGACAGGTCAACCGCTCGTCCCCGGAGAGACCCTCCTTTTCCTCGATGAGATCCAGGCGTGTCCCCGGGCGCTCATGGCGCTGCGATATTTTCATGAGGAAATGCCCGATCTGCATGTCGTTGCCGCCGGATCCCTGTTGGAGTTCGCCTTGGAGGACATCTCGTTCCCGGTGGGCCGCGTCGAGTTCGAATGGATGCGCCCTCTTTCCTTCGAAGAATTTCTCTGGGCGGCCGGCATGGAGCGCCTCGCCGGCCACATCCCCTCCCTCGCGCAATCCGCCCCTGTTCCGGACGCGATCCATGGGAAGCTCCTCGACCAGCTCAAGCTCTACGCCGTCATCGGCGGCATGCCCGAGGCCGTCGTCGTTTTTTCGGAGAAGCGCTCCCTCGCCGAGGTGTCCTCGATTCATCGGAGCCTTGCCGCGGCGTATCTTCAGGACTTCGCCAAGCATTCGCCGCGCGCCAACCGGGACTGCCTCCAGCAGGTCTTCGAACGGCTCCCCCGTCTCTGCGGCTGCCAGATCAAGTACTCCTCCCTCGATCCGGAAAGCAGGACCGAGACGGTCAAGATCTGCTTGCGGGTCCTCGAGCAGGCTTGCATCCTGCAGGCGGTCAGATCCACGACCGCCCAAGGCCTCCCCTTGGGGGCGTCGGCGTCCGCCAAGGTGTTCAAAGCCGTCTTTCTCGACGTCGGCCTCATGCAGCATGTCAGCGGGCTGCCGGCCAAGGAGATCCTCACCCAAGGCGACCTGCTCGCGGTCTACCGGGGGGCCGTGGCCGAACAACTGGTGGGACAGCAATTGCTCTCCTGGGGAGATGGCTCGGAGAACAACCGTCTTTACTATTGGCGCCGGGCCGCCAAGAGCTCCGAGGCGGAGGTGGACTTCATGCTCTCGCGCCGCGGCGAGATCATCCCGGTCGAGGTGAAGAGCGGCCCGGCAGGACGGCTGCGGAGCCTGCAGGTCTTTCTCACCGAGCACCCAGCCTGCAGGAGGGCCGTCGTGCTGTCCTCGGAGAACGTCCGCGCGGAGCGCCGGGGGAAGCTCCATTTCCTGCCGCTCTACGCGCGGCTCTAAGCCCCGCCGGCGCCTGGTTCAGTACGAGTAGGAGAACCCCACGAGATGGCTCATCAGGGTGTAGTTGTACCTTATGGCGGGCGAACTCGCGCTGACCGTGACGGCGACATTGGCGTCGATGGCGGCGGCGTCGGCCCCGGCCGGGACCTGCGCCGGGCTCCAATTGCCGGCCGAGTACCAATTATTGTCGCCGGCGGCGCCGGTCCAGCTGATCGTGGCGGCATCAAACGGACTCCCGATGAGGGACGCCAGGAGAAAACATGCAGACTGCGCAAGGGCCTGCCGTCTCCGATCTCGACCGTGAATTCCGTGCCCCGCACCGCCATGTCCACGGCAGGCGTATGTACAATGAACCTCTTCCGAGTGACAAGCTTCACGACCCACGCATGGATGGTGCCGAGGTCGAGGGACAATTCGGCCCCTGTCTCGTCGGCGGGGGCGAGGGTCACGTAGGAGTTGGCCCCCATCTCGATTCGGGTCTTGTCCGGAAAGGACAGCGTGGCCCACGATTTCAGGCCGGTGCGCACCCGCTGGGACGCCTCGACACGAGCGGGGATGCTCTTCACTCGCTTCCAAACGGCCCCCCCGGGAGAGGTCTCGACCGTCCCGCTTCTCGCGCTGATGCTGGCTTGGCCGAACACGGAAGCCCCGCAAAAGAAGGAAGCCATGGAGTATTATTAAGGAGAGCGGCGCTACCACTTGAACCCGAACTTGAGGGACGGCGCGAGGAAGACGTCCGGCGCGGAGTTGTCCCTGATGATGCGGTAGTAGCGCAGGTCCATCCCCCACAACATCCTGGAATCCATCCCCCGCATCATGAAGCCCACCCCGAGGCTCACCCCCATGTCGTTGCGGCGCATCTCCTCGATGGGCAGGGTCTTGCTGAAGGAGCCTCCGTCCGAGTAGCTCCCCTTGAAGGAGATGGATCCCTTGAGCTCGTTGTGGTCGAGCCCGACCCCGAGCGAGGCGTAGACCCGCACGATGGACCTGTAGCCCTCGATGGTCTTGCCGAATTTCAGGTTCGGGATGAAGGAGAAGCCCGTGCGCTTGAGGCTGCCGCCGAAGTCCGGGGAGATCTCGTAGCCCAAGCCCGATCGGCCCAGTTCGACGCGGAGGTCCCGGAGCAGGCGCTCCCAATCCAGCATCGGTTCAGGCCTGAAGAGCGCCTTGTACGAGGCGGGCACTTTGTGCCCCACGACCTGCTGGAGCTCGAAACCGACCGCGATCTGGTCCGCGAGCCACCAGTCGGCGCAAAGCCCCAGGGTGAAGGACTTCCTGATCATCCCCTGGCTCTCGAGGAAAGGATACAGGGCGCCGGGACTGAGGCTCAGATCGAACTCGTTCTCCCAGCCGGCCGAGACCGGGGGGAAGAAGCAGCAGAAAAGGACAGCCGCCGCCGACAGGAACAGTCGCCGGGCCGGCCGGCAACGCCGTTCCCAAGGCCGGCCGGCACGGCGCCCTGCCGGGAATCGAGTTCGCCGGGCCACGCCCAAGGATGGAATACGCAGATTACATTTCCAATACTGGGCTACCCCTATCGTTCCTGCTGCTCGAGGATGAGCTTCCTGGCTTTGACGATGTCGTCGCGCACACTGGGGTCTCGGACCTGGCCTCGGACCGACAGGGCCGCGTCATAGACCCTGAGGGCTTCGACATTCCTGCCTTGTCGGGCATAGACCGCGGCCAAGGACGCGTACGGCGCCAGCCGGTCAGGGGAGAGCCGGATCGCAACCTTGAGGTCCGCGACAGCCTGGTCAGCGGAGCCTGCCAGGAACTCGTTGACGCCGAGGTCGCTGAAGTAGACCCCCTCGCCCGGGTGCCGCTTGACGAGCTCCTTGAGGATGCGCACCGCGCCCCGGTAGTCGCCGACGCGCTGGCGCAGCAGGGCCAGGCGATGCTGTCCCGTTGGCGGCAGGCCGGAAGGATCGGCTTGTTTCGCGGCTTGCGCCGCGAATCCTGGGTCGCTGGCGGCCGCGGCCTCGATGAGGCCGAGGCATTGCCGATCGGCCGAGGCCTCGACCTTGGCCAGCTCCCGGCAGAACGAGAGGGCCTCGCGAGCCGGCAGGCCGACCATGAACCCCATGGCCACGCCCGGGAACCGCTCGTCCCGGGACACCAGCATCTCGGCCAGCAGTCTCTCGCGCTCCGCAGGGGCGCCGTGGACCCGGATGGTCGCCTCGAAGATGGCCTTGGCCTTGCGGATTTCCTCCAGAGCGGCCTTGCGGTCTCCCTTCCTCATGAGGGCGTGGGCCCGGTACAGCCGGAACGCCATCTTGACGCGGAAATCCACGACCGTGGAAGGAAGCCGCCACTCCAGGATGCGTCCGCCCCTGCCGCTCAGGTTGCGGACCCACTCCAGCTTGAGGCTGTAGTCCACCCGGTCGGGCCGCAGGCCCACGGCCCGGGCCAGATTCTCGGCCGCGGTCGCGGCGTCCCCGGCCTCCAGGCGCTGGCCCGCCCTCTGGGCCAGAAGCCATGCATCCCTGGGCGACGACCCCAGCTTCTTGAGCCAAGCCTCGTCGCTCCAGGGAAGACCGGCGGCGCCTGCCATGGCCCACACTTTGGCCATGGTGTAGCCGGTCAGTCCCAGCGTGAGAAGGACGCCGGCCAGGATCGCGGCCGCGCCTGCGCGGGCCGGCCAAGGCTCCCCGTCCGCCTTCGGGGACGCCGGCAACTCGGCCAAGGACGCGGCCAGCACCGCCAGGAGCGGCCAGAGCGGCGTCAGGTACCGCAGGTCCACGCTCATGGCGCAGTGGATGAGGACGAAATACGCGGCGAGAAGCCCCAGCTGCCGATGCCCTGGCCGCCGCCGGAACCGCCACCACGCCGCGAACGCGAGGAACCACAGCACCGGGAACTGACTCAAGCAAAGGTGGGCCCTGCGGACCACGGCTTCGACGTACCGCAGGGGATGCTTTCCAACTTCCCGGGCGGCCCAAGCCAGGACCGCGGACGGCCGGCTCGCGTCCACGGAGGGGTCCACCAGCATGGTCCAATCCCCCTCGATGGTCTGCACCAGGCCCAGGGCTCCGGTGACGATGTTGGTGGAGGCCTGCCCCCCCTCGAACACGACGACCTGATGGCGCAGCAGCCAGTTCATCCTCGTCCACGGGATGAGGAAGAGGTACGGGACCACGCACAGGATGAGGCCGCGCCGCCAGTACGGCGCTGCGCGGCTGCGCCGGATGCGGATCCATTCGTCGAGCGCCAGCAAAGGCGGGAAGAAGGCCAGGGGGGAGCGGAACAGCAGGGTCGCTCCCACGGCCAGGGAGAATACCAGCGTCCGCCGCCAAGACGGCTGACGACTGCGCCAGACCAGGGCCCCCGCCGCAAGCCCGACCAGGACCGCGTATTCCAACTGGGGATATACGAGAAAGTCGGGCGACAGGCACCAAGCCGCGAGAGCCGCCGCCATGGCGGCAGGCCAGGGAGAACCTGGGCAGAGCGCCGCGCAGACCGCGCCGAGCAGGACCAGGAACGCGGCCAGGACAGCGGTCTTGTAGCACCTGAGGGAGGCTCCCCAATGGTCGAAGGCCAAGGCCGCCCAGACCGTGGACACCGGCAGGTTCATGTGCAGGTCCGGGTCCACGGGCAGGCCGTGGATGAGCGCTTCCCCGCGCTCGGCATAGTCCACCGCGACCTGAGGGCTCTGGTCCTGTTCCGGGCCAGGCAGATGGCCTCGGCCCCTCACGAGGAAGGCAGCGCCGGCGGCCAGCCAGGCCGCCAGGCCGGCGGCACCGATGACGCTCGCCGCGCGGGCCTTCATTGGGCGTCAGGGCGGAGGGTGCTCTTCCTTGCCTTTGCCCCGCATGGCCCGGAGCATCTCAGCCTTGAGATCCTCGAGCTCCGCGGACTTGCTCAGATAGTCGTGCTCGAGCCGGGACTGGCGGTCATGCCACTCCCGGTCCCTGGACCGCAACCGCTCTTCCTCGGCCCTCCACGCCTCCTCGCGCCGCTTCATCTCGGCCTCGAGGTCACCGAGGCGTCGGGCCAGCAGGTCCTCCGTGGCATGGCGAAACTGGGCCAAGGACTCCATGCTGCGGCCGCGCTCCGTCTGCGCTGCCTGGTCGAACTTCACGGCCTCTTCGATCCAGGCCTTCTTCTGGGCCTCCAGGGCCATGCCCGCCGCGCGGGAGGTTCGCTCTTGCTCCGCCACGCGCGCGCGCCACGCATCATACTCCGCCGAAAAATCCTTCCAGAGAGCCTCGGTCTCCCTCCGCAGCCTGGTCTCGAGCTCCCTCCTTAGGCGCTGATACTGCTCCTCCAGGCGCGTGGTCCTATCCAGCCCGTCGTGTTCAAGCTCCAGTCGGCGGGCGCGGAGCCGCTGCTCGAGGACCTCGACCTCCGCCTCTCTCTCAAGAAGCTTCCCCACATCGAGCCTCCGATGGGTGAAATCAGAGATCAGAGCATCCATCCGCCGGTAGTAGGCCGCGGCGACGGAGTCGCCCCCCTTGCGGGCCCCGCCTTGTTCGAGGAGCCGGATGCGCTCCAACGCCCAACGCAAAGCGATCCTGGCGGTCTCAAGGCTGTTGATGGATTCGATCTCTGATGGGTCGACCTGCCTCGGGTCCATGTTTAGGGCCTGTCAAACAATAACATGGTCAATTTGGCCGAGGCGATTTTGGAGCGAGCCAAGGAGCGAGGAGCGAGAATACTGAACGTATGCGAGTGACGAGCGACGCAGGCGCAGCCCAAAAGCGCCCGGCCCCTTCGGGGAGGGCCGATCTTGGCCGATTTCTTCGTTGCTCGTCGGTCACATGGCCCGCCATGTTCCCTCCTCGCGCCTCGAAATCATCTCAAGCTCGGCCCTCCAAATTAACCATGTTATTGTTTGACAGGCCCTTACTAGGCTACCCCATGGCTGTTACGTTGTCAAGGACCGCAGGCCGCGCCGCCCGGGACCCCCGCCCCTATCGCCGGCCCAAGCGCCGCTTGGGACGCTCGATGAGTCGAGCCAGACCATCGAAGCCGATCCAGAGACTGTCCCCGCGCCAAGAGAAAGACGAGAGCGGGGCGGACACGCCGTCGAGCTCCGCCAAGCCGAAGGCTCCGGCTTGCGTCTGCTGGGTCGCCCTGAGGAGATAGAACGTGCGGGCCCTCTCGTCCACGGTCCAGAAGCATCCCTTTCTCAGAGAGATCCCGATCGGGGCGTGTTCCAAGGGGTAGGAGTTGAGCACCGTCAGCCGCTCATCGAGGGCATGCTGATAGAGGAGCCGCCGGTCCTTGTCGACGGACCACAAGTACTTCCCATCGAAACAGAGGGCCGAAGGATTGGGGCCCGGGCTGGGCCAAGCCCGCTCAAGGCTGAGCTGATCGTCCAAACGCCGGCGCTGGATCTGCCGACTCCACGAGTCGACGGCGAACAGGGCATCCTCGGCCACGGCCATGCCCATGATGTGGGAGCCCTTCAGGGAATACCGTCGGCGCATGCGCAGACCGAGAAGGGTCTTGCTCATCCGATAAACCGCCTGGTCATGCCAATCGGATATCCACAGGGAATCCCCTTGCCAGGCAAGAGCGCTGGGGTGGGCGCAAGGGATACGATGCTCCCGCCCCCGCCAGCCGAGCCGCCAGGCGCCGAAGGCGGACGCCGCCAAGAGCGCGCTTCCCGCCCAGACGAGAAGCCGGCGCCGCCGTGGCGCCCCCGGCGGCGCCCTACCGCCCGCGGGCCCCCCCTCGGAGGATGCGTCCGTGGAAAGGGCTCCCGGCGAGGATGGGCGCTTGGCGGCGGTCCCGGGAGGATCCAGCTGGACCGCCTGGATCCGCCGCTTCATCTCCTGCAGAAGGCCATCCAGCCGGTCCGGCGAATCCGGGTCGTCTCCCATCGCCTACTTTGGCCGTTCTGCCCGAGATTCCAGAGCGGCCAGCTTGCCGTGATACTCGCGCACGACGGCGGAGAGTTCGTTCTGGAGCTTCTCCTTCAGCGTGTCGAGTTCGCGGCGCCTGTCCTGATAGGCGCCTTCGAGGTCCCGCGTGCGCTGGTTGAGGGCGTCTTCCCTTTGGCGGACGGACTCCTCCAGCTTGATGGACCGCGATTCCCTGGCGTCGATGTTCTTCAGCAGCTGCTCGTACGAATGCGACAACTCCTCCTTCTTGACCTCCAGGGTCTTCTCGCGCTCATCATGCAGCTTCTCCAGATCTCCGATCTTCTTCTCGTATTCGGCCTCCAAGTGCCGATGGCGCTCCTCCCAATTGACCTCGAGCAGCTCCGAACGACGCTGGAGGTCCTCATAGAACTCCTGCATCTTCTTGGCGCGCGTAGCGTCTCTTTCCGACTCCAGCTTCAAGAATTTCTCCTTGAATTCGCTGTTGGCCTCTTGCTGCTCATCCAGCTCCTTCGCCAACGTCTCCACGCGCTCCCTTTCGGCGGAGAGCGCCGCCTCCAAGGGCCCGGCGCGCTCCCGCCAGGTAGCCAGCTCCTCCTCGACGGCCTTGAAGCGTTTCATGTACGCGGCGTCATATTCCTTCTTGAGCTGGGTGCGCAATTCGGCATAGGATTCCTCCAACCGATCGAGCCTGGAGATCTCGCCGCGGAATTCCTCCAACACCGCCTGGAGGGCGACCGCGGACACCCGGTCCTCCTGCCAGAATCTCCTGCAAAGGGAATCCAACCGATCCCAAATCGCCATCAACGACATGTTCGTATTGTCGGTCGCGCTGTTTTCCATGAGTCCCCTCTTGATAGGTGTAGGATATCAATTTTCACCGCCCCTATGGCTACCTCATTTGAGCGGCCCGGCGTCCCTCTTGTCACTTCTCGTCTCACCCAGAGACCCGGCCCGAGGCCGGCGTCGGCGGAAGGACGACCGGGACGGGCCGCGGGTCGGCCCAGCCGGTGTGCGCCGCGACCACCCGCCGCCACTTCCCCTCGAGCCGGCCGGGGTCGACGCTGCCTTCCGGCGCCGAGATCGCGTAGAGCATGGCGCCGAAGAGCGCGTCCTGCAGGATCTCGGCCGCCATGGCCGGCTCCACCTTCAGCCGGAACAGGCCCTCCCGCCGGCCCGCCAGCAAGTGCACCATGAGCCTCTCGCGACCGCGCTGCATCATCTGGGTGAAGAGGGCCGTGAACTTCCCGTCGAAGCAGGACAGGGAGTAGAGGAGGATGAGGACCGGGCCGTCGGCCCTGTAGCGGAGGGCCCAGAGGACGTTGCCCAGGCAATGCTTGACGAGCCTCTGTCCGGCGTCGTCCGTCATCTGGATGAGGGCGCTCACCGTCTCGTGATTGTGCTGGACGATGGCCTTGATGATCTCCTCGAAGAGCGCGTTCTTGCTCCCGAAGTGATACAGGACCGCGGACTGGCTCAGGGCCAGGCGGTCCGCGATCATCTGGAAGCTGGTCTCGCTGAAGCCGTGCTTGGAGACGAGCCGCAGCGCCGTCTGGATGATGCGTTGGCGCGTCCTCTCGCCCTTGGGGAGCACCGCCCTGGCCATGGCGAGGGCATTCTACCTATTTTCCGGGCCTCTGGGCCCTAGGGCCCTTGACAGGGATTCTTCGCCATGCTACCATGTAGTACGTAGTTTTGACAGTGTGATGCGCTGTCAAGTCTTCGCGCGAGGGGTCGCCGGCGCCGCTCTCACCAGGCGGCGCCGGCTCGATCCCCCGGCGACCGGGGAGGGGAGAGCATGAGAGGGATCACGGGCGTCTTGTTCACGGCGGCATGGACCGCGTCGTCGGCGCTGGCGCCGGCGGCAGGCGGCCTCGGGGACCTTCCGGGGGTCGATTTCGACGCCACGGGCCCGGGCGTGCGGGGCCTCCTCATGGGGCTCTCCGAGAGCTGCATCATGCGCCGCGCCTTCGACGGGGAGATCGACCTCGCGTCCCTCGTCAATGCCGGCCGGACCAAGTGGAAGGTCATCGACGACAATGCCGCGCTCCCGGACTGCGGGAAGCGCTTCGCCTCCGCCATCCCCGAGGGCCTGGGGGATGGGAGGCGGCTGTGCCAATGGTCCCCGGCCGAAGGCGACCGGTTCGAGTTCGAGACCAAGGACCTCCTCGGCCGGCCCGCGGTCCGCGTGACCTACCAGGTCACCCGGATCACGGGAGGACGCTACGCGGGCAAGGGCAGGTTCCTGACCGGCGTCTCGGTCCTGCCGATCCGCATCGAGGCCAAGGCCGGCTACAAGGCGTCCATGGAGGCCGAGGTCCTCGCCGTCAACAACGTGGGCACGGCGCGTGACCCGGTCGCGGCCATCGTGCTGGCCGCGAGATGGCGCGTCAGGGGCCAGGGCCGGGAGCACGCCGGCGCGTCGGTCTTCCTCGTGCGCGGGGACGGCCTCTTCAGCCAGCTCCGGGGCTGGTAGGCTCCCGCTGGCCCGGTCCCGTCTCGCTGCGAATTCATCGCCGGGGGTACTAGTGCGTCCGGACGCGCCGCGCCGAATTGCAGAAAGAATGGTACCATCTTCAGCGCGAGGGCAGGCACATGCTGAAGTGGATCGAGATCGACTTGGACGCGGTCCGGGCCAACATCCGTTGGACGCTCTCCAGGCTCGGGACCGGCGTCCGGCTCATGGCCGTGGTCAAGGCGGACGGCTACGGCCACGGGGCCGCGCAGGTGGCCAAGGCCGCCGCGGACTGCGGGGCGCACCGCCTCGGGGTCCTCACCGTGGAGGAAGGAAGGGCCCTGCGGCAGGCCGGCTTGAAGCTCCCGGTGCACCTGCTCTCTCCCATGCTCCCGGAGGCTGCGGCCGAGGCGGTCCGTTGGAGGCTCGCCCCCACCAGCGACACCCTGGCGGTTGCCCGGGCCTTCGACGCGGCCGCGGGCGCCGCCAGGAAGGGCGCGGGCTTCCCCGTCCACCTGGACCTCGACTTCGGGCTGGGCCGGTGGGGCATCCCGCCCGGGAGCCTGCGGGGCTTCGTGTCGGCCTTGTCCAGCATGAGGAAGGTCCGACTGGCGGGCCTCTCCGCCCACATCGACTACGTCGCGGGGAAGAACGCCGTCGAGGCCGAGGAGAAGCTGGCGGCTTTCGGCCGCATCGGCCGGGCCTTGAAGCGCCGGTTCCCAGGCCTCGTCTGCCACGCCGCCAACAGCTCGGTGCTCATGGACTTCCCCCATTGGCAGTTCGACATGGCGCGGATAGGCAACCTGATGTACGGAATCAACCCTTCGGTCTGGAAGAAGGCCCCCTTGAAGGACCCCTGGCGCTTCCACGCCCGCGTGATCGCCCTGCGCCGGGTCGCCAAAGGAAGCTCCATCGGTTACGCCAGCGAGTACGTCGCCCCCCGCAGGATGCTCGTGGCCACGGTCCCGGTCGGCTACTCGGACGGACTGACCATGGTGCCGGAGAAGAGGGACATCAGCCTGGGCGCGGGCTACCAGTATTGGGCGATGCTCAGGGGCAGGAAAGCGCCTTTCATCGGCCACACCGCCATCTCCCACACCCTGCTCGACGTGAGCGCGACCCCTGGGGCGCGGGTCGGCGACGAGGCGCTCCTGCCCGTGCGCCGGACCGCCGCCAGCAGCCACCTGCCGAGGGTCTATGTCTGAGCCGGCGCGCGCCGCCGTCGAGGCCGAAGCCGCCCGGCTCTCGTCCAAGGGGCTCTCGGACCTAGGCTACGCGGACGCCGAGCTCGAGCGCGCCGCCCGCCTCATCGTCCGGATCAAGGAGCTCAAGGCTCAGAAGAACGCCGTCATCCCGGTCCACGTCTACCAGAGGCCGGAGGTCATCCACGGGATCGCCGACTTCGTGGGCGACTCCTACAAGCTCTCCAAGCTGTGCTCCGAGACCAAGGCCGCGGCCATCGTGTTCTGCGGGGTCAGCTTCATGGCCGAGACGGCCAAGATACTGAGCCCCGACAAGACCGTGCTCCTGCCCGCTCCCGAGGCCGGGTGCTCCCTCTCCGAGAGCATCACGGCCGCCGACATCCGTCGCGTCAAGGCCCGCCACCCCGGCGCCCCGGTCGCGACCTACATCAACACCACGGCCGAGGCCAAGGCCGAGTCCGACGTGATCGTGACCTCGGCCAACGCCGGCCGCATCCTGCGCAAGCTCTACAGGGACCACCGCAAGGTCGTCTTCCTGCCGGACAAGCTCATGGGCCAGAACCTGGCCATGCAGCTCGGCAAGACCCCGGGCAAGGACATCATCCTCTGGAAGGGCACCTGCATCGTGCACGACAACTTCGACTCCGCCTCCGTCGGGCTCTACCGCAGGATGTACCCCGGGGTCATGATCCTGGCGCACTCCGAGTGCAGCCCTGGCCTGGTCTCGGTCGTGGACTTCGTGGGCGGCACGGGCGACATGATGCGCTTCGTCGAGTCCACCGACGCGCCCTTCTACATGCTGGTTACCGAGTGCGGCTTGGGCGAGCTCGCCCGCACGCGGTTCCCGGGCAAGCGCTTCCTGCCCATGTGCCGGCTGTGCCCCTACATGAAGGCCGTGACGCTCGAGCGGGTCTTGGCCGTGCTCGAGAAGCCCTCGGCCGCCGACGCCGTCGAGGTGGACCCCGGCGTTCAGGACCGGGCGCGCAAAGCGATCGAGCGGATGTTCGAGATGGCCGAGGAAGGAGGAAAGTGAAAACCATCAGGGTCGGCGCGGCCGCGCTCAACCAGACGCCCCTCGATTGGGAGGGCAACCTGGCCAGGATCGAGTCGTCCATCGAGGCCGCTCGCCGAGCGCGCGTCTCGGTCCTCTGCCTGCCCGAGGCCTGCATCACGGGCTACGGGTGCGAGGACGCCTTCCACGCCGAGTTCGTGCACGAGACCGCCTGGGCCCAGCTCGAGAAGCTCCTCCCCCGCACCAAGGGCATCATCGTGGGCCTGGGCCTGCCGGTGTTCCACGGGAGCGCGCTTTTCGACGCCGCCGCCCTCCTCTGCGGCGGCGAACTCCTGGGCGTAGCCGCGAAGAAGTACTTGGCCGGGGACGGCATCCACTACGAGCCCCGGTGGTTCAAGGCCTGGGCCCCCGGCGCCGTCGACCATCTCCGGCGGGCGGGCTCAAAGGTCCCCTTCGGCGACCTCATGTTCCGGTGCGGCGAGGCGGGCATCGGGTTCGAGATTTGCGAGGAGGCCTGGGTCCCCAACCGCCCCGGCGCGGCGCTCGCGGCCAAGGGCGTGGACATCATCCTCAACCCCAGCGCCAGCCACTTCGCCTTCGGCAAGATGGAGACGCGCCGCCGGTTCGTCATCGAAGGCTCGCGGGCCTTCGGCGCGGCCTACTGCTACGCCAACCTCCTGGGCAACGAGGCCGGCCGCGTCATCTACGACGGGAGCTGCCTGGTCGCCTCAGAGGGCCGCATCCTGGCGTCGGGCCGCAGGTTCGGCTTCGCCGACTGCTCCTTGACCTGGGCCGACGTCGACCTCACGCAGAACCGCATGGGCAGGGCGCGCTCCGCGAGTTTCGCCCCCTGGAGCTGCGCTCCAGGCTCGGCTTCCTCGGAGGGTCAGGTCGTGAGCCGCCCCTTCTCCTTCCCCGAGATCCGGACCGCCCCGGCGGCCGACCCCGCGGCCGCGGCCGCGTGGGAGTCCGGGCCGGCCTTGAAGGAGGAGGAGTTCACCAGGGCCGTGGCCCTGGGGCTCTTCGACTACCTGCGCCGGTCCAGGTCCCACGGGTTCGTCGTCTCCTTGAGCGGGGGAGCCGATTCCTCGGCCACGACCTGCCTGGCGGCGTTCTCGTTGAGGCTGGCTCTCTCGGACCTCGGTCCCAAGGGGCTCGCGGAGAAGCTCCGGCACGTCCGTGGGCTGGGCGCGGCCGCGGAGGGACGGACTCTGACCAAGAGGCTGCTCACCTGCGTCTATCAGGGGACCGAGAACAGCTCCCAGGCCAGCCGGGAGGCGGCCCGGGCCGTGGCGCGCGGGATCGGCGCCGATCTCATCGAATGGGATGTCGGGCCCGTCAATGCCGCCTACGTCGACCTGGTCTCCAAGGCGCTCGGGCGGCCGCTGACCTGGCGCGAGGACGACGTCGCCCTCCAGAACATCCAGGCCCGCTCGAGGGCGCCGGGCGTCTGGCTCCTCGCCAACCTGCGCAAGAGCCTGCTCCTGGCGACCTCCGACCGCTCCGAGGCCGCGGTCGGCTACGCCACCATGGACGGCGACACCTGCGGAGGGCTTTCGCCCGTCGCGGGCGTGGACAAGACCTTCCTGCTGTCGTGGCTTGCTTGGCTGGAGAAGAAGGGCCCAGAAGGCCTCGGGCCCGTCCCGGAGCTCGCGGCCGTGACCTGCCAGAGGCCCACGCCGGAGCTCCGCCCGCCGTCGGCATCCCAGGCGGCGGAGGATGACCTCATGCCCTACGAGGTGCTCGACGCGGTCGAGCGCGCCTTCATCCTTGAGAAGCGCTCCCCGGCCGATGCCCTGCGGGAGGTCAAGGCCAGGTTCCCTCAACACTGCGAGGCCGACCTCAAGGCGTGGGTGGGCCGCTTCTTCAGCCTTTGGTGCCAGAACCAATGGAAGCGGGAGCGCTACGCCCCCTCCTTCCACCTCGACGACCAGAACGTGGACCCCAGGAGCTGGTGCCGCTTCCCCATCCTCTCGAGCGGCCTGAAGAAGGAGATCGCGGAGCTATGATGCGCAGGCCCCGGCTGTGGCCCTTGGCCCTGCTGGCGGCCTCAGGATGCGCGTCGCTCTCCGGACGATGCCCCACGGAGAAGACCCCGCTCATCTGCGCCATCGCTGAGAACGACGAGCGGCGCATCGCCGGACTCCTCGACCAGGGCATGGAAGTCGACCAGCAGCAGGGCGGCGTGAGGCCCTTGCTCATGGCGGCCGGCGCGGCCCGGACCGAGACGGTCCGGCTCCTGCTCGACCGCGGGGCCGACCCCAACGCCGTCAACGACCGCGGCGTCTCGGCCCTCGAACTGGCCGCGCAGCAGGGCCGCCGCGACAACGCCGAGCTGCTCTTGGCCCGCGGCGCCAGAGTCCGTCATGCCAGCGAGTTCTCCACCACGGCCTTGCACCGGGCCGCGCTGAGGGGCGATCCCGCCCTGCTGAGATTGCTCCTCGATGCCGGGGCGGACGTGAACGCCCAGCGGACGGACGGAGCCAGCCCGCTCATGTTCGCGGCCGCGACCCGCAGCATCGAGACGGTGAAGGTCCTGCTGGAAGCCGGGGCCGACCCGCGCATCAAGAACGGCTCCGGCGAGACGGCCTACGACTACGCCGTGTCCCGGGGCCGCGTCAAGATCGCCGCGATGCTGAAGGCTCCCTAAGAAATGCTAGATTCCCGGCCATGACCATGACGCTCCTGCTTTTTCTGCCGTTCCTGCTCGGCCTGCCCTGTGCGCACGCCGCCGAGGGCGTCCGCGTGCTCGAAGGCATCCAGCGCGAGTACGCCTCGGCCCCGGCCTCCGCGAGGCCCCACCTCGAGGACGCCGCCTTCTCCTACGCGGTCGCGCGGCTCAAAGCCCGGCTGCCCTCCGGCCCGTCCGGCAGTCAGGATGCCGTGCTGGAGGTCCTGCGCTTCATGCACGACAATCTGCGCTTCGCCACCGGTCCCCTCCCCGCCTCCCAAGCGCGCGACTGCTGCCAGTGGTCCGCCAAGGCCGTGCTCGCGGCCGGCAACTACAACGGCTGCGTGGAGATCGCCAAGGTCTTCCAGGAGCTCCTCAAGGCCTCGGCGCCCGGCCTCCCCACGCTCTTCGTCAGCTCCTTCGATTGGGAGGCCGCCCGCGACGGCGGACTCGAACCACGGAAGAAGAAGAGCCCCAGCCCGGCTGGCCACGCGCTCATAGAGGTGCGCGACCCCAAGGCCAAGAAGGCCCTCCTGGTGGACCCGGGAGTGTATGAGCCCGGGCGCAAGGTCACGGAGGACGAGATCGCTGGGTTCTTCACCCCGGACCCTGCCAGGCGAGGCATCGTCCTGCAGCTGCCGGAGAAGGGGCTCGACCTCCACATCTCGAAAGAAAGCGGCCGCTACGCCCTCGCGCAGTACCGCTACGGTTACGTGTTCCGCAGGGAAGCCCTCCTCCAGACGGACCCCCTCGACAGCCTCGACGTCGTCAACGCCGAGCTCGCAGAGCTCCGGCCCGCTCCGACCTGGGAGAACCTGGTCAAGGCGGGCACCATCCGCTCCGAGGACCCGCCCGGCGCCTACATGATGGGCAACCGAAAGTTCGAGATCTTCGACCGGTCCCCGGCGTGCCCGTTCAAGACGCAGGCGGGGCCCAAGGGCTCGGACGCGGCCGCGCTCCGGGCGATCAGGAAGCGCTTCCGCTAGGAGTCCGTCCTCTACGCCTCGACGAGCTCTTCCTGCTCTTCTTTGCGGGTGTCGAGGTCCTCGGGAGACCGGTTGAAACGGAACTTGTCGCGCGCGTCGCGCCACCAATCCCCGATCTGCCCGCGGGTCTCGCGCCCCGACTTCGGGGCCAGCAGGACGGCCAGCGCGGCGCCGACCGTGACGCCGGTCAGCAACCAGAAGAACGACCCCGTCGTGTTGGAAGTCTCGCAGCAGGTTTCTTTCGTGTCCGACATTTTCAGCCTCCTCGGCGCTCCTAGGCGCCAGGCATGCCTGGCGCCTGGATTATAACATTTGCCGGCGCTACTCGATGAAGTTCGGGTCCTCGGTCTCCGGCTGGCCCAGGATCTCCTCCTCGCTGGGCAAGGGGTAGAGGCCCTCCTCCCCCTCCAAGGCCTGCCCGGTCGTCGGCCGGGGGAGCTGGACCGCGCCCGAAGCGGCGCCTGGCGCGAGCTCCAAGGGCCTGGAATGGTCGGCCGCGCAGTACTCCGTCGGCTGGGAGTTCTCCATGAAGGACTGTGACACCTTGCGCGGGCAGCTCGGCAAGGCCAGGAGCCCGGTGTCCGCGCACACGCTCTGGAAGACGATCCCGGGCGGGATGGGGAAGTCCTTCTTGGGAGACTCCTGGAGCACCCGCTCCATGATCGCGGTCCACCAGGGCACGACCGTCGAGCCGCCGGTCCAGTCCTTCTTGCCCAAGGAGCCGAAGTCGTCGTAGCCCATCCAGGCGCCGGCCACGAGCTCCGGGGTGTAGCCGATGAACCACAGGTCGCGGTTGTCGTTGGAGGTGCCGGTCTTGCCCGCCATGGGATGCTTCGCGGCGAGGAAGCGGGCGTAGCGGCCCGTCCCGCCGGTGACCACCGTCTTCAGGAGGTCCGTCATCAGGTAGGCGAGCTGGGGGGTCGTCGCCTCCCTCTCGGTGGGGACGTAGCGCTCGAGCTCCTTTCCCTGGCTGTCCTCCACCCGAACGGCCGTGTAGGGCAGGACGTAGATGCCTCCGTTGGCGAAGGTGCCGAAAGCGCTCGTCATCTCCAGGGGGCTCACCACCGACGCGCCCAGACCCAGGGCCGGCACGGGCTCGAGCTCGGAGCGTATCCCAGCCCGGTGGGCGATGTCCACGACCAAGGGCGGCCCGATCTGGTTGATGAGGTTGATGGAGGCGATGTTGCGCGACAGGGCCAGGGCCTTGCGCAGGGTGATGACTCCCAGGAACTTCCCGTCGAAATCGTTGGGGACCCAGATCTTGAAGTCGGGCGACTCGGCGAACGGGGCCGTGGCCAGGTCGATGGAGTACTGGTCGGTGGCGCCCTCCAGGAGCCGCCAGTCCCGGCCGTCGAAGTAGAAGGCCAGGGGATTGTCCTCCACCAGGGAGGCCCCGGTCATGCCCGCGTTCAAGGCCGCGGCCCAGACGAAGGGCTTGAAGGTCGAGCCGGGCTGGCGGTAGGCCTGGACCGCCCGGTTGAACTTGGAGTCCCGCCCGCCGATCATGGCCCGGACGGCGCCCGTCTTGACGTCGATGGCGATGAAGGCTCCCTGGATCTTGGGAAGCGTGGTCGACACCTCGACCCCCTCCTCTCCGTCGGCTTCGGCCGCGGCAGCGTCCTCCTTGAGCTTGGCTTCCCAGTCCTTGGCCGCCTTCTCGTCGAAATCGGAGAGCCCCTTCTCCATGACCTCCTCGGCGATCTTCTGCATCTTGAGGTCGAGGGTCGTGTAGACCTTCAAGCCTCCCCGCCAGACCGCGTTGGTCCCGTATTTGCGCTCCAGGCGCGAGCGGACGTGCTCCACGAAATACGGCGCCTGCGTGGTCATGTCCAGGGGCCTCGAGAGCGGGACCTCGGGCTTGAGGGCCTCGGTCTTCTCACCATCGTTGATGAAGCCCTCCGACTGCATCCGGTCGAGCACGACGGCCCGGCGGCGCCGGGCGCGGTCCGGGTGGTTGAAGGGGCAATACCCGCGCGGGGCCCGGATGAGGCCCGCCAGCAGGGCGCATTCCGCGAGGTTCAAGCCTCCGACCTCCTTGCCGAAGTAGATGCGGGCCGCCGCCTGCACCCCGTAGGCCCCCTCCCCGAAGTAGACCTGGTTGAGGTAGAGCTGGAGGATCTCCTGCTTGGAGAACTCGCGCTCGATCTGGACCGCCAGCAGGATCTCCCTGATCTTGCGCGCGATGGTCCTCTCCCGTGTGAGGAAGATCTGCTTGGAGAGCTGCTGGGTGATGGTCGAGCCCCCCTGGACGAAACGGCCCGCGAAGAAGTTCGCGACCGCCGAGCGGAAGATGCCCCGCGGGGAGACCCCCCAATGCTTGAAGAACGCGTCGTCCTCGATGGCCAGGACGGCGTTCTGGAGGTCCACCGGGATCTTGGAGAGCGGCAGGAGCGCCCGCTTCTCGATGGACAGCTCGGCCACGAGTTCGTCGCGCCAGTCGAAGATCCGGGTGGTGAGGGCCGGCGTGTACTCGTCGAGGCTGTGGGTGGCCGGCAGGCCCGCCAGGAGGCTCCTCAGGGTCAAGCCCACGGCCAAGATGCAGACCGCCGCCAAGGCGGCGTAGAGGTAGAACCGCCTCCTGGGCATCTGCGGATTATATCATTTGTCCTCCGGACGCCCCGGCGGGGGAAATCCCCGCCGTAAGACCTAGGCGCAAATGCTACGATACCCCGCCATGAGGACGATCGAAGCGCCGTCGGCCCCATGACCGCCGGGCCCCGGAGGTTCGACGCCGCCGTCATCGGCCGGGTTCGGCTCCCACTTCCGATGAATCGTTCCGGGCATTTTGTTAGAATCTCCGCATGGCGCAAGATGCCGAGCCGCACCGGTTCCTCAAGATCGTCGCGGTCTTCATCGGGGCCTGCATCGCCGCCTTGGCGGCTGCGACGTTAGCGCTCAAGATGCTGCTCCCGCCCGAGAAGATCAAGAGCCTCATCGCCCAGGAGGCCGGCAAGTTCCTCGGCCGCGAGGTCAGGATCAAGAACGCCTCCGCGGGTCTCCTGCAGGGCCTGCGCGTCGAGGGTGTCGAGGTCTCGGAGAAGCCCGATTTCAAGGCCGGCGCCTTCGTCAGCGTCGATTCCTTCGACTTCAGGATCCAGCTCATGCCGCTCCTGTCCAAACGCGTCATCATCGACCGCGTCGTGGTGGCCGGACCCTCGGCGAGGATCGTCAAGGCCAAGGACGGCTCCTTCAATTTCTCGGACCTTTTTTCGCGAGCCTCCCCCACGGGGAGGCGAGCATCGAGGGGGCCTGAGCCCTCCGCTCCCGAGCCTTCCAAGACCGCCCAGCCCCCCCCGGCCTCGCCCCTGGACCTGCCGTTCGTCCTGGACGTCAAGCGAGCGCGGATCAGCGACGGCAAGCTCTTGTACGCCGACCCCGGCGCGGGGATCGAGATGACCGTCTCGGGCCTCCAGGTCTCGGCCGACGGCGTCAGCCTTGAGCGGCCGTTCGGGGCGAGACTCTCGTTTCAGCTCAACGGCCGCGCCGGGGCCAAGCGCCTCGCGGTCGACGCGTCCGCCGGGGCCAGATTCGACCTGTCGAGGATGAAGAGGGCCGCGGCCGGCGCCATCCCGGTGGGCGTCTCCGGCTTGAAGACCGAGCTCTCCATGAGCGTCACGGACCCTTCCGCGGGCCTGGACGCCAAGGTGTCGGGCCTGCGCGCGACCATCGACGAAGCGAAGCTCGACGAACCCTTCGAGGCCGCCGGGTCCATGGAGTTCGACGGGAAGTCCGGGTCCAGGCGAGCCCGAGGCCTGGCCAAGCTCTTGACCAGGCTCGATGTCTCGCGGATCGCGGAGGGGATCGCGTCGGCGGACCTCCACAGCCTGAGCCTCGAGGCCGCGGGCCTCAAGGCGGACCTCTCGATGAAGGTCTCCCTGAACCCCAAGCAGGCCTCGCTGACCCGGATCGAGGGAGCGCTCTTGGGGGGCAAGCTCACGGGCTTGCTCAAAGTGAAGGACTACGCCGCCTCACCCGACATCCGGCTGGAGGCCGATCTCACATCCGTCGACCTTGAGAAGCTCCTCGCCGCCAACGAAGCGACGACGGTGGCGCCCCCTCCGGGCAAGCCCTCGGCCGCCAAGGCGCCCGCCCAGACGCCGGCCGCCGCGCACCCCGAAGCCGGACCTAAGGCCCCCGGCGGCCCGCCCACCCCTGCGATGAGCACGAGCGGCCGCATCACCGTCGGCGAGGTCCGCCACCAGTTCGCCAAAGCCAAGGACATCAAGCTGGATTGGGACCTCAAGGGCATCACGCCGGAGCTCGACCGCCTGGCCGGCTACGCCACCATGAAGGTCGCGGACGGCCACTTCAGCGCTCTTGATTCCCTGGCGGCCCGGTCCAAGGTCCTCAAGGTCCTCGCCCTGCCTTTCATCGTGCTGCAGAAGATCGGGAAGATCCCGATGCTCAACAAGATCATGCCCGAGTTCAACACCGTGACCTTCTCCGAGATCATCGGCGACTACGTCTTCGAGCGGGGCGTGATGACCCTGCGCAGCTGCGGCATGAAGAGCTCGGTCGCCAACGTCACGGCCACCGGCTCGGCGAACCTGCCCCGGTCTACGCTCGCGATCACGGTCATGTCCCAGGTGGGCAGGCTCGCCCCCATCGGCATCGACGTGACCGGCACCTTCGACCAGCCCAAGACCCGCATCAAGGCCTCGACCATCGTGTCCCAGCCCATCGGCAAGGCGGTCGAGCCCGCCAAGAAGCTGATCGAGGGCCTTTTCAAGAGGCGCAGATGAAGAGAACCTTCCTAGTCATTTCGGTCGTGTCGGCCTCCGCCTGGGCAGCCTGGCCTGCGGCCCCTGGGCCTGGGCCGCAGGCCCAGGCCCAGCCGTCCGCCGTGGACGTCGCGTGGAACCTCCTCAAGGAGGACCAGCTCGAACGCGCCATCGAGCCCCTCAGGGCCGAGCTGAAGAAGACGCCGAACCACGCGCTCCTGCGCTACGCGCTGGGCCTGTGCCTGGCCCACGCAGGCGAGACGCGGCAGGCCTTGGCCGAGTTGAATCTTTCCGCCAAGCTCGACCGGTCCTTCCCCCAGACCTGGTACTACCTGCGGACCCTCACTCCCCCGGGAGACCCCGCGGAGCTGGCGGCCTTGCGCAGGGCCGCGGCCAAGAGCAGGAAGAGCGACCCCCACATCCATCTCAACTACGGGCTCATGCTCCTGCACGCCGGCCGGACCGACGCCGCCCTCAGGCAGTTCCAGACGGCCGCGGACTTGAGCGCCGCCTACGCGGAGGCGCACTTCGAGATCGGCGCCGTCCGCTACGACCAGGGGCGCTTCGATGACGCGGTCGCATCCCTCAGGAAGGCCCTGGGGATCGACCCCGACTACGCCGAGGCTAGGCGCCTCCTGGCCCTGGCGCTCGCGGCCAAAGGCCTGCCCGCCGACGAGGTCGAGACCCTCCGCAAGCAGGCCCTGGACCTCAAGCCCGAGCTCCAGGAGGCCGAGGACGTCCTCCTCATCCTGAGCGACAAGGAGGGCAGGAGGAACTGGGAGCGCAACTTGGAGAAGGTGGGCAAGCTCTACCTGGCGCCTCTCAAGACCGTGGGCCTCATCCTCTCCCCCCTCGTCCCGTTCCTCGAGCGCGAGCCCGTCGGACGGACCATGCTCATGGCCACCTCCTCGAAGACGGCATCGGGCTGGCAGGTCGGCCCGTCTACGACCTCCGTCAGGGGCGCCTACTCCAAGATAGCGATCAAGTGGACCTCTTCCAAGCACCTCGAGCCCCTGCCCATGGAGACCCTGGCCGACCCGGACAACTTCCCGTTCACCATCCGCCTCGGCGGCAGGAAGCTCCTCTGGGCCCTCTTCACCACGCCGAACTACCGGTTCATCGCGCAGCCCTCGGGGCCCGGCCTGGTTTCCATCGAGCTCAGGAGGATCCCGCCGGTCCAGGTCCGCTTCGACCCCGACGGGACCCTGGTCCGCAAGGGCGTCTACGCCGCCGGCCTTGAGTTCCCTATCGACGGCCAGTGGGACGCCAAGGTGGAGGATGTCGGCGCGGACACCGTCCGCCTGCTGATTAGAAGGAAGCGCTGAACCTTAGGGCTCGTTAAGAATTAAGTGACACACTTCGGAGACCCGATGTCGAGACGATTTCTAGGCGCGACGAGGGAGCATGGCGAGCCATGGGACCGAGGAGCAACGACGAAATCGGCCGACAGCGGGTCTCCCCGAAGGCCCGGGGCGCTTTTGGGCTGCGCCTTCGTCGTTCGTCGCTCACATAGCCAGCTATGCTCCTCACTCCTCGGCTCGCGCCAAAATCGCCCTCGGCGAAGTGTGTCACTTAATTCTTAACGAGCCCTTAGCGCCGCGAGGTTCTCAAGGCCCCTCGCCGGCGGCTGCGCTCGAGGGCGAGCGCGATCAGGCGGTCGAGGATCTTCGGGATGGTGAGCCCGGACTCCTGGAAGAGCGCGGGGTAGAGGCTCTGGTCCGTGAAGCCCGGGATCGTATTGATCTCGCCGAAGAAGGCCCGCCGCGAGCGGCGGTCCATGAAAAAATCCACCCGGGCCATGCCGTTGCCGTCGAACGCCTCGAAGACGCGCTCGGAGAGGCCGCGGATGAAGCGGGATTCCTCGTGCGCGAGCCTCGCCGGGATGAGCAGTTCGTGGCCCGCCTTGTCCGTGTACTTGGCGGAGTAGTCGAAGAACTCGTGACCGCCGGTGACCACGACCTCGCCGCAGACCGAGGTCTCCAGGTCCCCGGGCTTGCCCAGGACCGCGCAGCAGATCTCCTGGCCGTCGACGCCCTGCTCCACGATGACCTTGGTGTCGAAGCGGAAGGCGTAGCGGACCGCGGCGCCGAGCTCGGAGAAATCTTTGACCTTGCGCACCCCCACCGAGGAGCCCAGGCACCCGGGCTTGACGAAGACCGGGACCTTCATTCCCCGCAAAAGAGCCCTCTTGCCAGACAGTTCCCCGGGCGAGCGCAAAAGGATGTGCGGCAGGACCGGGACGCCCGCCTGCAGGGCCAGCCTCTTGGCGACGTCCTTGTCCATCCCGACCGCCGAGGCCAGCACGCCGCAGCCCACGTAGGGGATCCTCGCGACCTCGAGGAGGCCCTGCACCGTGCCGTCCTCCCCCATGGGGCCGTGAAGGACCGGGAAAACGACGTCCACAGCCAGGAGAGAGCGCCGCGAAGACCCGTCGCCCCTGCGGCTCTCGAGGCCCCGGAAAGGCAAGAGCCCCGCGGTCTTCGAGCCGGAGTCCTCCAGCAGCCACCGGCCCTCGCGGTCGATGCGGATCGGCCTGACCTCGTAGCGCGCCGGGTCGAGACCGCCCATGACGGTCTTGGCCGAGGCCAGCGACACCTCGTGCTCGGAGGATCGGCCGCCGAACAGGACCGCGACGCGGAGCTTGCGCCCCACTAGTAGATCCCCCGCGCCTGGTACCAAGGGAGGCCCTTGGGGTTCCGGTGGGTGCAGTCGATGAAGATGATGACCTGCTTCTCCGTGTAGGCGTAGCCCCACCTCCCGGAGTCCTTCAACCGGGTCCCATCGATGCGGCCGTCCAGGATGATGTCGCCGGGATAGTACTGGACCGCGCTGGTGTCCTTGTGCCTGGCCCCCACGATCTCGACGATTGGGATGTCGGCGAGATACTTGGGGATGAGGTCGGTCAACTTGGCCGGGACCTTGTGCTCGATCTTGTAGTAGTCCGCGACGGCCGTCTCGAGCTTGGCCAGATGCGAGAGCGCCTTGCTCTCCTTGACCTGGAAGTCCACATCGGTAGCCTCCTGGTCGAGCTCCACCGCAGGCCGCTCCTCGCCGATGGTCTGGCAGCCGGCCAGGAGCGCCAACGCCGCCACGCATGCCATCCCTTTCACAATTCCTCCGGTGTCAGGCATCAAGTTATCAAGTTCTTCAAGTCTATCAAGTTATGGGCGCGGATGTCAGCCTCCGGAACAAGGCCAACAACTTGATAACTTGATGCCTGACACCATTAGGGACCCTCGAACCCGAAACCTTTGAAGAGGTCCTCATCGCCGCCTCCCTCCGCCGGGGCGCCCGGCGCCTTCTCCACGGCGGGCTTGCCCGCGCTGGGCAGGGCGGCGGCCTTGGGCGGCGCACCGCTGGTGACGGGCGCCACGACCGTCTTGCGGATGCCCTCGGTGAAGGTGATGCGGGCGCGCTTGAGCTCGTAGTAGACGCGGAACTGGCTCTGCTTCTGCTGGGGCTCGTAGGCCTTGCCCAGGTTGTCCCTCTCCTGCTCCCAGCCCGGGCTGTAGAGGACGCGGCCACGGACGTCGACGACGCCGTCGATAATGGGCAGGCTGAACCGGATGCGGTAGAAGCCGTTGGTGTCGCTCACCCCGGGGTCGAAGGAGCTGCCGGCGAAGCCCGACCGCCGCTCCCCGGTCTCCTCCTTCTGAGCCCCCTCGCCCACGGCCACGGCCCGGACCACCACGCCCTGCACCGGATTGTCCAGGTAGTCGGTGATGACGCCCTGGATGTAGCCGTCGAGGAAGAGGGTCTTCCTGGGCATGGACATGAAGAGCATCTCGCGGTTCCCGGTGATCCTCTCCGTGATCGACACGTCCACCACGCGCCCTTCGGCGAAGTCCTCGCTGACGACCTTCTTCGCCCCCCGGCCCATCCTCATCCCGGTGCAGCCGGCCGCCGCCACGCACAAGACGGCGGCGGCGGCGCAAGCCGTCGCGCCCAGCCATCGACGCGGTCGAGGCCGGAGGCCCTGGCCTTCCAGGATATTGGAGGGCCAGGTCCCGGCCGCCCTCAGAAAGGGCGTCGGCGGCCGGCGACGACCATCAGGTGGTGCGTTCATTGCGGTGACTCCTCGGGCGCCATGGGCGGGGCCTCCTCAGGGCTCGCCTCACCGGCGGGAGCGGCGCCCTGGCCTTCCGGAACGACGTCGGCGGCCGGGGCCTCCCCTGGCGGGCCGGCGGCAGCCGGCCCGTCCTGACGCCCGACGCGTTCCTTGGGCGTCATGGGCGGAGCCTTCTCCGGCTTGGGTTCCTCGGCCTTGAACGGAACGTTCTTCACGAAGAAGACGACCCTGCGGTTCTTGGCCATGTTGTCCGGCGAGTCGTTCGGCGCCTGGGGCCGGAACTCGCCGTAGCCCATGGCCGCCATTTTGTTGGGCGGGAACCCGTGCTTGTCGATCAGGGTGCGCACGACATTGGTGGCGCGGGCCGTCGAGAGCTCCCAATTGGAATCGAAGTAGTCGTTGGAGATGTACTTGTTGTCCGTGTGCCCCTCGATAATGATGTCCTGCTTGCCCGTCAGCTTCATCAGGATGGGGGAGAGCTTGACGAGGATCTCCTTCATGCCGGGGGTGAGGTCCGCGGAGCCGCTCTCAAAGAAGGACATCTTGCCCTCCTCCTCCAGGGATATCTTCAAGCCCTCCTGGTCGATCTTCACCTCGCCCTTCATCTGGCCCTTCTGCATCATCTTCTCGACCCTGGACTTCGCGTCCTGCACATCCTTGTTGAGCGCGGCCGAGAGGGCGTAGAGGATCACGAAGAAGCAGACCATCTCGGTCATGAGGTCGGCGTAGTTGACCAGCCAGGGCGGAGCCGGGTGCCCGATCTGGCAGACCTTGGGGTCCGACTCGTCGATGAATCCCTTCGGGGCTCGCAGAGACATGGGGGATCAAGCTCCGGCCGTCCCCTTCACGCTCGTCCTCTTGGCGGGCTCGAGGTAGGCCTTGAGGTTCGCTTCCACGACGCTGGGGGTGGCGTTGCTCTGCAGGAGCAGGACCCCGCGGATGACGATCTCCTTGACCAGGAGCTCCTCCTCCGAGCGGCGCCTGAGCTTGCCTCCCATGGGCAGGAACACGAGGTAGCCGGCGGTCAGCCCGTAGAAGGCGGACGCCAGGGCCAAGGCCATGCGCCGCGGCACCGCCGAGACGTCGGAGATGCTGGAGAGCATCAGGATCATGGCCAGGACCGTGCCGATGATGCCGAAGGCCGGGGAATAGGTGCCCATGGCGTTGAAGATCTCCTGGCCGACCTTGTGGCGCTCCCGGATGAAGCCGATCTCGGTCTCGAGCATGGAGCGGATGAACTCCTGGTCCTGGCCGTCGATGACGAGCTGGACGGCGCGGCGCATGAAGTCGTCCTTGAGGGCGCTCACGTCGGCCTGGAGCGCCAGGAAGCCTTCCTTCTTGGCCTTCTGCGAGAGGCTCACGAAAGTCCCCACGATGTCGGCGGTCTCCTCTCCCGAGCTCAAGAGCACCTTGCGCAGGATCCTGCCGAGGCCCACGATCTGCTTCAAGGGGTAGTTCACCAGGGTGGAGCAGAAGGTCCCGCCCGCGATGAGGAGGAACGCCTCCAAATTCAGGAACGGGACGAAGCCCGCCTTCCCCTCCTGGATGAAGATCGCGGTCACGGCCAGGCCCATGAAGACGATGATGCCCATCACGGTCGCAATGTCCATCGGATCACTCCCTCTTGAAGCCGGCGATGGGGTTGACCACCTTGGCCTCGGCGTTGACCTTCTTTCGGTATTCTATCACCTTTTGGACGACCTCCTCCGCCGATTCCCTGACCACGAACTTGTTGCTGGTCGCAAGGCACACCAGGCACTGGGACTGCCCGGGCTCGACGCTCTCGATGAGCTCCGCGTTGAGGACGAATTGGGCGCCGTTGAGCTTGTGGAGCGAGATCATCTCCCCTCCAGCTCCCTGATCCGCCTCTCCAGCCTCTCCCGCTCCTCCATGAAGGACTTCGCCAACTGGGCGTCCTTGGCGAGCTGGCCGCGCAGGCCGAAGAAGGCGTCCTGCATGTTCTTGATCTCCGCGGCCTGGGCCATGGAGAGACGCTGGAGCTCGGACTTCTCCGAGGCCATCGAGGCCCCGGCCTTCTCCGCGATCTCGAGCCTCTCGCGGGCGTCGGCCAGGTCGGCCTTGAGCGCGCCCGCCTCCTCCTGGAGGGTCCGAAGGGACGCATCGAGCCTGGCGGCGCCCTCCCGAGAGCCGCGCTGGGACTCCTCCAAGGCGGCCTTGGTCGAGCGCTTCTCCTCCTCCTCGCCGGTCTTCGCCTTGGAGAGATCCTCGATGGTCCGCTGCAGGGCCATGATCTCCTTCTCCTTCTCCATCATGGCTTCGCGGCCCTGGGAGCCCGTCTTCTCGTTGAGGGCCTCGGTCTCCTTCTTGAGCCTCTCCTCGAACACCGCCCGGGCCTTGTCCATGTCCGCCGCGAAGACCCGGGAAAGGTTCGCCTCGACCTCGGAGCGGATCTCCCGCTCCCGGTCGGCCCAGCGCCTCTGGAGCACCACGAACTCGGCCTTGTAGTGCTCCTGGGTCTTCTCCCACTCGGACGCCGACTTGCGCAGCTGCATGACCTGGGCGCGGCTCATCGCGGCCTGCCGCTCCATGGCGGCCAGGATGGCCTTGAGCTTCGCGACGTCCGCCGCGGACTTGTCCGCCTTTTCCTTATATTGGCTCTTCTCGGACTCGCCCTGGTCCTTGGCCCGCTTGAGCTCGGCCTCGTGCTCCATCCTCATGCGCTGGCCCAGGCCCGAGAGCTCCCGCTGCAGCCGGTCCACCTCGTAGGTCAGCCGGTCCTCCCGCTCCCGCGCCGACTGGCGCATGGCCTGAAGGTCGCGCTCGAGCCTCTCCGACACCGAGGCGAGCTGCTGCCTCGCCACGGAGAGCTCGGCGCGAAGCCCGATCGCCTCCTTCTCGGCCTCCAGCCCCTTCTGCGCCTTGAGCTGGGAGTCGGCCTTCTCCTTCACGAGTTCGGCCAGCCTCTCCTCGAGGTTCTTCTTCTCGCTCGATACCTTCCCCCATTCGACCTCGACCCCCTTGAGCTTCTCCGCGAGGTTCCTGAGGTTGCGGATCTCGTCGTCCTTGGCGCCTACCGTCTTCTGCCAGACCGCCTTCTCCTCCAGCCAACGCCGCTCCATCTCCTGGAGCCGCCCGGCGAGCTGGGACTCGAAGTCCTTGTCCTGGACCTCGCGCTGGGTCATCTGGTTCTTGAGGGTCACGAGCCAGGTCTCGCGCTCCTGGGCGAGCCTGGTCTCGAGCTCAACCACCCTCGTGTCGAGCTTGTGCTTGAGCTCCTCGGACTCCTGGTCGCGCCGATCCCGGCGGATCTTGTCCTGCAGCTCTTTGATGGCGACCTCGACCTTGGCCGCGGTCGCGGCCTCAGACTGGCTCTTGAGGTTGGCGAGGAGGACCTTCTCCCGCTCCTCCTGCAGGCGCTTCTCCATCGCGGCCAGCTTCCTCTCGTATTCCTCCTTGACGGCCGCGGGGTCCGTCCCCTTCGGCGGCTGCGCCTGCGGCGCCGGCGCCGCTGCGAAGGGCGGGGCGGGCGGAGACGCCACGCCCCTGGCGGGCATCATCGGAGCGAAGGGCGCGGCCGGCGGCCTGGGCGTCTGAGGCGCCTGCGCCATGGGCGCAGGACCAGGCGGCGGGGGTAACCGTCCTGGCGCGGGCGCCATGGACGCGGGGCCGGGAGGCGGCACCTGCGGCACCGAAGGCATGGGCGCCGTGCCGGGTGGAGGAAAACCGGAAGGCAGCGAAAGCGGCACCGAAGGCGGAGGGCCCGGCAGGGCAGGCGGCGGCGCCCCCGGAGGCTGGCCCCCTGGAAGAGGCGGCGGCTGGCCGGGGCGCCCCGCGAAGGGCGGCAAGGGAGGCGGCACCGGTTCGTTGGGATCGTGTTGTCGTTCGTCGGCCATGGTCATTTACCTGCCTGGGACTTGAAGCTCTCCACCCACTGCTGCATCTGAGGGTCGGGATGGAGCTCCAAGAGTCTCTCGTAGTGCGTCAGGGCCTCGGCGGTCCGCCCCATCTGATAGCAGATGCCCCCCAGATACTGGTGCGCCTGCCACAGCGAAGGGTCCAGCGTCAACGCGTATTCGAGGTACTGGACGGCGGCATCCAGCTGCCCGGAGTCGTGATAGGAGATGCCGCTCTGGAGATAGCCTTGCGCCTGCGCGGCCTGTTCTTCGGGCACGACCGCCTGAGGCGCGGGCGCAGGCCCCGCGGACGGCGCCGGGGCCGCGGCCTGGGCCGAAGGCCCGGGGCCTGAGCGCTCGCGCCTCTCACGGGAGGAGAGCTCCTCCTGCAGGGCCTCGAACCCCATGCTCTCGTCGACCTTGGCCCGCACCGCGATCCTGCCCTCCTTGTCGAGCACCTTTACGGTCTCGATGATCTTGGACCTCTCCTCCTCGATCTTTTCCTCGGTCAGGCCCGTGACGTACTCCATGGCCTCCCTCAGGAGGCTCCCCGCGCCGGCGGACATGTTCGAGAAGAACTTGTTGACCAGTTCGGGCGAGGCGTTCTGGAGGGCCTTGGCCATGCTGTCGGGCTTGAGCTCGCGCACGATGGTCTGGACGTCGCGGTCCGAGAACCCGACGATGTCGTCGAAGATCATGATGAACTTCCGGACCTTCTCGTACAAGGAAGGCTTTTCGTCTTTGAGGTAGTTGAGGATGTTGTTGCGGGTCGCGACGTCGGCCTCGTCGAGCATGGAGACCAGCCGCTCGATCCCTCCCACCACGAAATCCACCTTCTCCTTGATTTCGCCGTCGATGGCCTGCACCTGCTCCTTGGTCAACGATCGCACCGTGAGGGCTTCCAGGGCCACCTTGGACTGGAGCTCGACCGGCAGCGCGGTCAGAAGGGCCCGGGCGAACTCGGGCCGCAGGTAGCTGGCCACCACCGCGATGATCCAGGGCTCCTCCTTGCGCAGGAGGAACATGTAGACCAGCCTCTTGATGTTCTCCTCGTTGATGTAGGAGAAGGGCTCGAATTTCTTCATGGACTCGTCCTCCTGCGACTCGGAGGGCTTTCTTTGGAGGGTGATGTCGAGCGCGCCCTCATTCAAGCCCTCTTCCTCCTTCCCCTTCTCTTCCGGAGCTTCCATCTTCGACTCGACGTTGACCTCGGCCGCGGGCTTCTCTCTCAGGGCGGCCACGTACTGGCGCAGGAACCGGGCCAGCGGCCCGAACAGGAACAACAGCAGCAGGAGCAGCAGGAACGCGTAGAGGAGCGGGAGGTAGACCGAAGGCTTCTTGAGGTCGTCGACCCAGTTGATGAGGACCCTATTGAACTTCATGGCCCTGAAGACCACCTGGTCCTGCGTGAGCTGGTACTGCCCCATCGCGTCGACGATGCTGTCCCGCACGGGCTTCTGCTCAACCGCGGTCGTCAGCACCGTGGCGTCGTGTAAGACCTTGACCTCCATCCGCTTGAAGACCGGCTTCTGGGCGTAGCGCTCCTCCTCGATGCCCTTGGTCTGCTCCGATTGCCGGGCGAGCAGGGACTCGGGCTTGTCGGTGCTGAGGCCCTGGCTGATGGTCTTGGGCTTGGGGATCCCGGGCAGGACGTAGAGGGTGTCGGCGCCCAGGCCCTTCTGAGCGCCCTGCTTCTCCTTGTAGCGCTCCGCCAAGCCCAGGCCGCTGCGCTTGGCCTCCTCGCGCTCGATCTTGACCTCCATCTCCACGTCGACGAAGACCTTGGCCTTCCCCTCCCCGAGCATGGGGTCGAGGATGTCGCGCTGGATCTTCGACTCGGATTCGGCCTTGATGCGGTTCTGCTCCTGCAGGAGCCCCAGGTCGGGAGACTGGATCCCGGATCCGCCCCCAGCCGCTGCCGCGGCGGCGACGAAGGCCATCATGACCATGTACGGCATGGAGCTTGCCATGCGGATGAAAGTGTAAGCCATCCTTGTTAAATATTGATTTCCGGCCCACCGGTCCTGCGACCGGCGCACTAGGGGAGGGCAAGGGGCGCTCGTGCGGTCACCAGGAGCCGCGCCCCTTACTTCAGCCTCTGGATGAACTCCTTGACCGCCTGGTTGTTCGGGTCGAGCTCCAGGACCCGCCGCCAGACGGCGAGCGCCTTCTCCTTCCGCTCCATCATGAAGAAGCCGCTCCCCATGACCTCCAAAGCGGTGATGTTGTTGGGCTCGAGGTCGAGGACGTCCTGGCTGCGCCGGACCGCCATGTCGTATTTGCCGTCGTAGACGGACTGCCGGGCGTCGAAGATCTTCTGGTCCACCCAGGTGAACTGCTCGGGCCCGTCGATGCGGCGGGTGATCTCGACCACGCCCGCCTCCTTCTCCACCATGTTCAGCAGGCCCAGGACCTTCTCGTCCTTGACGTTCTTGTTGAAGGCGTGGCGCAGGGCGTTGACGGAGTTGCGCAGGTCCCTGCCGTCCACGTAGGAGATGACGCCCTTGCGCACGTGGCTCTGGATTTCCTCGCCGCCCATGGCCTGCGGCACGAAGGAGGTGGCGGCCATCACGCGCGCGAGCATGGCCTCGACCTGCTTGTTGCCGGGCTGGGCGTCGATGGCCAAGTTGAGCTTCTGGGCCGCGAGCGCGAAGTTGCCCTCGGTGAAGGCCTCCTGGCCCTGGCCGACGAACTCGCGGACCTGGATGCTCGCCCGGTCCTCCTTGGACTGGCCGAACCGGAAGGAGACCCCCATCCTGGTGCTCGCGGAAGCGCCGAGGTCGTGGATGCCCTGGGCGATGTCGAGGCTGAAGCTGTTGAACTTCAGCCCGAACCCGAAGTCGGTCTCCTGGATGTCCGGGATGCCCATGAGCCCGAACCGGAAGGCGAACCACCGCACCACCTAGTACTCCCCGCCGAAGCGCACGTCCACGTCGCCGGTCATGGGCTTGGTCGCGTCCAGCGCGATGGTGAGCCGGTCCTTGAAGAACCGGAAGGAGTTGCCGACCCGGACGACCACGGGGAGCCGGTCGTCGGTCTCTCCCTTGCGCAGCGCGAACACGTTCTGGATGCCGAACCCGACACGGTAGTACGGGCCCATGCCCTTCATCATGCCGACGTCGAGGGTCTTGTTGTTATCCGACTTGCCGCCCAGGGCGCGGGTAACCTGCTTGAGGGTCAGGCCGAAGGCCAGGGTCTCGGTGATGTTCTTGCCCCAGGCGAAGGCCATGGCCTGCTCCTTGGCGTCGAACGAGCCGGCCCGGCTGACCGTCCGCTCCTGGGTGAGGTCGTCCGGGTCGTAGACCACGTCGACCTTCTCGAAGCCGCTCGCGCTCATCTGCGTCATGCCGACCCCGAAGACGCTCCCCTTCTTCGTCGGGTGGGCGTAGCTGAAGAACATCATCTTCGCCTCGGTGGGCAGCGTCGCCTGCATCAGGGTGACCTCCTTGCGCTGGAGGAGGGTCAAGCCCGCAGGGTTCCAGTAGACCGCGCTGGCGTCGTCGGAGATGCCGTAGTAGGCGCCGCCCATGGCCAGTGCCCGGCCGCCGACGCCGTAGAACAGGAAGGAGCCGACTTGTCCGCCGACCTCGCGGCCGAAGGTCTGGGACGGCGTCAAGGCCAGCGCCCCAAAAAAGAATCCTGCCGCGGCTGACAGGGCCGCTGCAGGACGGCGAATCTGCCCAAGGGCCTGGCCCTTGGCCTCATGATTGGCCATTTTTGTTCGGCAACCTGACCCTCCCCGAAGGGAGTCTGGCTTTGCGCCCCCGCCTTGCAGCGGGTTTGCCTTTATCGCCCTAGCGCGCTACGCATGACGCCGCGGCCGCGGACCCAACCCCAAGGCCCGCAAACGGCGCCTCGCGCGTTCGGGATGTTGCTGCATTAAGTATAACAGGAATCCGCTGGTTGTCAAGGGCCCAATTTCCCCTTGAAAACCAGCCCTCCCGGTGCTACACTATGGCGTCGGAAAGTCTCCAAGAAATCACCTTAATGGAGCCTACCCCGCAGGACCTGGAAGCCGCCCGAGCGCGCAGGACCTACATGCTCTTGGCGGCGGTGGCGCTCCTCCTCGTCATCCCTCTCCTCGTGGTCGCGTACCTGCGCATGACCGACACCACGAAGAGCGGCACCCCCGGCGCCAACATCATGACGGTCTTCGAGAAACGCGAGGGCCGCGGGCCGGTCCAGCCCAGCCCCATCGTGACGGCCCCTCCGATCGCGAAGCAGGACTCCCTGGCCAAGCCCGTCGTCATGGACTTCGGGACGGAAGCGTCCTCGGCGACGAGCTCCTTGGGATTCGTCGCGGGCAGCCGGGAGTCCCAGATGAAGCCCCAGCCGCCGCAAGCGCAGGCCCAGCCGGAACAGAGCGTCGACCTCGAAGCGGTCGTCCCCAAGGCTGCCAAGGCCCAGCCGCCGGCGAAGAAGTCGTGGGCCCCGCCCAAGCTGGGCACGAGGCAGTCGGGCTTGAAGCCTGTCTCCTGGTCGACGGACAAGGGAGCCAAGGGGGTCGGCGGCTCCCAGGTGTCGCCTGGGATGCCCGGCATGCCTCAAGGCGGGATGCCCCCCGGCATGGACCCCAACGCCATGATGAAGAACATGATGCCGGGCATGGACTTGAGCAAGATGTTGCAGGCCGCCCCTGCCGCCGGCACGACCAGCCCTGCGGCGGCCGATACGACCAACCCCGCGGGGACGAAGTAGCTACGGGGCCTTCGTGGCGTCGGGACGGATATCCTTGAGGTTGAACTGGATCGTCGTCCCTCCGCATTCGATGAGGTCGCCGTCCTTGAGGAGCATGCTCCCGGAGACCTTGACCCCATTGACGGCCGGGTAGCCCTCCTCTATGGCCAGCAGGTAGTACCCGTCGGGCTTGCGGTGGATGGAGGCGGCCACCTCGGGAGCCGACCCGAAGAGGCCCGAGCCCTTGATGGGCACCTGCACCCGGTCGGACTTGCCGAGGTAGGTGGACATGCCCTTGAGCTCGTATTCTTTCGCTCCCACCTCGCCCTTGAGGACCTTGAGGACCCCAAGCTTCTGGCTGGCCTCCTGCGTCGCGGCCTGCGCCGCGGCGATCTCAGCCTGCTTCTCGGGAGGGATCGCCACGGTGGCGTCCGCGGACTTGGGCGCCGGGGCAGCGGCCGGATCGATGGGAACGGTGTCTTCGATGAAGACGAGGGCGTGCCGGGCGACCCCGACGACGTCGTTGTGGTGCAGCCCGGCCTTCTTGATCCGCTTCTCGTTGACGTAGGTGCCGTTCGTGGAATCGAGGTCCTCCACGAAACAGGTGCCGCCCTGCACGCTGATCTTGCAGTGGTGCCCGGAAACGGCCGGGTTGTCGATGACGACGTCGTTGTCCGCCTTGCGGCCCACCGTGAGGCTCTCCTTGGCCATCGGGACCTCTTTGATGACCGCAGCGTTGAATTTCAGGAGGAATTTTGGCATGGGATCAAGCACCTCTCCCCAACACCATCTTCTTGAGACCCTCGATCACCTGCCGCCAGCCCGGCGAAGGCACGCGGCACGCGACCACCGTGATGTTGTCGTGCCCGCCGTGGTCGCGGGCCATGTCCACCAGCCGGTCCACGAAGGCGTTCGGCGAGGGGTTTTTCTCGATCGTGCGCCTGATCTGCTCCTCCGTCACTTCCTTGGTCAGCCCGTCCGAGGCGAGCAGAAGGACGTCCCCCTCCAGCAGGGGATGGTCCGCGACGTCCACCTGGACGTCCTCCTCGGTCCCCAGCGCCCGGGTGAGGATGTTCTGCAAGGTCGAGCGCGACGCCTCGTCCGCGGTCAGGAGCCCTTTGCGCACCTGGTCGCTGACCAGGGAATGGTCCTCCGTGAGCTGGGTTAGCGCGCCCTTCCTGAAGAGGTAGAGACGGCTGTCGCCGACATGGGCGACGGTGAGCGAGCGCCCGTCGGCGAGGACGGCCACGACGGTCGTGCCCATCCCGTACTGCTTCGCCGCCTCGCGCCCCTTCTTGAAGATGATGGTGTTCGCGTTCTTGACAAACCATTCGAGCTGCCGCCCGCGCCGAGAAAGGTTCGGGTTGGGGCCCTCCGGGACGATGTCCTGGGTCCCGCCGAGAGCCCTCCGGGCGAGGTCGCGGATCTGGGAGACCGCGATGGAGCTGGCCACCTCACCGGCGTTGTGCCCGCCCATCCCATCGGCCACCGCCAGCAGGCCGATGTCGTCATCGATGATGAGGTTGTCCTCGTTCACCTCGCGCACGCACCCGCGGTCCGTCCGCCCCCAGGTCTCGAGGGAAGACTTCGTCATGCCGGTTTCTCCTCCGCGGGCGTCCCGGGCGGCTTCCACCCCGGCGGAAGCACGACGGTCTTGTCCGAGGACGGCGCCGGCGGGCCCGCTTCGGGCTCGGACTTGATGGTCGCCCGCGGCTCCAGCACGATCTTGAACTCCGAATCAGACGACGGCTGCTCACCGGCAGAAGGCGGAGGAGGCACCGGCCCCGGCAGGGCGGTGGGGGCTGTTTCCGGCTTCGAAGCCGGCTTGAGAGTCGCACGGGGCTCCAACGCGATCTTGAATTCGCCTTCACCCGCAGGCTCGCAGACCGGGGGCATCTCGACCGTCGGGGGCGCCTCCGGGGCCGGCTCGACCGCCGGGGCGGGCTCAGGCGCAGGCGCGTTCATCAGCTCCGGCGAGATCACCGGGATGCTGCCGGGCGCCATCACGATGGTCTCCTCTTCCGCGGCCGAATACGCCGGGGCACCGGGCTCCGGGGCCGGCTCGACCGCGGGAGCAGGCTCAAGCGCGGGCTCGGGCGCCGGAGCTTCCACCACCGGCTCAGGCGTCGGAGCCGCCTCGACAGGGGGCTCTAGAGACGGGATTTCCGCAGCCTTCCTTTCTCGGGCAGGAGCCAGGGGAATGCCCGGATCCGTCACCTCGCTGGGCGACCGAGCCGGCGCGGCCGACGCGGCCGCAAGAAGATGCGCCAATCCGGAAGACGAGTCCTCGCCCACGAACGCGGGAATCTTGATCGGGGCTGACGGCGGCGTCTCCACGACCTGCGTCAGCGGGGCCTCGGGCGGAGGGAGCGGCGGCACTGCCTGCGGAGCCTGGACCGCGGGGGCCGGGGGCGCCCGGCCGGAGGCCGGGTCAGCGGGCCCGGTCGGCTTTCCTGACTTGATCGCCGCGATCAGCGCGCGCAAATCCGCGGCCATGAGGGAACCCCGGGCATAGCGCTGATCCGGGTTCTTGGCCAGCCCCTTGTCGATGATCGGCTTGATGCCGGGAGGCAGGTCACCCCTGATGGTCACGGGGTCGGGATGGGGGTCGTTGGCGATCTGGAAGAGGAGCGTGCCGATCCCCTCGCCGCCCTTGAAAGGCTTCTCGCCGGTCAGGAACTCATAGAGCGCGACGGTGAGCGAGAACAGGTCGGACCGGCCGTCCACCTTCTTGCCCGCCACCTGCTCCGGGCTCATGTAGGACGGGGTGCCCATGATCGTGCCGGTCGCGGTCTTGGAGGAGGCGGTGATGCGCGCGATGCCGAAATCCGCCACGCGGATGGTGCCGTCCTTGAGCAGCATGATGTTGGCCGGCTTGATGTCGCGGTGCACGATGCCCTGGGCATGGGCGAAGTCCAGGGCGTCCGCCACCAGGGCGACGTACTCCATGGTCTGGACGGGCGGCAGGAGCTTGTCCTTGGCCGTGAACTGCGTCAGGTCGTTGCCCTCGAGGAGCTCCATCGCGATGTAGCATACGTCGGATTCCTCGCCCGCGTCGAAGATGCGGATGATGTTGGGGTGGTTGAGGGTGCCCGCGGACTCGGCCTCGCGGAAGAAGCGCTCCTTGATCTCCTTGGCGGCCGCGGCGTCGGTGCCCTCCTCCATCATCATGGTCTTGATGGCGACCATGCGGTTGATCTTGGGGTCGCGGCCGAGGTAGACGACGCCCATGGCGCCGCGCCCGAGCTCCTTCTCGATCTCGTAGCGGCCCAGGGTGGGCTTGGTCGCCCCGCCGGTGATGAGGACCGTGCCCTCCTTCTTCGACTGGCCCACGCCGCCGAAGACCGCGCCTTCGCTGGCCGCCTTAAGGAGCTTCATCTTCTCCGGAATGTCCTTGTACGCGGGGTCCGTGACCGCGATGTGCTCCATCACCGAGACGGCCTTGGCGTACTGGCGCTTGCGCTCGAAGTCCAGGGCCAGGTTGTAGAGGGCGTCCTTGAGGTTGTCGTCGACGGGACACTGGCGGAACTTGTCGAAGGCCATGTCAAGCATGCCCTGCCCCTGGAAGGAGAGTCCCAGCATCCGGGCCTGCTCGATGGCCGAGGCCTCCACGAGCTCCTTGCCCTTCTCGGTTCCGATGAGCCTGCGCGCGAGGCTGACCAGACACCCGCAGAACAGGAGCGTCACCGGGTAGGTGACCTTGAGCCAGAGGCCCTGCTGGAAGAGGAAGAAGCCGCCGGTCGGGATGCAGATCAGGAGCACGAGGGCCAGGAGGTTGCCCCACAAGGCCTTGAGCCTCGGGTAGACGACCATCAGGAACAGGGCGACGAGCCCCAGGAGCCCGAGCTCGGCCCGCGCGGCCCACGGCGGCCTGGTCAGGAACCTGCGGTTGAGGATGTTCTCGATGACGTTGGCGGTCAGCTCGATGGAAGGGAGGGCAGGGGCCGCGGGCGTGACGTAGAGGGTCCCCACCCCGGCGGCGGTGAGGCCGACGATGACGATCTTCCCCTTGAAGGTGTCCGTCGGAAAATCCTCCTTCATCACCTCCCGATAGGAGTAGGACTGGAAGGTCCCCACCGGGCCCACGAACGAGACGAGCATCCCGTTGGACGAGTCGAGCGGGACCTCGAGTTTGCCCGCCTGCAGCCTCACCCCGGGGGTGAAGACCGCGTCCGTCGTGGGCAGCCCCATGTAGGCCATGATCAGCCTCAGGGCGTAGGACGGGTAGTAGCTCTCGCCGTACTTGACGACCGGGATCTCGCGCCGGACCGAGCCGTCGATGTCGCTGTAGACGTTCACGTGCCCCACGCCCGCCGCGGCCTCGGCGAGCCTGACGATGGGGTAGGTGGCCTTGCTCCCGTCCGGAATCTCGGATTCCTGGGAGCCCTGCACCACCGCGTAGGTCACCACCGAGCTCGAGACCGCGGCCGGCAGCGGCTCGGGCTTGGCCAGCCCGCCAAGATCGAAGAACATGGGCAGGACCACGTTCCCTGCCCCTTGGATGGAGGCCAGCAGGCGAGAGTCCGTGTCGAGCCGGACCGCGGCGGACGAGAACTCCGCGCTGAAGGCGACCCCCCTCTCGACGATGTTGCGGGACGCGACGAACGCCTCGTACTGGGACTGGAGCCTCTGGATCTCCTTCAAACCCTCGTTCTGCTCCTCCTCGGAGAGCAGGATGTTGAGGCCGATGACCTTGGAGCCCGCCCCGGAGAGCTTGTCCACCAGGGCCGCGATGCGCCACCTGGGCCAGGGCCAGCGCCCGACCTGCGCCAACGCGGAATCGTCGATGGACACCAGGACGATCTCGCGGGAAGGTTCCGCGGTCTGCCTCCAGGTGGAGCGCATGTCGAACGACTTGAGCTCGAGCGCTTCGATGAACGGCAGGACCGGAGGAAGCAGGTAGCAGGCCGCCACGAAAAGGCTCAGGAGGAGCCCGATGACCAAGTCCATCACCCAACCTTTCTTGCCCATGTGAGGAAGTAGTTTATCGGAAGAATCTCGTTCTGTCAACACTTTCCAGAAAGTGAGGCCGGAGAAGTCAAAGAAGTCAATGCCTGGCATCTCTGTGATATAATCTCGCCATGCTAAAGAGATCGGCCCTCCTCGCATGCCTTCTGTCGACGACCGGCGCCCTTGGAGCCCCGCTGCCCAAGGAGCTCTACAAGGACCTGACCCCCGGGCCCTATCTCATCAAGATCAAGGGGATGCTCACCCATGCCTGCGGCAGGGCCATCCAGGCCGAGTTCTCCCGCCACCCCATGATCACGAAGGCAGAGGCCGATTTCGAGCAGCAGACCGTGGTCATCACGGTCAAGGCCAACGGGAGGCTGTCAATCGCCGAGCTCAAAGGCATCCTGAAGAGAGCCTCCAAGAGGATGCGGCTCTCCGTCTACGAAGTCGACGACATCCGGTACATGCCTTCCGGAAGATGAGGAGGACCGCGCCCGCGCTGGTCCTGCTCGCGGCCGCGGTCCTCCATTGCGGTCCGGCCCTGTTCTCGGGCCCAGGCTTCGTCTTGTCCGGAGCCCCAAACGACCTCGCCTCCCAGTTCCTGCCGTGGCGGGAATTCGGTTTCCGGGAACTCGGCCGGGGGAACCTCGCTCTCTGGAACCCTCATGTGTTCGGGGGAGCGCCGTTCTTCGGGGCCTTCGAATCCGCCCTGCTCTACCCGCCCAACTGGGTCCACCTGGTCTTCCCTCTTCATTCGGCCCTCAACTTCACCATCGCCTTCCACGTCTTCCTGGCGGGCCTCCTGACCTATGCCTGGTGCAGGATGCGGGACTTGAGTCCCGCCGCGTCCACGCTGGCGGGCCTCATGTTCATGCTCTCAGGGCCCGTGCTCCTCCACGCCTACGCCGGCCATCTGCCCCCTTTGGCCGCCATGACCTGGGCGCCGGGGATCCTCCTGGCCCTGGAGGGCCATTCCCGCCGCGGCAAGGTCGGGTGGCTGCTCTTCGGCGCGACGGCGGTCGCGATGCAGGTCCTCGCGGGCAACCCGCAATACGTGTATTACACGGCGATGGCGGCGTTCCTCGTGGCGGCGGGGACGGCGACGGCGGAGAGAAGGGCTGCTCCGCTGATCGGAACGACGACCATGTATTTTTGCGGAGCAGCCCTGACAGCCGTCCAGCTCCTGGCAGGCGTCGACGCCGCCCGCGAATCCGTGAGGGCGGGCGGCCTTCCTTTCGCGTTCGCCTCCAGCTTCTCGCTGCCTCCCGAGAACCTCGTCACGCTCGCGGTCCCCTGGTTCCTGGGAGACATCCATCGGTTCCATTACTTCGGCCGCTGCTACATCTGGGAAGGCTCCCTCTTCGTGAGCCTCGCGGGCTGCGTCTTGGCGGCGAGCGCGCTCCTCGCCCGCGACAAACGGCCTTGGCGGATGCCCGCCGCCATGGCGGCCGTCATGCTCATCCTCGCCTTGGGAGCGAGGCTGCCCCTCTACAAGGCACTCTACCACACCCTCCCGGGCTACGACCTCTTCCGCGGGACGGCCAAGTTCGGCTTCCTCGCCTGCCTTTTCCTCTCGGCCCTCGCGGGCGCCGGCCTCGACCGGCTCAAGCAGGGCGCCGTGCCGCGGAACCTCTCCCTGGCAGCCCTCGTGCTCGCCGCCGCCATGATGGTCTCAGCCGCCGGGCTGTCCTCGTCGGCCCGCCTCAAGGACAAGGGCCGCTGGGGCGAGTGGCTTCGGCACATCGAGAGTGCCCAGGAAACCTTCGCCCCCGCGGGGACGCCGAGCGGACCCAAGTTCGCCGAGCTCTCCGGCTCCTTCGCGGCCAAGGAGCTCTTCAACGCGGCATGGGTCATGGCCGCCGTCGCGGCCCTGCTGTTCGCGGCAAGCGCGGCGTCCAGGCCGGATGGCCCGCCGTGCCGGGCGCCATCAGGACATGCTTGGGCGCCCGGCGCAGCGTCCAGGCCCCGTCTTGGCGCCGCCGCGCGCCCCATGGCCGTCTACGGCTTGGCGCTCCTGGCCGTCCTGGAACTGGGCGCCTTCTCCCGGCTCGCCCGAGGGCTCATGTCGACCGGGGCGCAGTACCCCGAGCGCTGGCGCGCGGTACTGCGGGCCGACCCCGGGGACTACCGCGTCCTGCACGATTGGAGCGTCCATCCCAACGTCGCGATGCGCCTCGGACTCTACGATCTCATGGGCTACTCTCAGCTGAGCCTCAAGCGCTACGCCGAGTTCATCGCCGCCTCGCAAGGCGCCGATGCCGGCCGGGTCGAACGGTATCCGCCCGTGAACGTTCTTCCCAAGGTCTTCTCCATGCTGCGGCTCAGATACGTCCTGAAGGATCCTCGGCGTCCTCCTCAGCGGGCAGCTGGCGACATGCCGCGCCTCAACCTGCTCCAGGACTACCAGGTCATCCCGGGGAAGGAGGAAAGGCTCGCGGTCCTCCTGCGGCCGGGCTTCGACCCGAGGAAGAAGGTCATCTTGGAAACGGAACCGAGGCCCGTTCCGGCCCGTCCCCGCAAGGGACGCTCCGGCATCCAGGGCGACGTCCGCCTCCTGCGTTCCTCTACCGATGGCGCCGAGATGGAGGTGGTCCTCAAAGAACCTTCCATCCTGCTGGTCACGGACAATTTCAGCCGGGGCTGGAAGCTCCACCCCGTCGAGTCCAGCCAGAGGAGCTTCCAGATACTGCCGGCGAACCATACCCTGATGGCCGTGCCGCTCGAAGCAGGACGGCACGTGCTGAAGCTCGAGTACCGGCCGACCGCTTTCGCCGTCGGGGCGTGGACCTCCATCGCGTCGCTGGCCGTCTTCTGCCTGCTGGCCGCGGCGGCGGCCAGCAGGGCCTTGCGCGGCGCCTCGACATGAGGGCCTTGCGGGACGCGGTCACGATCTGGCTGATCGCGCTCGTCGCGTGGCCCGTCCTTTCGAAGGCCTTGGAATTGCGCGACCTCTACCGGTCCGGCGCCAACCTGCGGTGCCTGACCAACCTGGCCGCCGCGGCGTCGGGCCTGCGGGGCGGCGGCTCCCTGTGCCCCGCCGGCGGAAGGCCCTACCGGATCCTGAGCGGGGCCGGCGCCTGGGTCTTCCAATGCGACGACCCCGGCAACCACCTCCGAGTCCCGATGAGGTTCGTCCGGACGGGCTCGGTCACTGAGGCACGCCTGACCCTGCCCGGCTTCCCAGCGGCTCCCGGCGTCCATGTCCTGGCCACCACCAAGGTGAAGACGACCCTGCGGGTCTTGAAGGACTCCGTCCTCATCCACATGGAGAAGAAACCCTGGGAGCGCTGGTTCGTCATGCCCGTGGCGGCCGTGGCCGGGCTGCTGGCGTTCCTCATCTCCTTCCATTTCGCGGTCGACTCCAGCTCCGAGACGCGCAGGGAGCTCGCCCGCTCGCCGGGCGCCTGCGCGCCTTCCTTGGGCGCGCTGGCACCGGGCGAAAGGAGACCGTCCGCGCCGGGGGTCGCGGCCTGGGCGGGCGCCGCGGTCAGAGGATTCGGCCGGCTGGGCTTGTGGATCATGCTCATGGCGTGGTCCGCGGTCCTTCTCGCGTCCGGCCTCAGGGGAGCGTTCTACACCCGCGACGTCACGGTGCTACGCGAGGCCGGCCGAGCCTCCTTCCAGGACTACTGGTTCGGCAAGGCCTGGACCGGGCCGACCGAGATCCAGGACGTGCAGGCCGTGGTGCCGGTGGCCTTCGGCAAGCGGCACTACCGCGTCTACGCCATCTTCGCGGACCAGGGCATCGTGGACAAGCGGTTCCTCTTCACCGTCGGAGAAGCCGAGGTCGGAGCGGTCTCCCTGCTCGAGCGGCCGCCCGTGTTCGGCTCCCCATGAACAATGTGACGGCCCGGTCATGGACCTGCCGCCTTTTCATTTCGGACTCGTCGGCCGGAAACCCGTCAGTCCACCGTGATGGACTTGCTGACGTTCTTAGGAGAGTCCGGGTGCACGCCGTGGTCGAGGATCTCCAGCTTGTCGAGCAGGGTGAGCTTGCGCACGCTCATGTGGAGCGCCAGGAGTTGGAGCGCGATGGTGCTGGTGAAGAAGGGCAGGAGGTCGTCGTCCGTCCGGGGCAGTCGGATGTAGCCGAACCGGTACTCCTTGTCGAACCGGGTGGGCTGGGGGCGGCTCACCGCGTCGCGCAGAGCGGCGTTGTCTTCCGCGATGATGGTGACGTCGGCGCCGCGGATCTTGTGGGTGTTGATCTGCGAGATGGTGAGGTTGACGTCGCGCTCCGCGGGGCCGGTCACGAACACCAGCGGGTAGTTGGTGTAGAGGCTCGCGAAGAAGTCGTGCTTCTCGAAGACGCGCCGGAAGGCGTGGCTCTGCGCCCGGTCGAGGCCCGAGGGCTCGATGTCATCGAAGGCGTAGTCCGCCACGGCTTTGTAGAGCTTCGCCAGGCTCTTGGCCGAGAGCGACCGCCTGCGGGCGAGCTCGTCAGAGAACCGCGCGAAGGAGCCCAGGATGGAGCGCACCGCCTCCAGCCCGAACACGGTGTTGACCCCGAGGATGGTGTTGGGGCCGTGCTTGAACTCCGCGCCCTCGTAGCCCTCGGTGTGGTTCAAGACCACCTCGCGGACCTTGAGCGCGCCTTCCTTGGCCACGCCCTGCATGCCCGTGGCCAGGATGTGGATGCTCGGCTCCATGAAGAGGGCCAGGGCGGCCTGGTCGACCGCGTCCCGGGTGGAGGCCGCCGTCTCCTCCAGCAGGGCCGGCACCCTCAAGAGGTTGTCGAGCCGCCTGCGGGTCTCCCCGCCGGGCCGGGTCCTCTCGGCGGCCTTGAGCGCCAAGACGTAGAGCACCGCGAGCTGGTTCATGAAGCTCTTGGTCGCGGGCACCGCGATCTCCGGCCCGCAGGACAGGGGCAGGCAGAGGTCGGCCTTCTCCAGCGCCAGCGTCGAGTTGACGTTGTTGACCACGGTGACGACGCCGACCTCGCGCCTCGAGCGGCGGATGAGGTTGATGACGTCGATGAGGTCCTTGGTCTCCCCGCTCTGGCTGATGCCGATGACGAGGTCCCCGTCGGCCAAAGACTCCGCGCTCTCGGCCCTGAAATCGCCGGGCAGCATGGCGGTCACCCGGATGCCCGCGATCTTGTTGAAGAAGACGGAGGCCACCTTGGCCGCGTGGAAGGAGGTGCCGCAGGCCAGCATGTAGACGCAGCGCCCGTCTCGCTTGGCCCGGACCAGCCTCCGCACGAACTCGCCGGACCTGGCCGCGACCTCGTCCGCCTCGTCGAGCAGGCACCAGCCGTCTAGGAGCCGCATGACCGGGAGCAGGCCCTTCGGGGTCTTCGCCGAGAGCTCCTCCAGGAAGCCTCCCGTGGAGGACTCGAAGCTTTCCGGACCCGCTCTCCGGCCCCTGGGCCAGGAGCCCAGGCCGCGGGTCATCCGCGAGAGCTTCGCGCACAAACCGCCCTTCAGGAAGCGGCCGAACTCCTTCTCTATCTTCCCGGCGTCGGTCAGCGCGGAGAGGCGCCCGATGGCCGCGCGCGCCTGCCGGACGAGGCCGGGATGCCGGCGGGCCAAGCCCCCCGAGAGCTTCAGGAGAGGAGAGCGCCGCAGGAAGAGGCCGATCACCTTCCGAACAGCCGCGGGCTGGCTGAATATCTCCTGCTGCATGAAGTACCGGAAGGGTTCCTTGAGCTCGGTCTCCTCCACCCTGAGGCGGCTGCGCACGGGCTCTTTCTCCAGCCGCCGGCCGGAGCGCAGATGGAAGAACCGGGCGTGGTCGTGGGTGTAGAACGTGAACTCGTCCTCGCTGATGGGCAGGAGGATCTTGGTGAGCGACAAGACGGTCGCCAGGTCCGAGGACGCGATGGTGAAGGGCCCGTGCGCCGCGTCGCGGCCGACGCCCATGTAGAGGGAGCTCCCGGCCTTGATGGCGGCCACCAGGTGCGTGACCGGGTCCACGACGACGGCCGCGTAGGAGCCCACCATCTTCCTGGCGGCGGCGAGGATCGCCTTCCTGAAGGCCTCGTCCCTGCGGGAAGTCCGGCGCAGTTCCTGGGCGAAGAAATGCTCGATGGTGTGGACCAGCATCTCGCCGTCGTTGTCGCTGACGACCCGGTGCCCTTGACCGGTCAGCCAGTCCTTGAGCTGGTCGCAGTTGGTGACGTTCCCGTTGTGGGCGCCGTAGAGGTGGGCCTTGCAGCGCACCTCATGCGGCTGGGCGTTCTCCTTGGTGACGATCCCGAAGGTCGCCCAGCGCACTTGTCCGCAGAATATCTTGCCCGAGAGCCCGTGGATGCCCAGCTTCTTGGTGACCACCGTGGGCGAGCCCACGTCCTTGAGCAGGGTGACCGCGCCGGCGTGCGTCTGGATGGCCGCGCCGGTAGAGTCGTAGCCCCGATACTCGAGCATCCGCAGCAGCCTCGAGGCCGCCAGGCCTAGGTCGTCCCGGTCACCAGCGCACCGCAGCCCGATGACGCCGCACATGATGGGGAGAATACTACAAAATGCGCATATCCATCCGCCTGAGATCAGCGGTCGATGTCCCTCCGGTGGCCGATGCACTGGATGAGGACGACCCAGTTCCTAGCGTCCCACCGGTAGACGACCCGGTAGTCGCCGACCGGCAAAGAGCGCAGGCCCGAGTAGGGGCCCTGCAGGGGCTTGCCGGCATTGGGATCGCGGCCGATGATATCGAGGGACAGGATGACCCGGGATTTGATGTCCGATGGGAGCGCGCGGAAGTCCGCCGCCGCCGAGGGCAGGAACTCGATGTGAAGCCAGCTCACCGGCGGGCGGCGGTTTTCTCGCGGGAAGCGCGGACGGAGGCCGTGGGGCCGACCACGGCTTCGTAGGAGAGCCTGCGGCCCGCGCGCTCCTCGCGCCGCGCCCTGGAGAGCGCGCGCGTCCAGGATTCCGAGCGGAAGATCTCCAGGGTCTCAAGCCACCCTTCGTACTCGTCGACGGCCATCATCACGGCCTGGGGCTTACCCCTGTGGGTGATGACATAGCGCGTGAAGGTCTTGTCCACGTCCTTGACCATGGAGAGGAACCTGCTCCGGGCTTCGGTTGTCGGCAGGGTATGTATCGCCACAGCCCAAAGTAACAGAAAAGTGTACAGATGTCATTGCCCCTCCCGCCGACCGCCCCCAACTCATGGTAAGTGTTGTAGAATGAGAGCGAATCGGGCCGTTAGCTCAGCGGTAGAGCATTCGCCTTACACGCGAAGGGTCGCAGGTTCGAATCCTGCACGGCCCACCACGATCATCGGCCAGGAGGCCTCATGGCGCAGGACCCGGACCTCTCGAAGCTCGTCGCGCAGATCGCCGACCTCTCTGCGCAAGGCGCTCTCGATGACTGGCGGTGGCTGATGGGCCGCGGCGCGCGTCCTCTGCTCGTGACCGCGATGGGAGACGCTTTCGTGGTCAAGACCGAGGGGTTCTTCAGCCGCGCGGAAGTGGTCTACTTCCTCGACACCTTCACAGGGACCTTCGTCAGGACGGGATTGGCTCCGGGGGACCTGCCGGCCGCCCTCAGGACTTCGCCGCAAGCGGCCGGGTGGCTGCGCGTGGACCTGGTCCGCAGGCTCCTGGACAGGGGGGCGAAGCTCGGAGCCGGGCAATGCCTCTCCGCCAAGCATCCCATCGTGCTCGGAGGGAACCTGACCCCCGACAACTTCGAACCGACCGACTGGCAGGTCCACCTGTCCATGCTCGGCCAGGTCCACAAGCAGGTCAAGGACCTCCCGCCAGGGTCCACCATCGCCGACATCCAGGGCGGGGACCCGGAGTGACCCCGGGAGGAGGCCGCCGGAACCCATGCGGCTGAACGACCAGCGGGGCACCCTCTACGAGCTCCCCCTGCTCGTCGCGCTCATCGTGGTCGCCTTGGCCGCCGCGATCCGCCAGCCCTCCATCGGCCGCGGCATCCTGGCCGCGGTCATCGCCGTCGCCGTCTTCGTGGGCATCCTCGCGGCCCTCGTCGGCATCGGTCTTGCCCTGGGAGCCGTCTCGGAGATACCGTGGGTCAACAGGATCATGGAGAGCAAGCCGTTCCGATTCTTCGCGGATTGGTTCGCCGCGGGCCTGCTGGCTTTGTTCATGGCCGCGGCCGGCTGCTTCTTCGGGATCGTCCTCGCTGAGACTTGGTTCCCGACGCCCGCCGGCCAGGTCAGGTTCGGCATCCTCTCCGGGGTCGTGCTCGGAGCGTCCCCCATCCTCTACCGCCTTTGGGCCCTGCGCGGGTCCGCGAAGCCCTCGGATCCGAAGGAGCCGGCCCCCTAGGCGCACCCAGGACCCAAGGCCCGAGGTTTCTGGGACCTCGCCTGGCAGTCGGTGCAAATCACCGTAGGCCCAAATCCTCCTGGAATCTCCCCTCTGGACCCATCCAGCCATGCAGGCGACTTTCGGATAATGGTTCCAGAAAATCAGGCAGGAGGAGCAAAGTCCATGCGTCGCGTCTCTATCTTCAAGTCCGTCGTCGCCGTCGTCATCTCCCTTTCCCTCGTCGTCCTGAGCCCGGGCTTCGCGGCCTACGAAGCCGCGGCCCAGCAGGTCACGGGGACCAAGGTCGGCTACCAGGCCGCGACCCCAGGCTCGGGCCAGGTCGGGACCATCAAGGTCCTCACCGGCGGGTCCATGACGGTCTCGCCTTTGACGCTCGACACCGCGAACCTCGGGAGCACGCTCCCCGGCGTCGCGGCGCCCTCTATCAAGGAGACTCCGGTCCAAACCCTGGAGTCCCACGCGGGGCTCCCCGTGGCCGTGCCGGTGATGTTCCAGACGCCGGTCCGACTGCCCGTAGTCCCCATCGCGGCGCCCGAGACCGTGCAGGAAGCCGCGCCGGTCCAGAGCATCGAGGATACGCTCGCCGGCATGTCCGGGGAAGTCGGCCAGGCCCTCGAGGCCACGGGCGACATCTCCAAAGCCCGGACCGAGGGCGCGCATGGCCTCGGCATGAAGCTCGACTCCATCATCACCCGCGCCAAGCAGGCTTTCTCCTCTGATGTCGCCCTCGTCCCGTCGTCCGCCAAGTTCGGCGACCTCAACGCCAGCGCCGGGGTGTCCCGGCTCGCGGCGCCGGACGCGGCGCCCTCCCCGGCCGAGGTCTCTCCCAACCCCGAGGCCCAGCCCTCCGTCTCTGACGCCGAGCCGCAGGCTCCGCGGTCCCGCAAGCAACCCCTGGGCGCGAGGATCTTCGCTTCGGCCCTGGCGCTCCTCCCCGCCGCGATCCTGGGCTGGCCGCTGCTCGCGGCCGGCGCCCTCTACGCGGGCGGCGCGGTCATCGCCACCAGCGTCCTGATGGCCGCCCTTCCCTTCATGGGCGAGGGCACACCGAAGGCGATCCGTGCCATCCCCGGCTTCTCGCTCGCGGCCCTCGGGGCTTTCACGGTCTTCAATGCCCTGACCGGCGGGAGCGGCCTTTGGATCGGCGCCTTGGCCGCCCTCGGCGGCTGGGGACTCGTCCGCTACGGCCTCGGCAAGAGCGTCCGCGACCGCTGGGACACCGAGGCCGCGCTGAGCGCGTACTTCGGAGGCGTCGGCGCGCTGACCGGCGCGGCCCTGGCCCTCATCGGCCCGGCCGGCTGGATAGCGCTGGGCTTCACCGTCTTGTCCTATCCCATGGCCGCTCTCCTGCTCATGCACCTGCCGAGCTGGGTCGGCTACGGCATCAGCACCGCCTTCGGCGCCGCGTACTACGGCGTCAAAGGCGTGGGACGCATCATGGGAGCGGCCTGGCGCGACACCCCGCTCGTCGACCGCCTGAAGGCCTTTTCCGAGAGGCATCTGAAGGTTTCCAAGTGGAACGCGGTCTGGCTCGCGGGCCTCTGGATCCCGGTCTGGACCCTCCAGATGGTCGGCTGGGCCGCCGGCATCGTCTCGTGGCTGGCCCTCTCGGCCATGCAGGCGCCTGTCATGTTCCTCTGGGGCGCCTCGCACCGCCTCTCCAGGGAATCGCGCGTTACCAAGTACTTCGCGGCCGTGGCGCACTTCATGTTCGACAATGTCCAAGGCGCCAAGAAAGCCCTCTTCAACCGGGCTGAGAAGCTCCTCATCGGCGCGGCCAACTCCAAGTCCAAGGCCCTGAGCATCCCGGCCACCCTGGGCATCTACCTGATGTCGTTGGGCGCGGCGGTCCTGGCCGTGGCGGCCACGCCGTTCCTGTTCCTCGGCGGGGTCGCCTTCGCCTTCGCCAAGACCTCGGAGGCCTACGACCCCGCGAAGCACAGCCCCTCCTCCCTGCGCGTCGACACCGACGACAGCCCGGGCGAGAAGCCCGAGGAGCCCGCGGACCCGGACCAGCCCGCGCCGCCTCCGGGCAGCACGTTGGTCCCGCGCCTCATCGCCTCCGCCATCGCACTGCTCCCGGCCGTGTTCCTCGGCTGGCCGCTCTACCTCGCGTCCCCGATGGTCGGCGTGTTCTACGGCGCCGTCACCCTGAGCCTGGCGCTCCTGCCCTTCATGCCGGCCAAGACCGCCAAGGTCCTGCGCATCCTGCCGGGCGTGCTCATGATTCTGCAGGGGGTTCTCATCCCCTACCTGACCTTCATGGTCGGGCCCATCGGCATCGGCGCGCTGCTCCTGGCCACGGCCAAGACCAACGCCTTCTGGATGTCGGTGGCGAACATCCTGGGCGGGTGGGGCCTCATGCGGTTCCTGAGCCGCAAGGCCGAGGACCCCGACGAGTTCTCCATGGACTCGGGCGAGCGCATCGGCGCCTACTTCGGGGCGCTGGCGCTCATGACCGGGGCGGGCCTCGTCTTCACCGGCGCGACCGGCCTCGTGGCCACGGCGCTCACCGCGGGCGCCTATCTGCTGAGCCCGCTCCTGCTCATGCACCTGCCCAAGCCCATCTTCACGGGCCTGGGGGCCGTCTTCTACCGCATCTACGCCAGCGTCCGCAATTCCTACGAGCTCTTCAGCTCCTGGAACCACGACACCAAGTTCTACCGCAACCTGCGGTCCCACGCGAGCTACTGGCTCGACAAGACCGTGTGGAACGGGGCGTGGCTCTCGGTCATCTGGGTGCCCATGTGGATCAGCCAGCTCGTGGAGTTCGTGCTGGCCGGCGCGGTGGGCCTGGCTCTCGGCGTCGTCCGCGCGCCCCTGAACTTCCTGTGGGGCCTGTCGCACGAGCTCTGGCCCGACTCCCGCGCGACCCGGTTCTTCTCCGGCACGGCCCGCGTCTGGGAGTCCATGGTCGAGGGAGACAGCTCCCAGGAGTTCTTCAAGTACTACTCCCGGGGCTTCCTCAAGGCCATGGACGAGAAGTCCGCGAGCCCCAGCGGCCGGCCCACCGTCAAGGCGGGCGTGAGCTTCGTCATGTTCAGGCTCGGCCAGGCGTTCTACCTGCTGAAGATGGCGTTCCTCCTGCCCGTGGGCCTCGTCATGGCCCTGGCCTTCGGCATCTACAACGCCACCAAAGGCAAGCCCAACGAGAGGGCCGAGGATCCCTTCCGGTTCTGGGACCCCTATTCCGCGCCGGGCGATGAGCCCACCCCCGCCCCGGCCTCCTTCGTGAAGAAGTCCGACCCCGCCCTGGGCAAGGGAGCTGCCATCGCGCTGACCGTCGGAGCCCTGCTGCTGGCGGCGGCCCTCCTCGGCTGGCCCCTCATCGCCGGCGCGGCAACCGGGACCTTGCTGGCAGGCAGCCTCGCGACCAGCGGCGGATCCCTCGCCGGCCTGGGCGCCTCGATCACGACCGCGACCAAGATCGCAGCCGGCGTCGGCGCCTTCTTGGGGTTCCTCCTCGGAAGCGTGCCGCGAGGCGAGAACGGCGGCTGGCAGTTCGACCTGCCGGGCGCCGTGGTCGGCGCCCTGACGGGCGGCCTGCTCGCCGCGGGCGGCCAGCTCATCCTCGCCGGCAGCTTCCTCGCCGGGGCGCTCGCCCTCGGCGCCGGCTCGCTCCTCGGCGCCATCCGCTACCTCAACACCCGCGGCCCCGCGACCCCCAAAGGGGAGACGCCTCTCAACGAAGGCCTCAACTCATTCGAAGGCGCGGACTACAAGGCCAAGTTCAAGGCCGCCCAGCGCGCCTACTCCAAGGCCGGGTTCTCCGACCAACACGGCCGCCGGATGGCCCGCGGCCGCGAGAACTGGTACGGCGACCAAGGCCCCAAGCCCCAGGACATCGACAACCTTCGCGAGGGCCTGAAGCTCCCCTCGTACGACATGTTCGACACCCTGGTCGTCCTGACCCGCGAGCTCCCTGGCAAGCCCGGAGAGCCCGGCATCGTGGTGGTCCGCGGCGTGGAGAGCCTGCGAAAGACCACGGCCGGCGACTCGGGGATCACGCTTCCCTCGAGCGAGTCCGTGGCCTTCAAGGACATGCACGCCACGGTCGGCTACGTCTACGCGTCGAGATGAGCGACGGCGCGGACGCCGCGGCGTCGGCTTGAGCGGAGGAAGGAAAAATCATAATATCTCCGAGAGGGGGCTTCGTTCCCTCTCGGTTCAAGGGGTCATGGTGTAGCCTGGTCTAACACGCTGCCCTGTCAAGGCAGAGACCGCGGGTTCAAATCCCGTTGACCCCGCCAGTCCTCCCCCAATTCACAAACCGGTGTTCCGGTGGCGAGTTGGCGGAGGACTGGCCCTTTTATGGGCGAATCCGCCGCGTCCCGGTCCCCCGCCCCTGCCTGTTCCCCCGCAGCCGGCCCGCCGTTGCCCGCGACACCCGCCGCCGCAGCATCCTCCTGGCCCGTGTTCGCCCCGTTGTTCTTCCAGTGGCCCAGGCCCCTGGGGGCCTCCAAGAGCCTCTTGTCCATGACCATCTCCAGAGCGCCTATAGGCAGCTCGTGGATTTCCACCGATATCTTGTTCCGGTGCAGAACGACCCGTTTGACCAGGATGCGGAACACCAGCACCTGCAAGGCCCGCGGCATCCGGTAGATGAACCTGGCGAAGCGGCGCAGCGCGCCCTCGATGGCGTCCACGTCGTAGACCACCCTCTGGCGCTGGCTGACCTGCGCCTGTAGCCCGGCCGAGCGGGCCTCCAACTCCCGCTTGGCGTCCTCCAACCGCTTGATCTCAGCCGAGGCCTCCTGGGAAGACCCGCCGGACTTGACCATGTTCAGCAGGTTCTGCGTCTCCCGCCGGGTCGCGCGAATCCGCTCCTCGATTCGCCGTATCTCCCGCTTCATGGGCCGGATCTTGCTCTTGGACTCCTTCGAGACCTTGGCGACCACCCTCTCCAGGAACGGGCGGTCGCTGCCGATGACTGCCAGCTTCTCTATCACGAATTCCTCGATCTTGTCCGCCCCGATGCACTTGACCGGGCAGAAGGAGCGCCGGCCATTGTCCCTGCCGATGCAGCGGTAGTAGCGATAGCGCCTGTCCTTCTTCGGCTGCACGAACCCGACCATGGCCGCGTCGCACTCGCCGCAGCGGACCAGGCCCTTGAGCAGGAAGCCGTGCTTGTTGTTGGCGTACTGCGTCGCCTCCTCGCGCAGGCGGTGGCCGGCCAGGATGGCCTGGACCTTCTCGAACACCCGGGGGCTCACCAGGGGCGTGTGCAGGCCCGGGAACTCCTGGCCGCTTCTCCCGTTCGTGATGATCCCGATGTAGACCTTGCGCCGCAGAATCCCGCAGACCGTGTCCGGGTCGAATGGCTTGCCGCCCAAGAGTCTCCCGTCCTGCGCCTTGTAGGTCTTGCGCCGGTAATTCAGGCGGTTGAGCTCCTTGGCCACGACCAAGGTGGACTTGTGCCTGAGGTAGAGCCCGAAAATCTCGCGCACAAGCTCCGCCTCCTGCGGGTTGACCACCAGGAGCTTGTCCTTGATGTCGTACCCCAGGGGAGGCAGGCCCGCGCACCAAAGCCCTTTGCGCGCCCGGGCGAGGTGCGTATCCCTGGACCTCTCCTGGTCCAGCTCGCGGTCGTACTGGGCGAACTGGACCATGATGGCGGTCATGAGCCTGCCCTGCGGGCTCTTCGTGTCAATGGACTCCGTGGCCGAGATGAAGGCCACGCCGTGCTTCTCGAAGAGCTCCAGCAGGCCGTGGAAATCCCTTGAGTTGCGCGTCAGGCGGTCGAGCTTGTAGACGATGACGCCCTGGACCTTGCCCTCCTGGATGCGCTGCAGGATGCGCTTCATGGCCGGCCGCTCCAGGCTCTTGCCCGACTGGGCCGGGTCGTCGAAGGTCTCGGGGTACTCCCGCCAGCCCTTCTGCTTCTGGATTTCGATGTAGCTGCGGCAGCAGGCCTTCTGGTTGTCGATGGACGTCACCTCGATATTGAGGTTCTCGTCGTTCGACTTGCGCGTGTAGACCGCGATCCAGACCGGCCCCGCCTTGCCGTTCCCGTTCCCGGACTCGTTGTTCGTGCTCATTCGCTCGGTCCACCTCCCTTGTCAGGAAGGAAGGATAGACGGTGTTCGGCTGGAAAGCAAGGCGATTCCGCGGCCTTCTTCGCGGATTCCCCCTGCCCCGCTTCGGCCACTTTCCCGAGCACGTCGTCCAGGAGTCCGTTTGCGGCCAGGTAGACGAAACCCTCAGCCAGGACCTCGGCCAGAGCATCCAGCCGCTCCCCTGGCGACATCTCGTCCGGGTCCTTGAGCAGGTAGTCCATGCCGCCCCCTGCCCATACCGACGCAGGAGGCGGCCAAGAATGGCGAAGGCTTGCGAATTACCGAGGCTTGCGCGCCGGCCGGGTCCACACCAGGGACTTGCCGTCCCGGGCCGCGCCGGTCACGCTCCAGCCCTTCCCCTTCGGCCCCAGCCCGAGTTTCCTGACGTACAGGGTGTTGTCCCTGAACGCCGCCTTCCTCAACTGGAGCGAATGCAGGCAGTCGTTGGCCCAGAGCAACGCCTTGACCGCCAGCCTGTGGGCCGTGAGGACGTCTCCGACCTCGTAGGCCTGCTTGGCCCGGGCCAGTAGCGCCTTCGCCGCCCCGACGGTGATCCTTTCTTTCGGTTCGCTTCGCATCATGGCGCAGCACCTCAGACCACAGCCTACCTTCCTCCCCCCGAGTCGCTCAAGTCGGAAGATGCGGTGCGGAAACGGCGAAAGCCGGAGAGACACGTCAACTAGGATTCGACGCAGAAATTACAAATGTGCGAGGCGTGGATTGTGGTAAAATACCTTAATGAAGTTCTCATTGAACTTCACAAGGTAATTTCAGGAGGAAGTCCCTGTGCCAGAAGAGAAAAAAGAAACGTTCGTCGCAATGTTCATCGACTTCGAGAACCTTCGATACAGCCTCCTTAATCTACACGGCCAGGAACCCGATTTCGGTGCCTTGGTGAGCAAGGCTATGAAATATGGCCGCCCATCTGTGATGAGAGCATACGCCGACTTCAGTGAACATCCGCCCGAACTTCGCCGGCGGCTTGATGTCGCCGGGATAGAAGCGATAAACGTGACCGTCAAGCGGACCACCAAACCAGGCCCGGGCGGGAAACCAATAGAGAGAGTAAAGAATGCGGCTGACATGGTTCTTGCTCTGGATGCAGTGATGCAGGCTAGAGATGCGGATAAGAATGGTGAAAAGAAAATATTTCTCCTCGTTGCAGGGGACCGCGACTATGTCAAGCTGGTAACGCTTCTTCGCTTTCAATTCGGCCAACGCGTCATCGCCATCGGAGTGCCGGGGAGCATGGCCGCAGACCTCGTGGCAGCCACTGGGGAACCTCAAGACCCCGTTGAAGTCCCCCGGGTTGTAGCGGCCGACCCCTTGGAAGTCCGGAAGATGATTGTGGCAATGGTCCACAAGGGCCCTGCGCCACTGAAGTACTGGACTTTCAAATTGATTGACAGTTGGGCACAAGACAAGAGACAGGCAATCCCCGGAACGGCGAAGGATAAGCGAGACGCGATTGGCCAACTGGAACGGGAGGGCGTTTTGGTCAAGCGGGAACAGGATGTTCCTAATCGAGGACGGCTTCCGGTCACCCACCTGGACGAGGCCACGGCCAAGAGCCTCGGATACCTGCCATAAAAAAAGCCCCCAAACGGGGGCTAGGCAAAGTAAGGTCTAGTCGTTCTTCAGTTCAGATTCTAAGTTTATTATAGCCCCACCATTTGCTTCTTGTCAAGCGAAATTTTGTTCCACTTGACTATCTAACGTTTGTAAGCTATACTGCTCATGTGCAGTCGCTGACCAAGAGCCAGGAGCGGGTTCTTCGTTTTATCGCGGATTTCGCCAGGGAGCACGGCTTCCCTCCGACCGTCCGCGAGATCGGGGCAGCCCTTGGCGGCATCAAATCTAGCACCGTGGCCTACTACCTCCGGGTCCTCATCAAGAAGGAGAAGCTGGAGCGCGGCTCTTCCCGCGCTCGCGACCTGCGGTTGGCCGCCGCCCCCGCCACGTTTGGCATCGCAGGGATCGGAACGCGGGGCCATCCAATACTGGGAAGCGTACCAGCCGGCCGGCCCAACTTGGTGGAAGAGAACGTGGAAGACATCCTCTGGTTGGACGAGAGGATCAGCCGGGCGAAGGATTCCTACCTGCTCAGGGTCAAGGGCGACTCGATGGTGGGCCTGGGGATTCTGGAAGGCGATCTCGTGGTCGTGAAGCCGCAGAAGGTTGCGGACTCCGGGGATGTCGTGGTCGCAGCTACGCCGGACGGCGAAGGCACCGTGAAGACCCTCCGCCGGAAGGACGGGCGACTTTCCCTTGAAGCCGCCAATCCCAAGTACGCTCCAATCCCGCAACCGTTCGAGGTCGCTGGAAAGGTGATCGCCGTCATTCGACGGCTCTGACGCCGGGAGTTCCGGCTGGGGGTGATGTATGGAGACGATTACAACGAAGCGGAACACCTGGGTCGCCTGCCCGAAGTGCGGCCATAAGGTCGCCAGGGTCCGGACCTGCGATATGGAGTTGAAGTGCAAGAGCTGCGGCTGCGAGTTCGAGGCGGTAATCAACGTCTCCGCCGGCAACAAAGGCGCGCAGGAAAAACCGGGAGAATCCTAAAAAGAGAGGACAACACACCATGGCTGAAGCATTGAAAGAAAACATCGCCTCCGAAATCGTCACCAAGGAACGGAGAGCGTTGGACCGATGGGGCAATGGCGACCCTGGAGGGTTCGTCGAGTTGAGCGCGCCCGAAGTCACCTATTTTGATCCGTACCTGGAACGACGCATCGACGGGCGGGATGCCCTCAGGGACTACTACGCCTCGCTGGCCGGGAAAATTCGCATCGACCGCTATGAGCTTATCAATCCGAAGGTGCAGGTCCACGGCGATGTCGCGGTGCTGACCTTCAACTACGTCTCGTGGAGCACGGCCGGAGGGAAGACGACCGAATCGCGCTGGAACTGCACCGAGGTCTACGCCCGCATCGACGGCGGGTGGGGGATCATCCAGACCCACTGGTCCCCTATGCGGGCTGAAGCAGACAAAACACAGGCGGCCAAGGATGAGGGCCGATGGACCCGGTACGTCATCACGCTCATCCGCACGGACAAGCCCATGACCGAGGCCCTGGTGCGAAAACACGTGGCGCACCTCAAGGAGCTCGACCGGCAGGGACGGCTCGTCCTGTGCGGTCCCTTCCAGGACCACAAGGGCGGGATGGTGATCGTCAAGGCCGCGTCGCTGGACGATGCCGTGGGAATCGCCAAGGCCGATCCTTTCGTCCGGGAAGGAGCCGAGACCTACGAGTTGAGGGCCTGGGAGCTCTCCTGCGAGGAGAACAACCACATGGGGATGGGATAGATCATCGTCTTAGTTTTCGGACTCGCGGCCAAGGCCGCGTGATCCGGCGACCTTAAAAGAGCCACCGTAGCGGGACCGAGCCCCCTGAGGGCCAGCGCCCGCTTGAGCCTGGTCGTTAATTCGGGACACGTTCCCGTCTTAGCGGCCGGGCTTTTTCTTTTCGTGGTCGCCGAGCATCTGCGCCTCGCGCGGAACGTGCCCTTCGCGCGAGGTGGCCCGTGGCTGGATCACGCCGTGACGCACGTCCGCAGTCCGTCCGCATCGAGCCGTGGGAGATCGAGGTGGCCAGAAGCGTGGCCCGGTCCTTCCGCGGCTTCTCCGAGCACGACGACCTGGAGGCGGAGCTCTTCCGCCGCCTCATCGAGATCAAGTCCCGCGGCCGCCCGCCGGCCGTGGCCAGTTGGCGGGACTTCCTGGCCCGCTCCCTCTACAACGCCGGCATAGACCACATCCGCCGCTGGGAGTCCCGCCACAAGCGCCTGACGCCTCTCGACGCGCCCACAGGCGGCGGCGAGGACTCGCCTACCCTGGAGGAAGTCCTCGCGGCCCCGGAGGAGCCGGCGGACCTGAGGCTTGCCGTGGGCGCGGTCTGGGACGAGCTGTCCCAGGAGCTGCGCGAGCTATGGGACATCATGGTCGAGGAGCAGGGCAACAAGGCCGCGGCAGCCAGGCGGCTGGGCCGGCCCAGGAAGACGGTCGAGTACTGGATATCCAAGATCAGCAAGGCCCTGAAGAGGCGCGGCCTCGGCGGGGACTGAGATGGTTTCGCCATTTTGGGCCCCCCCGTGCGTCGGTCTTGGTGGAGGGAGCATGGAACAGGCATCCGCAGGCACCTCGTACCGCTTCAGCCTCACCCGGCCGGGCTCAAAGCCCGGGCTTCTCAAGGCCGTGCTCGCCCTGGCCGTCAAGGAAACAGAGATCATCTTCGGCAAGGCGCGGCTCAAGCTCGAGGCGGGCTACGACGTCTCCGCGGCCAAGCCCGTGTGCGTGATCGAGGGCGGGACAGAGTGCGGCGAGCACCTGGCCAAACTCCTGGCCGGGTTCCTCATCAAGCAGGTGGGCGAGTTCGGCTTCCGGGTCCAGAGGCTCCGGAATGGGAAGGGAGGATAGCATGGCCGAAGGCCTTCAGCCGCTCTACAAGGTGGACTTGGTGGTTGAGGGCAACAGCCACCTCTACGACGTGGCCTGGAATGGCGGCCAAGACCGCTACCCGGGCGTGACCGGCATGCTCTCGGTCATCAACAAGCCCGCCCTGGTCCCCTGGGCCAAGCGCGAGGCTCTGTCTTTGGTCGAGGCCGCGCTCATGACCCGCCTGGACGGCCGCAGGTCCGCCAGGATCGTGCTCAACAAGGCCTGGATCTCGTCGGTCCTTATTGAGGCCAAGAAGCGGCCCGACAAGCTCAAGACCGAGGCCGCGGACCTGGGCTCCCAGGCCCATGCCTTCATAGACCGCATCATCCGGGGCGAGGAGCCGGGGAAGGTCCCGCCCGAGATCGAGGCCCCGGTCCGCGCCTTCAGAGACTGGTGGAAGTCCACGAAGATCGAGCTCCTGCTCGGGGATACCAAGGTCGCATCGCGCGAGCATAAGTTCGGCGGCAGCCTGGACGCGCTCGGCCGGCGCAACGGGAAGCTCGTCATCCTGGACTGGAAGACCTCGAACGGCATCTACGCCGAGTATGCCCTGCAGGTCGCGGCCTACGCGCAGGCTTTCAAGGAGACCTACGGCATCGCCTGCGACGAGGCCGTGATCGTCCGCTTCGGCAAGAAGCTGCCCGTAGACTTCGAGCGCAAGGAGATCGCGGACCTCAACCGGTCCTTCGAGGCTTTCCTCGCCGCCAAGGCGCTCAAAGAGTCCCTGGAGCAGCCGCAGTTCATCGAATGGTGAACCGATCCGCAACCCAAAACCATGGAGGATAACGCATGACCCAAGAAAACCAGCAGTCCCAGCAGCCGGCCGGCGTGCAGCTCGTTGCGCCGCGGCCGAGGAGGAAGACGGGGCTCCCGACGGAGGGCCTCGCCATCCTGGTCGGCCAGCCGAAGTCCGGCAAGACGACGTTCGGGGCGTCGTTCGAAGGCGCCTACGTGCTGGAGTGCGAACTCGGCGGCGGCGACCGCGTGGCCGGCCGCATCCACGACATCGCAAACGTCGCTGAGTTCCGCGAGACGCTCAAGGCTGTGATGCGCGAGCCTGCGATCAAGACCGTGGTCATCGACAGCCTGGACGTGCTCTCGGACTGGCTCGAGGACGAGATCGCCCGGGCCAGGGGCCTGGACTCCATCACGGAGCGCAAGCAGGGCGTGGACGGCTTCGAACTCTGGGGCGAGTACAGAAAGCGCATCGAGGCCCTGGTAGCCTACCTCAAGGCATCTCGGAAGCTCGTCATCTTGATCGCCCACTGCAAGGAGCCCAAGCTCGACTCGGGCGGCAACCTCGTGTCCCCGGCCGGCATCAACATGCCGGGCAAGGCGGGCGCGTTCATCGCGGCCCAGGCGGACATGATCGGCTACTGCTTCAAGAAGCCCTTGGGCAGCGGGACCGCCTACTTCGTCACCTTCCAGGGCGGGCCGCTTGGCACCTGGGGCTCGCGCGTGGACGAACTCAACGACAAGACCCTGCAGCTTCCGCGCGAGAACCCCTACTCGGCGTTCGAGGCGGTGTTCAAGGCGGAAGCGCCGGCCAAGCCGGCTTCGCAGGAGACCAAGCCCGCCAAGGCAGGAGGCAAGCGATGAGAGTTCAGATGAAGGCGGACTCGTCGCAAGAAAGCGCCGGCTTCCCGATAGCGCCGGAGGGCGACTACGTCGTGGAGGTCGTGGACAAGAAGGACGGGACCACCAAGGACACGAACCGGCAGAAGGTGGACCTCCTCTTCGACATCATGACGCCGGAGGGCAAGTCCGTGGGCAAGGCCTGGCACACGGTCACGTTCATCCCCGAGGGCGAGCCCGGCCATGGGATCTGGCTGCACATCAACCACAGCCTGGGCATGCCTTACGACGGAGAGCTCGACTTCGACACGGACGGGTATCTCCACAAGTACTGCCGCGCGCGCGTGATCGTGGACGAGTGGCAGGGCAAGGAGCGCAATAAGATCAGCCGCTTCTACACCGAGGAGCAGGAGCAGGCGTCCAAGACCGCGGCGCAGCCGGCCGCCAGGCCGGAGGCGAAGAAAGCCGGACGCGACCCTTCGGTAGGTTTCTAGGCGCGGCCGGGCGGCGATGATACTGCGCGAGCGGCAGAAGGCGTTTGTCCAAAGAAGCGTCCAGAGGCTGCTGGAGAAAGGCAACACCCTGGCTGTCGCGCCCACGGGCTCGGGCAAGACCGTCATGCTCTCGGCCGTGGTGGGCAGGATGCTGGACCGAAACGGCTCCAAGGCCTGCGTCCTGGCCCACCGCGACGAGATTACGGCACAGAACCTGGACAAGTTCCTCAAGGTCAATCCGGGAATGCCGGTCTCGGTCGTGGACTCGCGGCAGAAGTCCTGGTCCGGCAAGACCGTCTTCGCCATGGTGCAGACTTTGGCCAGGGGCCGCAACCTCGATCGGATGCCGCCTTTGGAGCTTCTGGTCATAGACGAGGCGCACCACGCCCGGGCCGAGACCTACCTGCGCATCATCGAGGCGGCCAAGCGGCTGAACCCAGGGGTGAGGATATACGGCGTCACGGCCACGCCGAACCGGGGCGACGGCAGGAGCCTGCGGCACATCTTCGACAACTGCGCGGACCAGATCACTTTGGCCGAGATGATCGCCTCGGGCCAGTTGGTCAGGCCGCGCACCTTCGTCATAGACCTGGGGGTGCAGGACGATCTGAAGGCCGTGCGCCGCCTGGCGGACGACTACGACATGGCCGAGGTCGAGGCCATCATGGACCGCAGGCCGCTCGTCGAGGCCGTGGTCCGGCACTGGCGCGAAAAGGCCGGGGAGCGGCGCACCGTGGCCTTCTGCTCCACCGTGGCGCACGCGGAGCACACGGCCGGGGCCTTCAGGTCCGCCGGGACGGCTGCCGAGCTTGTAACGGCCGAGACCCCGGAGGACGAGCGCGCAGGAATATTCCGCAGGCTCGACACTGGCGAAACCCAGGTCCTGGTCAACGTGGCCGTGGCAACCGAGGGCTGGGACTGCCCGCCGGTCTCCTGCGTGGTGCTGCTTCGGCCCTGCTCGCACAAGTCCACCATGATCCAGATGATCGGCCGGGGTCTCCGGAAGATCGAGCCGGAGCGCTATCCCGGCCTGGTCAAGACCGACTGCGTGGTCCTGGACTTCGGGACCTCGGCCTTGATCCACGGCTGCCTGGAGCAACGGGTGGACTTGGAGGCCTGGGACCGCGAGGGAAAGGGCGAGGCCCCGATGAAGGTCTGCCCGAACTGCCATGCCGAGGTCCCCATCGCGGCCCGCGAGTGCCCGTTCTGCAATCACGAGTTCCAGGCGGCTGCCAAGGCCGGGCGCGAGCTGGCCGACTTCGAGATGGCCGAGGTGGACCTCCTGCGACGCTCACCCTTCCAGTGGTGCCCCATCGCCGACGATGGCTCCATCGTCATGGCCACGGGCTTCGAGGCCTGGGGCGGCATATTCCAACGGGGCGGCCGCTGGTACGCGGTGGGCGGGGCTGAGACCGCGCCGGCAAAGGTCCTCTACGTGGGCGACCGCCTGGCCTGCCTGGCCTCGGCCGACGACTGGCTCAGCGTCAACGAGACCGAGGACGCGGCGCACAAGTCCAGGCGCTGGCTCGGCCAGCCGCCCACCGAGAAGCAGCTCAAGTACCTGCCGGCCGCCTTCCGAAGCCTCGTCTCAACCCGCTACCAGGCCTCCTGCGTACTGGCCCACAGCTTCAACCGCCGGCGCATCGAGGCCGCCCTTGCCGGGACGCGCAGATCCGGGTCAGGGGGCGCGCGGTGATGCTGGAGCGCGCCCTCGGCTACATCGAGCTGGGCTGGGCCGTGTTCCCGCTTGTCCCCAACGCCAAGAAGCCCCTGACCAAGAACGGCTTCAAGGACGCGGCCAAATCCGCCTACCTGGTCCGCAAGTGGTGGACCGAGCGGCCGGACGCCAACATCGGCATCGCCACGGGCGAGGCCTCGGGCCTGGCTGTGGTGGACGTGGACGTGAAGAATGGTGCCAAGGGCCGGGAGTCCCTGGCCTCCATCAAGGGCATGACGCCGACCCTTACGGCCGCGACCCCGAGCGGCGGCTGGCACCTCTACTACGCCTGGCCCGAGGGCGGCATGCGAAGCAGGAACGGCCTTCTGCCCGGCGTGGACGTGAAGGCCGACGGCGGCTACGTGGTCGCCCCGGGCTCGCGCATAGACGGCAGGGATTACGAGTGGCTCGACCCCGAGGCGCACATCATGGCCGTGCCGGACGCGGTGATCGCGCTCATGCGAAACGGAACCGGCCCGAAGCCAAGCCCGGCCCCGGAGCCGGGCGGCGACATCCCGGAAGGTCTGCGCAACGCGACCTTGGCCAGCATGGCCGGCTCCATGCGCAAGCGCGGCATGGACCCGGAGGCCATAGCCGCTGCCCTCAAGGTGGTCAACGCCAAACGCTGCAAGCCGCCCCTTCCGGAGGCCGAGGTGGAGGCCGTAGCCGCGAGCATCTCCAGGTATCCGCCGGCCGAGGGTCCCGGCCCGCCGCAGACAGCGCCCTGCGAGGACGACGACGTCCGGCCGCCGGGATTCACCGACGACGCTTTGGCACTCGAGTTCACGACCAAACACGCCGAGGACTGGCGCTACGTCGCGGCGTGGGGATACTGGCTGCACTGGGAAGGCCCTCGCTGGCTCAAGGAGACCACTCTCAAGGCCTTCGATCTCGCCCGGCGGACATGTCGCGAGGCTTCCGCCCGCTGCCAGCATCCCAAGATCGCGGCCAAGATCGCAAGCGCGCCGACCGTGGCCGCGGTGGAGAGGCTCGCCCGGGCGGACCGCAGGCACGCGGCCACAGCGGAGCAGTGGGACACGGACGCCTGGCTTCTCAACATGCCCTCAGGTGAAACGGCGCTCGGAACGGAGGAGGCCGGCGCGGGGCTCAGACCGCACAGGCGGGAGGACTACATGACCAGAATGGCTGCGGCGTCTCCCGGGACGCATTGCCCGGCGTGGCGCAAATTCCTCGCGGACATCACGGCCGGCGACGAGGAGCTTCAGCGCTACCTTGCCCGGGTCGCGGGCTACTGTCTGACCGGGGTTACGACCGAGCATGTGATGTTCTTTCTCTACGGCACGGGAGCGAACGGCAAGTCCGTGTTCGTCAACACCCTCGCCTCGGTCTGGGGCGACTACGCGACCCACGCGCCCATGGACGCCTTCATGGAGATCCGGGGCGAGCGCCACCCGACGGACCTGGCGAAGCTCCGTGGCGCAAGGCTCGTCATCGCCACCGAGGTGGGCCAGGGCCGGCGTTGGGACGAGGCGAAGATCAAGGCCCTGACCGGCGGGGACACGATCTCGGCCCGGTTCATGCGGCAGGACTTCTTCGACTACAAGCCCCAGTTCAAGCTCATGATCGCGGGCAACCACAAGCCCTCCTTGAGAAACGTGGATGAGGCCATGCGGCGGCGGCTGCACCTGATTCCTTTCACCGTCACCATCCCGACGGAGAAACGCGACCAAGCCCTCCCGGAGCGCCTTTGGGCCGAGAGGGACGGCATCCTGGGCTGGGCGGTCCAAGGCTGCGCAGAGTGGCGTCGGGCAGGGCTCAAGCCCCCGCCGTGCGTCCTGGCAGCGACCGAGGAGTACTTCGAGTCGCAGGACGCCCTGGGGCGCTGGCTGGAGGAGGAGTGCGGCAAGTCGGACCGGGCCACGGTCACGACCGAGGAGGCCTACGGCGCATGGAAGGCCTGGGCCGAGAAGCAGGGCGAGTACGTGGGCTCGATGAAGAAGTTCGCGGAGGATCTGGCCAAGCACGGCTTTCAGCGCTGGCGCAGCGGCCGCAAGAAGGGGTTCCGGGGCCTGCTGTTGCGGAGCGAGGAGACCCAGGAGGAAATGCTGTGAGTTCCAGCCCTTTCCCCAAATCAGTGCCGGATAGTGCCGGTCTTGCTGGAAATCCCTGTTGCGCGCGCGTACGCGCGCGCGTGACGCCGATAACGAGCAGAAGCGGCACGATCCGGCACTATCCTGATTTCTCCGGCATTTTTCTTCCGGCAACCCTCCGCTGGACCTTCGCCTGGGGCCTCGCGGCCGGCAGGATGCAAGGGCGGCCGGGCCTGGGAAATATACAAGCGAGGCCTCCCAGTCCTCTTCTGGGACATCGCCCATCGCTTCGAGAGCTTCCCGCAGGGAGGGCCAAAATGAGCAACCGCTCCAAGGGCGCGCTGCACGAGAAGAAGGTCGCTGACTACCTCAAAGCCCAGGGCTATCAAGTCGAGCGGAGCTTCGGCAAGCCCGGCTGGAGGCCCGGCCGGGGGCTCGTATTCTGCGCCAGGGACCTCTTCGGCGCGTTCGATATCGCGGCCTTGAAACCTCCGGGCGAGGTGCGCTTCATCCAGGTCACCTCCGGCGCGGTCGCGGTCCGCAAGGCCAAAGCTTTCTCGGTCTGGCCCAAGGCTGAGGTCTGGGAGCACCTGCGCGCGGGGGTCTACAGGATTCACCACGCGGACGGAAGGGCCGAGGTCGTGGACGTGAAGACCGGCCCGGCCGCGTCAACAGTTTGAGTGTTCATGGACATCGTATGGCATCCCGGATTAAAACATGAGTGAGCCCAAGAGCGCAGGCCGGCCCATGCGGGTCTGCAAGCACTGTGGAAAGCCGCTCTGGCCCTGGTACTGCAACCAGAGGGTCCACCGCAAGTGCTGGCCCACGTGGCGGCGCAAATACTTCCGCGAGTACCAGCGCCGCCAGCGCAGGGAGCTCAAGCAGAGCTGGGAGGAGCCGGATGGCAATGAGGCGTAGGGGACCCAGAAAGCACTCCCTGGAGAAACTGCAAGGCGCGCTGGAGATGATCCAGCGGGGCGAGAACCCTTTCCGCGCCTCCAAGATCGCGGGCATCCCCAGGACCTCGCTCCTCTACCACCTGGAGAAGCTCCCTAATGACGCCTTCCCAACAGGAGTCAACCCGGTCGTCGAGCACATCCGGCGCAAGATCGAGCTGCTCCTGTGGAAGACGCGGCTGCGGCTCATCCAGAACATGTTCCACAAGTCGCGCAAGACCGACGAGAAGACCTCGGCGATCATGTGGAAATACCTCAACGAATCGCCGGTCCCGTCCATCGGCGGAGCCCGGGCCAGGCGCGCGATCATGGAGAGCGCCACCGACCAGGACAAGCTGACCTACCGGGAGTTCATCCTGGAGCGCAGGCGCGAGAAGAAGGACGCGGCCGGGGAGGGTGAAGAGAGCCTGGCCGAGCCTGGCCTCGACACATCGCCGGAGACCGCGGCCGCGCCGGAACCCGGGCAGCCCGGGCCGGCTGAGGAGGCCTGAACCGTGCAACGAGGCCGCGCCTCAGCCGGACATAATCGTCAATTATGTCCGGCCATTTCACCGACGGAGAAGCGAGGTCCCGGGCGCGCGCATGGAGAGCGCAAAAATCCGGCCTCAAAAGGCGCAAGCTCCCCTCTCGATTTTGCTTCGACACTGCGGGCCCCGGAGGGCTTCATTTTTCATTCGACACTTTTGGGTCCCCCGACGAGGCCGGCCCGGAGCGCCGGCGGATAGGCCATGGATAGCGAAACCAACCCCGAGGACGCAGAACTGAGCGAGTCCGACCGCAGGCTCTGGGACCTCTTTGTCTTCGCCAGGCGCGTGCTGGGCTACGAGCAGGTCACCAAGCTCCACCTCGCCTGGTTCAAGGCCCTGCTGGAGAACCAGTTCCTGCTGCTTTTGGCCCCCAGGGGGCACTTGAAATCCACGGTCTGCACCACCTGCTACCCGCTCTGGCGGCTGGCCCAGAATGCGGACCTGCGCATCCTGATCGTAAACGAGACCCTCATCAACGCGCGCAAAATGCTCGGCGGGATCAAGGAGCACATCCTGGCCAACGAGCGCTTCCGCGAGCGCCACGGTGCCTGGGACATGGCCGCCTCCAAGTGGACCGAGGACTCGGTGGTCATCCCCAGGACCCGCATCCTCAAGGAGCCCAGCCTCTCGGCCGGCGGCGTGCTGGGGAACCTCGTCTCCCTGCACAACGACCTCATCATCCTGGACGACCCGGTCTCGAACAAGAACTCCGAGACGCCCCACCAGAGGCAGAAGCTGCTCAACTGGTTCAAGAACGTGATCCTCCCGGCTCTGGAGCCGGACGGCCAGCTCGTCTGCGTGGGCACGCGCTGGCACGACCAGGACCTCTATGGCCACATCCTGGAGGACCCCGGCTTCAATCACTGGACAAAGATCGTCCAAGCGGCCGAATGGAAGGATGAAAACGGGGAACGCCGCCTGCTTCTCCCGGAAAGGTTCACCCCCGGGAAGCTCGACGAGCTCAAGGGCACCATGGGGACCAGCTCCTACTACTGCCAGATGCTCAACGACGTCTCGGGCCAGGAGGGCTCGGACTTCAAGGCCGCCTGGATTGACTCGGGCCGCTACGACGTCCGGCCGGAGAACCTCACCGTGTACGCCGGCATAGACCTGGCCATCACGAGCGGCGAGAAGGGCTCGTCCTTCGCCTACTGCGTGCTCGGCAAGGACAAGGCGGGCGTGCTCTATGTCCTCGACGCCTACCGCGACAAGATAGCCTTCGTTGAGCAGCTCATGGCGGTCAAGCGCATCAAGAAGCACCACGACCCCGCGGCCATCATGATCGAGACCAACGCCTACCAGGCCGCCTTCCCCGAGGCCCTGCGCATGGACGAGGAGACCCGCAGGCTTCCCATCTTCACCAATACCACCACGGGCGACAAGCAGGCGCGCCTGCGCGGGCTGGCCCCGCTCTTCCAGAGGGGCGACATCCGCCTGCCCAGGTCCGGCGGCATCGGAGTGGGCCTTCTGGAAGACGAGCTGCTCCATTTCCCGCAAGGCTCCAACGATCTCCTGGACGCCCTTTATTTCGCGGTCCAGGCCCTGGAGGAGCAGCGGCTCCAGCCCAGGATCATCTTCGCGGAGGACATCGAATGAACCTGCGCAGCCGGCTCGCCAAGGCGCTCTTCGGGGACGTGATCCGCGAGGAGATAGAGAAGTCCTCCAGGCAGATCGTGTCCCATGTGCCGGGGCTCTCCGGCTCGGAAGGCGTGCCGCCGGACATAGACTTTGAGATTTTCAACCAGATGTACGAGCAGACCTCCTGGGTGAGGGCGGTCGTAGGCGTCATCTGCAAGGCGGTCACGGCGCGGGGCTACAGCGTGGCCCCGGCCAAGCCGGGCGCGGACCCAAAGAATGCCGAGGCGCTCCAGGAGTTCTTCGCCAACTGCAATCCCAACGACACCCTGTTGGAGATACTGGACGACGTGGCCAGGGACGTGTACGTGTTCGGCAACGCCTTCCTGGAGGTGGTCCGCGGCCCGGACGGCAGGCCCAGGGAGCTATGGAACCTGGACGCGACTACGGTGCGCGTCCAGGCGGACGAGCACGGCGCGATACTGGGCTATGTCCAGGTGCCGAGATATTCCTCCGGCTCCGGCAAGGTCGCCTTTGAGCCAAGGGAGATCATCCACTTCAAGCTCGGGACCAAGGGGGCCACGCTCTACGGGCTCTCGCCTTTGGCCTCCCTCATCCTGCCGGTCACGGTGGACAAGTACGCCCAGGTCTACAACCGCGCCTTCTTCGTCAACGGGGCCAAGATACGCGGGGCCTTCATCATGAAGAACGCCTCGGGCCAAGATACGCGGGGCCTTCATCATGAAGAACGCCTCGGCCCAGCAGGTGGACAGAAACCGCGAGTACCTGGCCGCCCGGGCCAAGAACCCGGACCTCGCGCACTCGGACCTGGTCCCGGAGGGCGATATCGAGTTCATGCAGATATCGGTCCCGCAGAAGGACATGGAGTTCCTGGATCTGCGCGAGTTCACCCGAAACGAGATTCTCGCGGTCTACGGGGTCCCGCCCGGCAAGGTGTCCATCATCGAAACCGGCAACATCGGGGCCGGCACCGGCGAGCACCAGACCCAGACCTTCTACGAGGAGACCATCCTCCCATTCCAGATGCGCGTGGCCGAGAAGCTCACCAAGCACGTCGTCCGCCAGGGCTTCGGCATCGCGGACTGGTCGTTTCAGTTCAACAAGCGGGCCATAGACGAGAAGGACCAGGCGGAGATTTTCAACATCTACCTGCAAAACGGCGTGTTCACACCCGAGGAGGTCAGGCGGATCGTAGCCCCCAGGATGCCGGAGCTCCAGAAGTCCCTGGATGCCGGCAAGGGCGCTCTCTCGGGGCCCTCCGAGACCATCGTCAACGCCACGGCCGCGGCCATAGCCATCGAGAACAGGTTCGTGGACGCGATGGGAAGGCTCTTCCGGGACATCAAGGCCGCGGTGGCCGCGAAATTGCCGTCTTTGGACATCGCGGCCTTGCGGCCCAAGGCCACGAAGGCCGGGCAGCCGCCGGAGCCCCGGACCATCAGCCGGCGGCTCTATAGCCTCAGGCTGACCAGGTTCCCCGAGGCCTCGAAGCAGTTGGACGACATCGAGGTCCTCTTGGAATACGTGGACAAGGACAAGATCACGCGCGTCCTGCAGAAGTTCACGCTCGAGGCCGCAGCCAAGGGCCTCAAGCTCTCAGCGCAGCGCGGCGGCCTCGATGAGGTGGACGAGCCCAGCCAGGCCCTGCAGGAGAAGCTCAAGACCAACGCCGTGACGCTGGCCGGGCATGTCTCCGAGTCCCTCAAGGCCGGAATACGGCAGGCCCTCATCGAGGGCATCACTGCCAACGAGACCATCCCGGAGCTCATGCGGCGCATCGAAACGCAGCTCGACTCGGTGGCAACCGTGCAGGTCGGAGCAACGGTGGATGAGAATGGAAACGTCCTGCGTGGAGCGCATACCAGGAAGCTGGACAGGTCCACGGCGTCCGAAATCATCGCCCGCACCGAGGCGAACCGCGCCTTCAACGAAGGGGCGCTGGACGCCCTCGGCCAAGCCGGCGTGGAGCGCGTCCAATGGCTGCTGGCCTCGGACGCCTGCCCGGAGTGCGTGGCCGCGGCCGAGATATCGCCGGGCGAGAAGCTTGGCCGGATCATGGCCCTGGACGAGGCCTCTGACGTGCTGCCCGCCCACCCCAACTGCCGCTGCGCGTGGGTCACGGTCCTGGAGGAGAAGTAGATGGAGTTGCAGAAGATCGAGCTGGCCGATTTCGGGAACCTGTTCAGGACCGACCCCGCGAAGCTCGCGGACCAGGAGCTTCTCTCCCTGGACTACCTCCTCCACCGGGCCTGGAAGCACAAGCGGGAAGGCGGGCAGGTCCATTTCGGCGACAAGTACTGGAGCTTCGAGGACCTCGTGAACCTCCACGCCCTGGTCCGCCGCGAGATGTCCAGCCGTGCCTTCCAGCACACCGCAGCCGATGAGCTGGACAGCCAGACCCAACCCTTCCTCAAGGCCAAGGACGATCTGGCCCCGGTCCATCCCTCCGGTGTGGAGCTCGGCCGCGAGATCACGCTGGAGGAGGTGCTGCCCCAGATCAAGTCGTTCTACGCCCATCCCGTCTTCGCCTGGATCGTAGGCGGCCTCGCCAACTGGGGCAAAACCAAGGGCGACATAGACGTGCTCTGGTGGGCAACGCCGGATGTCCCGGAGTACCTGAAGAAGATCCTCGAGTTCCGCTTCGGCCGCCAGTTTGCGGACAAGGAGCTCGCGGGCCGGGTCCAGCACCACCTCAACTATTACCAGGGCCCCTTCACCAAGGCTGTCCCCATCTACGCGCTCAAGGTGGAGCGCATCAACCCGGAGGGCGGGGTGAAGGAGGCCTCGGCCCAGGAGATCGGCTTCAAGCCCGAGCCGGTGGACCTTGTCTGGGACGAAGCCCGCAAGGGCTGGACCATACCCGATTGCCCAAAACAGCTCCGCTCCGCCTCGGAAGACGTCCAGGCCCAGGCCGAGGCCTCGGCCAAGGAGGACGAGGTCCGGCTGTTCCGGTTCTTCTACCCCTTGAAACCCACCCGGGGCCACAAGCCGGACGAGCCGCAAAGCGTGGACGCCTTCCTGCGCGCCTTCAAGGACGAGGACTTCCCGGTCTACTCCTCCAAGAAGTTCGACGGCGCGGACTATGTCGTCTTCCGCGACGGCGACAGGGTGCGGATGATCTCGGAGGACGGCAGGGACAACACGGACCGCTTCCCCGAGATCGCAGAAGCCCTCAAGAGCCTGCCTGTTCCGCGCTTCGCGCTCCTGGCCGAAATCGAGCGGTGGGATGAGGACAAGCATCTTCCCAGGGAGACCGTGACCGCCTATGTCAACGCCGCGGACGAGCCCGACGACTCGGACTTCATCGCCAACGTCTACGACGCGGTCTACTTCGAGTCGGAGAACGTCAGGCCCGGGGATATCCACAAGCTTCCGTTCGCGGACCGCCTGAGATTCCTGGAGGCCCTGGGGCTTCCCCAGTCTACGGACGATCCTCCGGACCTGGACTTGAAGCTCAACCTGGTTCCCCACTACCGCTGCCGGGACAAGGACGAGCTCAGGGAGAAGACCGAAAAGCTCCGCCGGCTGGAAGGCTCGGAGGGCAACGTGGCCAAGGCCCACGGCTTCGTCTACAACCTGGAGAACAAACCCTCGGGCATGGTCAAGTTCCACAACGCCGCGATCCTGCGCGGCGTCGTCACCGAGTCCAAGGAGACCAAGACGCCGGAGGTCTTCAACTTCTCCTACGGCCTGGACTTCCAGGGCATGAAGGTGCCCAACGAAACCATCCGCTCGGTGGGCGGCAGGCTCTTTCACGAGATCGGGACCACCTTCTCCTCCACCTTGGCCGCGGACCCAAGCGACGTGATCGAGGTTGAGTTCGAGACCCTGAACGTCACCCGCGACCTCAAGGCCGGGACCGTAGCCGTGTCGGCCTGGGCCCCGCGCGTGCTGGGCATCGCCGGGAAGGGCCGGCCCATGACAATCGGCGAGGCCGTCAAAGCCGCCAGGGAAGGCTTCGTGCTCCAGGAGAAGGAGCTCACGCCCGAGGGCGAGACCCTCTACAAGGGCGTCCGCCAGGCCTTCGGCTCCTACGGCGGCAAGCGCTTTCTGGCCCACAGGATCGCCTCCTACATCCCCCTTCACAAGACCTACGTCGAGCCCTTCGCCGGCGGCGCGGCCGTGTTCTTCGCCAAGGACCCCTCGCCCAAGGAGGTCCTAAACGACCGCGACGCGGAGATCGCCTTCATGTACCGCTTCATCCGCGACCACGCGCCTGAGGACCGCCAGGCCCTGGCCAAGCGCGACTGGGTGATCCGCAAGGAAACCCACGAGCGCCTCAAGACCATGAAGCCGGCTACGGACCGCGACCGCTTCTACAAGGCCTTCTACCTGACCCGCTCATCCTACGGCAAGCAGCGCGGCGGCTCCTTCAACCCGGCCAACGCCGGCGTCAGGATAGACTTCCCGGCCAACATCGAGCGGGCCCAGAAGCGGCTGCAGAACGCCGCGGTCCGCAACAAGGAC
>JACQWX010000002.1 GCA_016209035.1 Elusimicrobiota bacterium | reverse complement strand
CGGGGACAAGTTCTTCCTCGGCGCGGACGCCCAGGACACGCGGGTGAAATACCGCAGGCCCGACCTCGCGGCCATCCTCGACCACTCGGAGCAGTCCTACGGGTTCAAGACCGGCTACAAGGTCCAGCCCAAGACCAAGGTCTTCGGCGCCATGCACCGCGGGCTCACCCACTACTCAGCGGGCCGCAGGGGCGCCAACCACAAGGACTGGATGGCCGACTTCGGCGTCGAAGGCGAGTTCACCGCCAAGCTCAAGGGCCGCATGCAGACCGGCTTCTCCCACCGGGCCTACGAGTCCGACGACAGGGCGACCGTGGGTCAGTCGAGCAAGACGACCAACTGGACCGTCGGGATGGGCTTGAACTACAAGCCCGGCGAGCGCACCTCCATCGACCTCTCCGCCACGCGAGGTCTGTCCGAAGGCACGGGCGTGCGGTTCTACGTCTCGAACACCGCGGCGCTCGCCATCAGCCACGACATCGGGAGGCTCGGCATGAAGGCCGACGGCTCCGTGACCATAGACAAATACTCGGACAGCCAGACCATCCCGGCCACCGTCAACCCGGCGACGGGCTTGGCCAGCGGGCTGACGGCCGGCAGGAGGGACGACACCTACAACGCGGGCTTCGGCCTCACCTACAAGTTCGCCGACTGGCTGACCGCGTCCGCGGACTACCGGCACATGAGGCGTCATTCCATCTTCACGTGGGAGTACAACTACAAGGACAACCAGACCTCGGTGGGCCTCAAAGCGGCCTTCTGAGCAGGGACGCCATACTTGCACCCCGTGACAAGAATGGCATTGAAAAACCCCGAAAGACAAGGTACACTATGGCCGTCGCTTGCATCCTGGTACGGGAAAAGCCGGTCACTGATGGAGGATCCATGAGACGGAAGGTCTTGAGCGCGCTGTTCGTGTTGATGGTCTATGCCGGAGCCTCGACCGCTTTCGCGGCCGCTGCTCCCGCCGCACCCGCCCCGGGCGTCAAGGCCCCGCCGCCCGCCGCGGTCAAGCCCGGCCAGATCAAGGCGATGGCCGCCTACATCGGAGACCTTCAAGGCGAGGCCAAAATCCTCCTCGACGGCGTCGAGCCGTGGATCGACGCCAAGCCCGCCCAGAAGCTCACGGCGGGCACCCGGGTCAAGACCGAAGCCGGCGGCTCGCTGACCGTGGTCTTCACCGACGGCAGCAAGGTGAAGCTCGGCCCCAACGCGACCTTCAAGATCGAGGAAATCACCATGTCCAAGGTCGCGGTCTACATCGGGCTGGGCAAGCTCGACGCGTGGGTCGGGAAGCTCAAGGGCCGGCTCTTCCAGGCCAGGAACCCCGTCGCGGTCGCCAGCGTCCGCGGGACCATCTTCTCCATGGACGTGGTGAGCCCCACCCAGGCCATGATGCAGTGCTTCCAGGGAGCCCTTTCCGTGGCCGACAACTTCGGCCGGACCCAGGCCGTCGAGGCGGGCCAGCAGCTGGCGGCCACCTCGGTCGCGGGAACGGCCGAGCCTCCGACGGCTCTGCCCCCGGACGCCGCCCCGCCGGTCGAGCCCGTCATCACCTTGCCTGAGGTCCTCGCCGTGCTCGCGGCCGCGGCCATGGCTCCGGCCCCTGCTCCGACGACGGCGCCGCCGCCGGCAGAGGAAGTCCCTGCCGAGGAGACGGCTCCGGCGGAGGAAGTCCCGCCGCCGACCACCGAGGCGACCGCTCCCAACCCGGTGCAGGAGGCCAGCGTCGCCCCTCCGCCGGATACTTGCCCAGAAACGAGCAGCTCAAGCCCGTCCTCTCCCTGCCCTTAGAGTCCGTCGCAAGAGAAGACCCCCGGCGCGTCAAGCGCCGGGGGTCTTTTCTTCTCCCAGTCCCCATCCAGGTCCGGACGCAGCCTATCTATATGAGTCCGAGCCCTCCAGAAGGTCCTCGACCGCGAGCCTGAAACCCTGCGGCCCCGGCGCAGGGACGCGGCGCAGGCCCTTCACGCGGATGGGTTCCCAGACGCCCGGCGCCTGCTGGACCAGGTAGGGCCTGTCCACGGCGCGCAACAGTGGGATGTCCGTCTGCGCGTCGCCCAACGCGGCCGACCTTGCCCCGCCCAGGAGCCCGAGAACGGCCTTGGCCGCCGTGCCCTTGTCAGCGGACCCGAGCAGATGGTAGAAACGGCCTCCGTGAGCGACCTTGAAGCCCATTTCACCGGCCGTCCTGCGGACGGCCGGAAGGTCCCGCGGAGAGTCGAGAAAGAAGGGGGCCGAACAGCGGCGCTGCCTGCAGCGCTCGGCCCTCTCCAGCGAGAACCCGGTCCGCGCCGCCAGCTCCTTCAAGGGCATCCGCCCGACCTCGGCGATGCGCGCACCGGTCCGGCGCCTCAGCGACTCGATGGCTCCAAGCAGATTCTCGCGCGAGGGCCCGAACATCCTGATCCAAAGCCTCCCTTCGGCCTTAAAGCCCGCCGGCCGCCCGGCCGGCGACCCGGCCCGGAGCGCGACCCCGCCGCCGTTCTCGAAGATGAAGGCCCCGCGATGGCCCAGCCTGCGGCGGACGGCCAGCATGTCGGGCAAGGACTTGCTCGACACGAGGACAAGAGGGGTCCCGGACCGCCGGAGAGCTTTCAGGGCCGGCAGCGCCGGCCCTGAATCCTGGGTCTCCCTGTCGAGGAGGGTGCCGTGGAGGTCGGAGAAGACGGTCCAGCCGATCACCCGCCCACCGGCGCCTCGGAGACCGTGATCTCCACCCGCGCCGGGGACTCGACCACCACCGTCTTCAAGCCCTTCTTCACGGTGAAGGACGACTGGTATTGCCAGGTCGCGATGCCCTGGACGTCCCCGGCGGCCGGGATGGTCACCCCCTTGACCGGGCCGGACAACTCGACCTGCATCTGGACGAAGACCTCGCCGCGGTCCTTGGGGTTCAACCTGGGCAGGACATTGAAGATGAACCCCCATTTCTTGAACTCCACCCCCGTGCCCTGATTGTTCTTGATGGTGAAGGGCTTGTCCCCGCCGACCACGTGGTTCGCCTGGGCCCCGTTGCCCACGATGAACCTGGCCGAGCCTTCCATCTCGTCATGGCGGGCCGCGATCTCCACCAAAAGGTTGGCGGAGTCCGTCGGTTCGGCCAGCGAGTCCCGCGCCGGCATGACCGGAGCGCCCGTCGACACCCTCTTGGGAAGCCTCGATGAGATCGCCTCCGCTCCCAGCGCCGTCCCCTGGCCGAAGAGCGCCAGCCCGACGCACAGCATGCCCGTCTTCATCATCTGATCCTCCTACCCGTGGCCTTCTCAAAAAGGTGCAGACCGGCCGGGTCGAAGCGCAAGGACACCTTCTCGCCGGGCTCGGAGCCTTCGGCGGCGCCGACGCTGGCGAGGACCTTCGCCCCGGCCGCGCCGACCTTGAGGTGCACGTTCTTGCGGTAGCCCAGGAGCTCGACCACCTCGACCTCGGCGGGCACGGCGCCGTCTGCGGGGGCGTCTCCCCGGTCGATGTGGATGGCCTCGGGGCGCACGCCCAGCACGGCGGGCGTGCCGCTTCGATCCAAACTGGAAGGCGGCCCGCCCGCAGGCCCCCCCATCACCGGGACGTCGACCCCGGCGGTCTTGAAGCGCAGGCCGCCGCCCGCGCGCGCCAGCTCTCCCTCGATGAAGTTCATGGTGGGGCTCCCGATGAACCCCGCGACGAAGACGTTCTCCGGCCGGCCGAAGACCTCGGTCGGGGCGCCCACCTGCTGGATCTGGCCGGCGTTGACGACCGCGATGCGGGACGCCAGGGTCATGGCCTCCACCTGGTCGTGAGTGACGTAGATGATGGTGGTGGCCAGCTTCTGGTGGAGCTTCGCGATCTCGATGCGCATCTCCTCGCGCAGCTTGGCGTCGAGGTTGCTCAGCGGCTCGTCGAACAGGAAGACCTTGGGCTCGCGCACGATGGCGCGGCCGATGGCCACGCGCTGGCGCTGCCCGCCCGAGAGCTGCCGGGGCGTGCGCCTGAGGAGAGGCTCGATGTGCAGGATGTTCGCAGCCTTCAGGACCCGCCGGTCGATCTCGCCCAAGTCGATCCCCTTGAGCCTCAAGCCGAAGCTCATGTTCTCCGCGACCGTCATGTGCGGGTAGAGGGCGTAGTCCTGGAAGACCATGGCGATCTCGCGGCTGCGCGGCGGGAGGTGGTTGACGAGCCGGTCCCCGATGTGGATCTCGCCTTCCGTGGTCTCCTCCAGGCCCGCGAGCATGCGCAGCAGCGTGCTCTTGCCGCAGCCCGAGGGCCCGACCAGGACCAGGAACTCCTGGTCCGCGATCTGGAGGCTCACGTCGTGCAGGACCTCGTTCAAGCCGAACTTCTTGGTGACGTTCTTGAAGGTGACCGAAGCCATCGTTTACCCCTTGACCCCGCCCAGGGTCATCCCGGTCAGGAGCCACTTCGAGGAATATAGGAAGACCCCCATGACCGGTATCGTGACCAGGAGCGAGGCGGCCGCGAACATGCCCCACTGCGTCAGGTACTGGCCCTGCAGGTCGAAGAGGCCCAGCGTCCAGGTGTACTTGAAGGAATCGGTGAGGATCACCCGGGCGACCAGGTACTCGTTCCAAGCCTGGGTGAAGTTGAACAGGAACGCGATGGCCAGGGCCGGGGTCGACAGGGGCAGGACGATCCTGTAGAAGGCGCCGAAGACCGAGGTGCCGTCCACCAGGGCGGCCTCCTCCAGGGACCTCGGGATGGTGTCGTAGTAGCCCTTCAGGATCCAGATGCTGAACGGCAGCGACGACACCGAGTAGGCGATGACCATGCCGAGGTAGGTGTTCATGAGGCGCAGCCTCATGATCATGAGGAACAGCGGCAGGAGCAGCATCCCGGCCGGCAGCATCTGCGTCCCGAGCAGGAGCGAGAGCCCCAGCTTAGCCCCGGGGAACTTGAACCTGGAGAAGGCGTAGGCGGCGGTGGAGGCCAGGGCGACCCCGGCCACGGAGGTCGCGACCGTGATCACCAGGGAGTTCCACAGCCAGAACAGGAAGTTGGTCTCGGTGAAGACCTTCACGTAGGAGGCCCAGGTCGCGCCCTGCGGGATGAGGGCGAGGTCGGTGGAGATGATCCTGTCCCCGGGCCGCAGGGACACCGCGAGGATCCGGAGCAGCGGATAGACGCACGCCGCGCAGGCGAGGATCAGCGCCCCGTGGATCAGCGCGGTCTTCAGCGCCTCGCGCCTTCGGTGCAGCCGGAGCGCCCGGAGGCTCTCCAGGGAGGCCCCCGACTCAGTCATAGAGGGACTCCGAGCCTTTCGACCACTTGAGCCAGACCATGGATGATACGAACAGCATCAGGAACACGACGAGCGCGAACGCCGCGGAGTAGCTGTACCGGTAGAACGCGAAGGCCGCCTTGTACAGGGCCGAGACCAGGATGTCGGCGTCCTCTGTGCCGCCGGCCTGGCCGGTCACGAGGTAGATCACGTTGATGTTGTTGAAGGTCCAGACCGTCCCCAGGGTGACGGCCGGGGCCAAGACCGGCCTGATGAGCGGCAGGGTGATCATCCGGAACTGCTGGAAGGCCGAGGCGCCGTCGATGGACGCCGCGTCGTAGTAGTGCCGCGAGATGGACTGGAGGCCCCCCAGGATGACCACGGTCATGAACGGAATGCCCAGCCACACGTTGATGATGGTGCAGGTCAGGAACGGGTGCTGGCCCAGCCACTGCACCGGCCCCACGCCCACGTCCTTCAGGAAGGGCAGCCACGCGGCCGTCTTCGACAGCATGATGTTGACGAAGCCGTACTGGGAGTGGAACTCGCCCCTCATGGCCAGCACCGCCACCACCTGGGGCATGGCCCAGGGCACGATGAGGAGCATCCGGTAGACGCCCTTGAACCGCGTCACGGAGTTCAGGAGCAGGGCCATGACGAAGCCGCCCGCCACGTGGAAGAAGACGTTGATGAAGGTCCACCAGACGGTCCGGAGGCTGAGCTCCCAGAAGCCCACCTCGGAGAGAGGCGAGGAGGTGAACACCTTCCTGAAGTGCTTCAGGCCCACGAAAGGCAGGTCCCCGGTGCGGCTCCATGCCATGATGGTCGTGAGCTTGAGGTCGTGGAACGCGAGATACACCTCGAAGACCATGGGGTATGCAATTAATGCCGCCAGCCCCAGCATCGCTGGGGCCAGGAGCATGAAAGGAAGGCTATGCCTTCCTTTCACGACGTGCTTGAAGAAAAGAGCCGCCAAGCACTCCGCCAACGCCGTCCCGACCGCCAGGGAGACGACGCGGCCGGCCTCAACGCCCCCACCCGCCGTCCACAGCGCGGCGAACACGACCAAAGCCGCCGTGCCCAGCACGGCGGCTGGAATGAACCAGTTCCTCTCGTGGTACTTGAAGTGGTAATGGAGCCAGCCCTCGAGCACGGCCACGAACGCCCCGATGAGCAGGGCGAACTGGAGGACCTGCGCGACCGGAGCCAGCATCAGTCGGTCATCTCCTTGATCTTCGAGACCGCCTCGGACTGCATCTTGGCCACCGCTTCCCGCGGGGTCGCTTTCTTGTTCACGGCCCGGCCCAGGTGCGGCCGCACCGAGTCCCAGACCGCGCGCATCTCGGTCGCCATGGGCATGGGCTTGCCCGCCAGTATCTGGTCCATGGAGGCCTTGAGGATGGGGTCGTCCCTGATGATGCCGGCGCCGGCCGCTTCGGCCAGGGCCGGCAACCGCATCAGGGATTTGACCTGGCCTATCTGATTCTCCTTGTTGGTGTAGAAAGAGACGAACCGCTTGACCAGCTCCAGCTTCGCTCCGCTCAGCTTGGAGTTGAGCATGAAATAACGGCCGCTGACCATCGGCGTCGGCCACCTGCCGGTGGCCGACAGCTTGGGAATCTTGGCCACGCCGAAGTCCTTGCCGAACTTGTCGCGGTAGGTCGAGATGGCCCAGTCCCCGTTGATGATGAAGGCGACCTTGCCCTCCTTGAAGAGGGTGTCCGTGCAGTTATACTCGCATTCCATCGGGACGTACTTCTTCTTGTAGATGAGGTCCACGACCAGGGACACGGCATCGAGCATGGGTTTGGTGTCGAGAGTCGGGGTCTTGTCGTCGATGGGCCAGCCGCCGAAAGCCCCGAGCCACGGCATGAGCCAGAAGGGCTCGCCCAAGTTGAAGGCCATGCAGTAGTCGAGCTTCAAGGCCTTGGCCTTGGCCTTGGTCTCGCAGAAGGCGAAGAGCTCGTCCGTGGTCCGGGGAGCCGTGGGGGAGAGCCGCTTGTTGTACATCAGCATGAGGTGGTTGCCGTTCGTCATGGGGACGCCCCAGACATGGCCGTCGAGCGTGATGGCCTCCACCACCGGCTTGTTGAACGCGGAGAGGTCGAAGACCTTCTCGACCGGCAGGATGAACCCCGCGATGGAATAGATGCCCGCGGTGTCGGAGGGGCCCATGAGGAGGTCCGGAGGGCTCCCCGCGATGGAGGCCGTCAGGAACTGCTGGCGGAGGTCCTCGGTCTGGTAGTGGTTCCTGACGATCCTGACGTCGGCGTTCCCGGGCAGCCGCTTGAACGCGTCGAACACGGAATCGATGTAGGGAAAGACCTGGGCGTCCTCCTGTTCCCACACCACGATGGCGCGGTCAACCCCCTGGTCCTGCGGCGCCAGCCGGCAGGAGGCCGCGGCGGCCAGCAGCCCCGCGGATATGACGACGACAGCCGGTCTCATGGGCCTGGCGCCACTATAACATTTTCGGAGCGCCGGCCCTGATCCTCTCCAGGACGCCATCCGGCACGCCCCACAGGGAAAGCCTCGCGAGGACCTCCGGGAGCTTGTCCCTCGGCAGGTCGTAGGTCGAGCCGTAGAACAGGCCTCTTTCGTCCAGCCAGGAGATATCCTGGTCGTCGAGCAGGATGGACGGGGTCTCCCGGGCGGCGGTCACCAGCCCCAGGCCGAGCCACGCCGAGAACAGGCCGGGCTCGAGCGCAAGCGCCTCCCGGAACCGCTTCTCGGCCAGGCCCAGCCTGTCCGCCGGATGCGCATGGCGCGCCGAGATCGTGAACAGCCAGCGGCCGCTCCTGAGGAGACTCTCGATGCGCGCCTCCTTGGTCATCGGGAACCACCGGGCCATCTCGTCCGGCGACGCGGTCCAGGCCGGAGGCCGAGCGTCACCTGCGCCATCAGGAAAGGTGTGGGCGACAGGCGACGCGGAGGCGTCCTTCCGGGGCAGGCCCAGGTCACGCGCCAGGGCCTGGGCGAAGCCTCCGGCCAGCAGGGCATAGCCCGCATCGTTGGGATGATGGCCGTCGATGAGCAGGCCGTCCCCGACCAGTCCATGCGGGGAATGCTCTTCGAACATCCGGACCGCGTCCACGAGCGGCACGCCGTATCGCCGGGCCAGATCGCGGATGAGCGCGTTTTGCCCGCTCGTGGCCCTGCCGAAGGCGTCTCCAGGGGCTGAATCGATCGCCTCCCAGAAGGCGCGGTTGGCGGCTCCGTATTCCCCCATCCGGCGCAGGCAGGCCCCGATCCGATACCGGAGGTACGCCCCGATGTCCGGGAACTCCCTCCCGGCGCGCTCGTAGAACCGGATCGCCTCGGGGTCTTTGCCCTGCCGCTCGAGCCGTTCCCCCTGGGCCAGCAGGGAATCCAGCCGGTCCCGGGTCAGGCCGGAGGGGCCGCCCAGGACCAGACCCGGCTCGATCTCGGCGACGTTCGAGATGACGGTCGAAAGGACGGGCCTAAGTCCCGCGGCCAGCGCGGTCTTGACAGCCTCCCTCATGTAGCGCTCGAAGGTCCGGGAATCCCTGCACGCCGGCAGGATGCGCCCCTTCTCGCCGTAGAACATCAGGAGCTCGACCGCCGCCGAGCGGGACAGGACGCCTTCCTTGATGGGTTCGTACACCCGGCAACCCGGGCTCAACCGGGCGCGGCCCATGGCGGCGTCGTTGTGCCCGGAGTAGACGAAGACGGCCCCTGGCCGGGACCGGTCCCTGTACCGGACCGCGTCCTTCAGGGAGAAGGCCTGGGGATAGATGCTCTCGCCGTGCCCCGCCAGGTTGAGGACCCTGATCGGCTTGCCTCGGACCTCGCCGCCGAGGATATTGGAGGCGATCCCCGGGATCGAAAGGATGCCGTCGTAGGGACTGCCGGCCATCGTGGACCCGCCGATGGCGTAGAGCTCGAAGAAATCCTCTCTCGGCTGCAGCCTGTTCCGGTAGAGGAAGAACAGCCGGCAGCCCGCCTCAACGGCCACCAAGACCGCCGAACAGACGGCGGCCAGGACGGCGACGCGCCTGAGATTCCTGCGAAGGTCCATGCCTAGCGCTCCGACCGGGACATTGGCGGCAAATGATATCATACCGACCATGCTCTGGGCCGCCGCCTTCCTCGGGGCGTGCGCCGCGGCCTGGGCTGGAGCGCGGTTCCTGCGCGTCGCGGCCGTGGGGGCCGCCTACAAGGCCAAGGTCCTGGCCTCCGCCATCTTCGTCTCGGGCAGGCCGCTCGACGCGGCGCTCGCCCAAGACGTCTCGGCCGAGAGCTACCGCATCCTGCGGCTCTTCAAAGCCGAGGTGGACCGGCCGAGGCTGCGGGTGACCGTCTCGTTCCTCGGGCTCCAGCCTCGGACCGCGGTGTTCAGGCCCGGCCTAGGAGCCACCCTGGCGATCGGGGTCCCGCCCGAGAGCCTGCGGCCCGCCTCGACCGCGCCGCCGCGGGCGCAAGCGCCTTGGCCCGCAGGCGAAGGGGCGCCGCCCCCCGCTCAAGGCCGGATCGCCGAGGCTCTTGCCTTCGCTTTCGCGGAGCCTGACCCCGCGCGCAAGCGCAGGACCCGCGCCGTTGTGGTGGTCCAGGACGGCCGCCTTGCGGCGGAGCGCTACGCCCCGGGCTTCGGACCCTCCACGCCCCTGCCGGGCTGGTCCATGACCAAGAGCGTGCTCAGTTCCCTGGTCGGCGTGCTGGTCGGCCGCGGGCTCCTGTCGCTGGAGCGGCGCGATCTCCTGCCTGAGTGGTCCTCGCAAGGCGACCCTCGCGGCCGCATCTCCCTCGAGGACCTCCTGCGCATGCGCAGCGGCCTCGAGTTCGAGGAGATATACACGGACCCGCTCCGGGACGTCGCGCAGATGCTCTTCAACCGGCCGTCGGCCGCGGCCTACGCCTCGGCCAAGCCTCTCCGGCATGAGCCGGGCAAGGTCTGGAGCTACTCCAGCGGCGCCTCGAACATCCTCGGCCTGGTATGCCGCAGGGCCGTCGAATCCGCGGGCGAGGACTGGCTGACCTTCCCCCGGCGCGCCCTGTTCGAGCCCCTCGGCATGGCAAGCGCCATCCTCGAACCCGACGCCGCCGGGGACTTCGTCTTCTCGTCCTTCATGTTCGCGACGGCCCGCGATTGGGCGCGCTACGGCCTGTTCTTCCTCCAGGGAGGGCGCTGGGAAGGCCGGCGCGTGCTGCCCGAGGGCTGGACCGCCTTCTGCGCCCGGCCGACGCCCCAATCGCAGGAAGGCCGCTACGGGGCCGGCTGGTGGCTCAAGATCCCCAAGGAGCTCGGCGGACAGACCCCCGCGGCTAGGAAGGCGCCTCCGGACGCCTTCTTCGCCATCGGGCACGAGGGCCAGGTCCTCACCGTGATCCCGTCGCTTCGCTTGGTCGCGGTCCGCCTGGGCCTATCCATCCGCATCGACGCTTGGGACCACGCCGCCTTCCTGGCGGCCCTGCTGGGTTAGAGCTTCTTGTGCGCGGCGCGGTCCAGGCCGGCGGCGCGAGCAAGGGTTGGGACGCGGCGCCCAGAACTCACGCCTCCCATTCTACCGCAGACCCAGGGCTGCGCGGAACAGGCGGAAGACCCACCCGAGCGACGGAAGCGGGCCCACCCCTGCATGGGCCCAACGGCTCAGCGCCGCGTCAGAAGAACCACGCCGAGCCGAGCCCGACCTCCGCGAACTGGCGGTTGGACAGCCCGAAGAGGTGCTGGGCCGAGCCCGTGACGTTGAAGCGGTTGAAGATCCTGTAGCTCAGGGAGACGCCCGCGGTGTGGTAGGTCGTGCGGTTGAAGCCCCGGACGCTCTCCTGGATGCCCACCGCGTAGGCGGCCGCGACCGTGCGCTTGCCGAACCGGTAGCCTGTCTGGAAGCCCCACCCGAACACATCGGCCCTGATCCCGGTGTCGAGGCCGCCCATGTTCTTGAAGCCGCCGTAGTAGCCGCCCACGGTCGCGAAGGTCTTCTTCCAGTCCTTGTTGACCGTGATCGAGAAGGCGGCGCCCGCGATCCCGGAGAAGTTGGGCAGATCCGTAGAGCCCATGGCCGAGTACGACAGCCCGGGGCCGATGGTCGCGGTGACGTTGCCCGGCAGATAGAATGGATGCTGGTACTGGACGATGATGCCGGCCCTGTAGGTCTTCAGACCCTCCACGTCGATCTGGGAGAGCGGGATCGTGAACTTGAGCTTCTTGTCCTTGTGCTCGCCGAAGTCGAGAGAGAACCCGGGAGAGACCGAGATCACCTTCCCCTCGTAGCCCGAGTCCTTGAACTGGCCGTAGCTGGCCGAGACCGCGGGATCGCGGCCCGGCGCGGCGGCGCCTTTCTCCTCGGCCGTCTTGATGTTGGAGAACATCGTGTCCTGGAATCCCGCGCGCACCACCGTGCCGACGGTGGCGATGGGACTGCCGGAGATGACCGCGCCCGCGCCCGAGTTGATGAGCTTGATGAAGGCCCTCAGGAAGGACTCGCTCTTGACGAAGTCCTGGAAGGCTCGGCTGACCTCCGCGGTGTTCCCCCCGGTGAAGGTCTGGTCGATGCCCATCTCCGCGCTCTGGAACCTCAGGCTGGTGCAGTCCGCCCCGCAGTTGTCCTGGGCGACCGCGGAGGCCACGTCGAAGCCGAACGGATGCCCCAGGACATAGAGGGTGACGTCGCGAGGGTACTGCTCGTAGTCCTTGGCGAAGTCGATGATGCCCTGCTGTCCGTAGGGGTTGCACACTAGGTTCGTGTCGCACACCCTGATGGCGTCATGGGCGCCGGCCCATGACGCAAGCCCGAGCAATGAGGCGACGATGGCCGACATGGCATTCCGTTTCATGACTTAGAGTTTCTCCCCAGGCTGCGCAGGCAACCTGCCTGCCCTTCGGCATCGCCGATCTCCCTGAAAATGAGAAGCGCTTCCTCGTATCGCTCCCTTGCCTTCTCGTGCTCTGAAAAGGCCCGATGAACGTCCCCCAAGCCCTGGATGCAGTTGGCCTCTCCGACGCGGTCTCCGATCTCCCTGTAGATGATGATCGCTTCCTCGTATCGCTCCCTTGCCTTCTCGTGCTCTGAAAAGGCCTGATGCACGTCCCCCAAGCCCTGGATGCAGTTGGCCTCTCCGACGCGGTCTCCGATCTCCCTGTAGATGATGAGCGCTTCCTCGTACCGCTCCCTTGCCTTCTCGTGCTCTGAAAGGGCCCAATGCACGTCCCCCAAGCCCTGGATGCAGTTGGCCTCTCCGACGCGCTCTCCGATCTCCCTGTAGATGATGATCGCTTCCTCGTATCGCTCCCTTGCCTTCTCGTGCTCTGAAAAGGCCCGATGAACGTCCCCCAAGCCCTGGATGCAGTTGGCCTCTCCTGGATGCAGTTGGCCTCTCCGAGGCGGCGTCCGATCTCCCTGTAGATGATGATCGCTTCCTCGTATCGCTCCCTTGCCTTCTCGTGCTCTGAAAAGGCCCGATGCACGTGCCCTAGACTCTGGATGCAGTTGGCCTCTCCGAGGCGGCTCCCGGCCTTTGAGAACAATTCCTTCCCTGCGTTGTAGCGCTCCCTGGCGCGGCCGGCTTGCGACCGGGCCATTGCCAGGTCTCCGAGCAATTGCTCGTGCCGTGCCTTCAAGCCAAGGAACTGCCTCTGTCCCGGGTCATTGGAACCAGCCGGCAGCAGGCCGATGGATTGCGCGGCCTCGTCGAGGGCCTTTTCAGCCTCATCGAGCCTTGAGCCAAGGATCAGTTCCGACGCGACGTCCAAGAGCAACTGCCCGAACCTCAACGGGTCCGATGAGCTTGCGGAGCGGGCGGCATCGAGCCTGGCGCCGGCCTCGCCGACCCGGGCCTCGATGTCCTGGCCCGCGAATTCCCCCCGCTCCTTTCGCGCCAGGATTCCTGAACGGGCGGCTGAAAGCCTGTCCTCCTCGGTCTCCAGGATCGCGCTCAGGGTCCTTATGTGCCAGAGGTCCGGGGCCTGCCTGAAGACCCGCTCCAGGGATGGCGGATCAAGCCAGAGCACGGTCCGGCCGCCTGAAAGCAGGTCCCTTGAATAGTTGAGGTTCTGGATCGCGGCCTGAGGGCCGGCGCCCGGCGCCTTGACCAGCTCCGGAAGGCCCGCGACGAAGAGGACGGCGTCCCGGCCGCGGGGAAGCGCCTTGAGATGCGTCCGGATGTCGGGCTCCTGCTCAGTGAGCGCGATGTTCCTGATCCGAAGCGAGGAGCCCATCCTCCGGCGGAGTTCCTCCTGGGCCAGGGCCTGCGTGCGCGTGCTGGCCGCCGCGATCAGCACCAGGCTTCCGGAGGACGCGGACAGCAGGCTTGCCGCCCGGTCCAGGAACTTCCGGTCGGAGGCCGAGAAGACGCTCAACGACCGCGCTTCTTTCCGGCCGCCTTTCTGGGGCTTGGCGCGCCTTTCCGCCATTTCTCCAGGAGCGGAACGACCAGCGGGTGGATGCCCATCCAGGGCTCGGCGTTCCGGTACTCCAGCACTGCCGCGCATCGCAAGACATCGAGGAAGACATCCTCGCTGCCGGCCCGGCCGTTCCTGCGCACCTCATCGAGGGCCTTGAAATGCGCCTCCCCGAGGAACCGCGCGTAGTAGGCGCGGATTTCGGACTCGGCCTCGGCTACGTCGTCGGCCGCGATGCTTCCTCTGCTCGCCGTGCGGGCCACGAGAGCGGCGTCGCGCAGCAGCCTGAAGAATTCCCTGATGTTCCCTCCCGACGAGAGGATAGCGCGCTTGAGCGCCCGTTGGTCGATCAGTTCTTCTCCCAGCCGCAGCGCGGCGGCCCGCCTGAGCCTGCCGATGGCTTGCTCGTCCTCCCTCCCGCCTTGGTCCAGGACGTGGTGGTTCGGCAGGATGAAGGCGCGGCCCGCCATGTTCTGCTCGATCAAGCGGAAGTCCTTTGATGCGTAGAGGTCCACGGGAAAAGCGAACACGGCCTTGCACCGGAGCTGCCCGAGGGAAACCCCTCCCGAGAAGAAAACGCTCCTTCCGGCGACTTCGGGACCCTTCTCGGTGTCGTCCACGATCAGCAGCACGTCGCGTCCGGCCAGGCCCTTGCGCAGGGCCTCCAGGATGTCGTTTGCTATCTGGATCAACTCGGTCAGCCTGGGCTCCATGCGCCTGCGCATTTCCTTGCGGGTCTCGTGGCTCGACTGGAGCTTCCCCAGGGCCTCCAGGAACCAGGCGGAGAGGCGCGCGGTGGTTTCCACGGAGGCCGACTCCGAGCCTGTCTTGACCACCTCGACCGTCGCGCGCCATGACTCGAGCCTCTGGAGCAAGTCGCCGGAAAGCCGGACCTTGGCGCCCGCCGCGGCGGCGAAGGCGCGCGCGGCGATGGCGAAGATGACGTCCACGCAGGACATGTCGTTGAGATCGAGGACCTCCCCGGCCGGGACGCGCACGACCGCGAATTTGCCGTTGATCTGGGAGTCGGCGGCGATCCTGTTGAGCTCGGTCGATTTCCCGGTCCCGCGGTGGCCGACCAGGAGTATCTTGTCGTGCGCCAGGCTGTCCAGGAACAGGGTGATGAGACGCTCGGTGGGGTTGCGTTCGCGATCCACGTAGAAATCCGGATCGCCTCCCGGAGGTATCTCCCCGCCTCTCTCAAAAACAAGCGGCTGGTCCAGCGCCAGATTGTTGATGGCTTGGCCCAAGTCACTCGCAGTCATGGAGTCAGCATGCGGGCCGCGACCGGAACCGCGAACCCTCTCGACGAATCATAGCAATTAAGACGGCTCGAAGGGTGCCAGGGTTGCAGAACTCTCCCCGGGGAGAGTTCTGCATTATTGAATGCCTGACACCCGCGCCGGGCGCAGCACTCCTTCGGGGGGGCACTGGCAGGTCCCTATCGAGGTGGTCTGTCTAGGCAGACAACCCCAACACTGGTCGGCGAGGAAAGCTCTGACAATCGCTAGGAGCCTGATCTTGATGACGTCCGGAACCAGGGAGAAGCGGATGGAAGGATCCGCCCGGCTCCGAACATCCTCGATCTGCCAGCCTTGCGGAGCGGCGATGCGGACGCCCGCGGACTCCAAGAACCCCTTCTTGCCTGAAGCCCCTTCGGCCGGAGCGTGCATGGGACCGGCCGCCCAGGCTGGAGCGAAGAACAAGGCCAGAAACGCCGATGTCAGAATCCCTCCAGGGCTTGCTCGGCTAGGGGCCCTTGGCGGCATCAGTCGGCTTGGCCGCTTCCTCGGGCTTGCCGGCATCGGCCTTGTTGTCAGGCTGCGCGTTGCCCGCAGGCGCGGCCGCCGGCGCGGCTTCGACGGGCTCCGGGGCGGCCTGCATCTCCCTGGCCTTCTCCCTGGCCTCTCGCACATCGGACACAAGGGTGCTCTTGGGATGGGCCTTCTCGAAAGCGTCGAGCGCGGCGACCCCTTCCTGGACCTTGCCTTCCAGGATGAGGTCCACGGCCCGGGAGAACTCCCGGCGCTCGGCCTTGAGCGCCGCGGATTTCTTTCCCTTGGCCCCGGCCTTCCAGGAGGGCTTGTTCTGGTCCGCGGCCTGCTGCTGGTTGCCGCGCACCGCAGCCACGGCCGTCACCCTGACCCTCTGGTAGTCACCCTGCACCGCGGACTCGGAGAGCCCCTGTTTCAGATGCTCGAACCAGGTCCTCAGCCAGGTCTTGCGGGCCTTGGGCGATGTCGAGGCCGGGTGCTCGACCGGAGTCGTCGACCCGAACGCCGTTCCCGCCAGCACGAACGCGCACGCGCATGCCGCCATCCACGTCCTTCTCATCATGACCTCCTCTTCACTTGAGCCACGTCTCGACCGCGGGAGCGAGTCCCGGATCGAGCGAGACGGCCTTGGCCGAGTACTGCTTGGCCTTCTCCGGATTCATAAGCTTCAGCGCGCACCGCGTCAGGTTGAGCCAGGCCTCCGGGTCGGCCGGGTCCGCTCCCGTCGCCTTCAGATAGTCCGCCTCCGCGGCCGCGAAGTCCCCTGCCAGGAACTCCAGGGTCCCGAGGTTGTTCCACGCCGAGGCGTCGCCGTTGTCGATGGCCAGGACCTGGCCGAAGCGCTTCCTGGCGTCGCCCTTGTTGCCGGCCTCGTGCTCCAGCACCCCGAGCTCGTTCAAGGCCTCCAGGTCCTGGGGGTTCTTCTTGATGAGCTCTTGGAAATGCGCCTTGAGGAAGCGGTAGCGCTCCTTGGCCCAGAAGGCGAGGCCGGTCTTGGAGCGCTTGTGGCGCTCCTCGGCCGCCGGGACTTCCGGGGCCCACTCGGTCCTGGGAAGGGTCGCGGGCTCGAAGGCGGCCCAAGCGCGCCTCGCGTCGATGACCTTGACCGCCCCCTTGGCATCTTCGGTCCGGTAGGCGTAGGCGGCCTTGCGGACCGCCTCGTTCAAGGGCCGGCCGACCATCGTGGCCTCCACCGGCACCCAGTAGGTCCCGTCGTGCGGCACCAGGTCCTCGGCGGGCAGGCCGACCTCCAGCGGGTCGTCGGTCTCCGTGTCGAACATGAGGGCCATGTGGCCCGGGAAGTCGAGCAGCGCGGACCTCACCCGCGAGGACTCGAGCAGCGCGGCCAGCAGGGTCGAAAGGTCGTCGCACTGGCCGCTCTTGAGCTTGAGGGTGTCCCTCGGGAACTGCGTGTAGTCCACGGGGAAGCTGGGGTCCTCGCTGACGGTCTCGTAGGGGTTGTTGGGGTTGGTGATGAACTTGACCCCGGACTCGGACAGCGCGTCCCAGAGGTGCTGGGCCGTGACCAGGCTCGGGTTCAAGCCGCCGGCCGAGGCCTCGGAGCGCGCCGTGCGGACGACCTCGCGGCTGTATTCCACGATGGGCGGGTCCTTGGGGGTGATGAAGGTGCCGATCCTGTTGGGATCGTCCCAGGTGATGGCGTTGCGGGAGTAGACGGCTTGGTGAGCGAGACGCTGCGCGGCTGGCCCTCCTCGAAGTAGGACAGCTCGAACTCGGCCTGCACCGGCGTGTCCTCGGACACGTCGAGGATCTTGTTGTTCAGGGTCGCGATCAGCGGGACCTCCGCCGTCTCCCGGGCGCCGAGCCGCTTGATCTCCGTATCGTAGCCGAAGTCCATGAACTCCTTGAGCCTGAAGGTGACCTTGAGGTTCTGGAACGGGGCGTTGACGTTGTTCTTCACGGTCACGCTGCCCACCGGGTTCTTCAGGTACCATTTGTAGTTGGCGGAGAAGACGTCGCCGACGGCGACCGTCGAGATCTCGACCGGCGCGCGGTTGGCCGAGGCCGGGACGAACACCGCCACCGGGATCGACGGGGCGCCGAGGTCCCTCGTGCGCGACTCGGTCGCCAGGCTGTAGTAGTAGGTCTGCGCCGAGGCGGCCGCGGTGTCCTCGAAGGAATCCATCTCGGAGACCCCCGCCCGCTCCCACGGCCCGCGCGGGGACGGCGCCCTGAGGACCACGTACTGCAGGGCCCACGGATCGGAGACCGGCTTCCAGGAGAGCGTCACGGCGCCGCCCTTGACCGCGGTCGAGATGGAGACCGGAGCGGTCAGGTAGGGATGCATGTCGAAGGACAGGATCCGGCCCTTGCCGCGGTCGGCCACCAGGAGCCGCGAGCCCTGGAGCGCCAGCCCCGCGGGCTCGTCGAGCTCGCGCTCTCCCTTGCCGGGGGAGAAGATATCGGTCATCCAGCGGCCCTCCTTCGTGAACACCGACACCCTTCGGAGGTCCTTGTCCAGGACGTAGAGGTAGTTCTTCCCGTCGTAAGCCACGGCCTCCGGCGAACGGAACTGCCCGACCCCGTCGCCCTCGCCGCCCCAGGACGCCACCAGGTTCCCGGACGGGCCCAACTTGAGGACCTTCTTCAACCCCTTGTCCACGACGTAGATGAAGCCCTCGGGATCCCACGCCAAGTCGTGAGGCTCCCGGAGCTCGTCGTCGCCGACCTGCGGCCCGATGGCGGAGAGGAAGGCGCCGTCCGGGCTGAAGACGTCCACCCGGCGGTTGTCCGCGTCGGCCACATAGAACGTGCCCTCCTCGTTGACCGCGATGCCGCGGGGACTGCGCACCTTGCCCTCGCTCTTCCTGCTGTCGAAGAAGCCTTCTTTCTCGGCGAAGTTGGTCTTCCAGTTCCCCTCCAGGTCGAACCGCTGGATGCGGTTGTTCGGCGTGTCGGAGACGTAGATGCCGAGCTTCCTGCTCACCGCGAAGCCCCGCGTCCCCTTGGTGACCGACGGGCCCTTGCCCTTCCTGGTCCCGAAGCGAAGCTTCTCCTTGCCGTCCTTGTCGAGCACGATGAACTGCCCGGCCTGGGGATCGTAGGCGTAGGCCGCGTCCTCCAGGGCCCTGATGCCGTCCACCCTGTACTGCCAGGCCGCGTCGGGGCCCGTGACCAGGAGCTTGGCGGCCGGGTTCGAGGCGAGCCGCTCCACCTTGAGCTTGTTGGCGACCTCGATCCGCTGGATGCGGGAATTCCCGGAATCGAGCGCCAGGACGACGCTCCCGTCGGACGCGAGCGCGATGGCCTTGGGGTCCTTGAACTGGGTCGCCCCCTTGCCGGCGCTGCCGAACTTGCCCAGCAGAGCCCCCTTGGCGTCGAACTCGTAGACCTTGGCCTTCCCCGGGTCCAGGACGTAGACGAAGCCGTAGGGGTCGAGCGCCAGATCCTCCCCCCGCACGGAGATCTCACCAAGAACTTTCGTGGCCGGGTCGAACTTCTGGATCCGCTCGTTGCCGCTGTCGAGCACCAGGATCTCGTCGGCCGGGTTCACCGCCACCTTCGCGGGGTCCTTGAACCGCCCTTGCTCGTCGCCCTTGGACCCGAAGCCGTAGAGGAAGATGCCCTCCTTGGTGAAGACCTTGATGCGCTCGTTGTCCGTGTCAGCGACGTAGACCCTGCCGTCCGTCCCGACCGAGACGCCCTTGGGGTCTTCCAGGCTCGAGCCGAAGGACCAGAGGAACTTGCCGTCCGCGTCCAAAAGCTGGATGCGGGCGTTCCCCGTGTCGGCCACGAAGACCTGCCCCTCGGGCCCGACCGCGATGCCCCGGGGCTCACGGAACTGCCTGGGGCCCTTGCCCTTGGAGCCCACGGACTGGAGGAACTTGCCCTGCCCGTCGTAGATGTGGACGGCGCACTTTTCACGGTCGACAACGTAGATCCTGTCGCCCGCCGCGGCCAGGGCGACCGGCGCGGCGGCCTCCTTCACGCTGAACGGCTCCAGGAACTTCACGGTGTCGAACGCTTGAGCGCCGGACGCCCACAGCAGCACGGAACAAGCCGGCGCCAAACGGCATGCAATCGAGGCCCTTCTCGGAGTCATGTCCTGACTTCCTCCTTCATCTTCCTGTGTCCCTCATTAGAGTTCGTAGTCAGCAAAAGCGGCCGGGCGTAACATATGGATTATCGCGAGTCCGCGGCCTCCCGGAATCCTCAAGCGCCCCTCCGACCTTATGGTATCATACCTTGGCGGCCATGAGAACGCCGGAGAACGCGCCGGTCACGGTGGGAAAGCGGCCCGTCGCGGGAGTCAGGACGAAGCAGGGTCTTCCCGGCTCTTGGAAGGACCGAGCGGTTGGCGCGGGGAGAGAAAACGGGGGAGGGCGTTTATGGCATAGAGGGGCGTGTTGAGGATGTTCCCATCCTGTTTCAAGTTGAGGAGCGTGGAACGCAGCAGCAGGGAGGGATGGAATTGGCGGCCGTAAGACGAGAGGCTCTGGCTTTTGGGATTGATCCCCGCTTTGACTTCGAGGGGCCAGACAGCGCCGCCTCTTTCAATGAGGAAATCCACCTCCGCTTTCAGGCCTTCGCTCCTCCAATAATAGAGCTGCTCACACCCCATGGCGGTCAATTGCTGGGCCGCGAAATTCTCGACGAAAGCCCCTTTGTAGGTATGGAACATCTCGGTCCCTTCGATCACCGTTTTTTCATCCAGGCCGGTCATGGCGCCCAAAAGGCCGACGTCCAGCAAGAACACCTTGAAGCTTTTCCGGTCGGCAGCGCCTCTCAGCGGCATCTCCGGGCGCGTCACGGCCCAAGACCGGTGGATGAGCCCCGCGTTCTCCAGCCATTGGAGGGCTCCTTCATATTCACGGGACCGGGCGCTTGGATGGATGGCGTTGAAAATGAACTTTTTGTTTTCCCGGGAAAGATGCGACGGGACCGATTCCCAGATCATCGAGATTTTCGGGACATCCGCCGGGGGCGCGTGTTTCGCGAAATCAAGGGCGTAAGCTTTCAAGATGTCCCGGTGGACGCTCCTGACGTCATTGAGGCGGCGAGTCGTGGAAAAAAGGGAGACGGCCTCCGGCATGCCTCCCGTGAAATAATACAGCTTCAACCAATCCACCAATTCGTCATGGAAGGGCAGGGGGGCATGGGTTTCCACCCCCTCCAAAAGTTTCCGCAGCCGGCTTTCGTCCACGGCATCGAGGAATTCAAAAAAGGACATGGGGTACAAATGAAAGATGTTGACTTTCCCGACGGGGAAGGAGGCGGGTTTTGACAGGAGAAGTCCCAGGAGCGACCCTGCCCCCGCCACGTGGCATTCCGGCGCCTCCTCGCAGAAGTACTTTAAGGAGTTCAATGCCTCGTTGCAAGACTGGATCTCGTCAAAAAAAATCAGGTCCCGCCCCGGCCGGATATCACCCTTGCGGGCCGCCGAGAGGAGAGGCAGGAGGCGTTCGGGGCGCAGGTCACGTTGAAAGATGTCCTTGAGACCCGGCTCTTCCTCGAAATTGAAATAAAAGAGCCTTTCATAAACGGTGCGCCCGAATTGTTTGAGCAAAAAAGTTTTACCGGTTTGGCGGGCGCCCTGAAGTAGAAGAGGTTTTCTTTGTTGAGACGCTTTCCATTCCAGAAGCGTCTGAGAGAAATCGCGTTTCATATGTACGGAATTATACAACCTTTTTCCGCTTTTCACAATATTGAGCCCAACAATGTGTATGCCCGCCATTTATCGGTCCCGATTAATGGTATCATGCCTTGGCGGCCAGGAGGGGCAACGGCCTCTGTAGCGGACGACGCCGAATCTATGGATGCCGCGCTCTAAGAACTTGCGGAACGCTGGTTTGGCTGCAGGCCGCTCTCAAGAAGACGCGGCCTCTTTGATCAGGCGGTTGACCAATCCGGGGTTGGCCTTGCCCTTGGAGAGCTTCATGACCGCGCCCACGACGGCGCCGATGGCCCGGTCGTTTCCCGCCTTGAGGTCCGCCGCCGCCTTGGGGTTGGATTGCAGCGCGGCTTTCACCCACTCCTTGACCTGGCCCTCATCCGACACCTGAACGAGGCCGAGTTCCGCGACCAGAGCTTCGGGCGCCTTGCCCGTCTCCCATGCTCTGGCGAAGGCTTCCTTCGCCAGACGCGTCGACAACGTTCCGTCATGGATGAGGCTTGCCAGCCCGCCGATCGATGCCGGAGGGACAGGGCAGCTCTGTATCGTCGACTTCCCTGAATTGAGGCGGCCCAGGAGCTCGGTCGTTATCAGATTCACCGCGACCTTGATCGCCTCCGCGGGGATCCCCTTCACCGCCTCCTCGAAATAGTCCCCCAGGGCCCTCTCGGAGACCAGCACCTGGCTGTCATATTCAGAAAGGCCGAAGGCCGCGATGTAGCGGCGGCGCCGGCTTGCCGGCAGTTCCGGGAGGGCGCCGCGCACGCGCTCGACCAAGCGAGCCTCTGCCACCAGGGGGACCAGGTCCGGGTCGGGGAAATAGCGGTAGTCGTGGGCCTCTTCTTTGACTCGCATCGCCTCCGTGCGATGCGAGTCGGCGTTCCAAAGCATCGTCTCTTGAAGTATTCGGCCGCCAGCCTGCAGGACCCCAAGCTGGCGGCCAAACTCGTGATCGAGAGCTTCCTTGACCGCTTTGAATGAGTTGAGATTCTTGATTTCGACCTTGGTTCCCAAGGTCGGATCGCCCTTCCGCCGGACCGAGATATTGGCGTCGCAGCGCAGCTCTCCTCTCTCCATGTCGCAGTCGGAGACCCCGGCAAAGATGAGGACTTCCTTCAAGGCGGTCAGGAACGCGTACGCCTCCTTGCCCGACGAGACGTCGGGCTCGGTCACGATCTCGATGAGCGGCGCGCCGCACCGGTTGAAATCGACCAGGGAACCGTCGAGCTCTCTTGAGCCGATGGCGTGCAGGAGCTTGCCCGCGTCCTCCTCGAGATGGATGCGGTGGAGGCGCACCCTCTTGGAGGCGCCGCCGGCCGCCAACGCCCTTCCCGAGGGCGGCCGCGACGCTCGGCCTCCGGCCTCGACCGCGACGCCGGGGATCTGGAACGAGACGCCGCCCTCAAGGGCGAAGGGGTCTTCGTACTGCGAGATTTGATAGGCCTTGGGCAGGTCCGGATAGAAATAGTTCTTCCGCGCGAAGACCGACCTCTCGGCGAGCCGGCACTCCAGGGCCAGGCCGGCCTTGAAGGCGAGTTCGACCGCGGCTCCGTTCAAGACCGGGAGACTCCCCGGCTGCCCGGTGCAGACCGGGCAGATGGCGGTGTTGGCCTCGGCCCCGGAGGCCCCGTTGGCGCATCCGCAGAAGAGCTTGGTCCTGGTCGCCAGCTGGCAGTGCACTTCCAGGCCCGCCACCATCTCGAAGCCGCAAGCCGACGAAGTCGGCGCGCCGGTCATAAGATCGCCTGCAAGGGACACTCGGCAAACGGCCTCTCCTTCTCCAAGGCCGCGGCGGCCCGGAACAGCAGGTCCTCGCGGAAGGAGTCGGCCAGGAACTGCAGGCCCACCGGCAGCCCCTGCGTCAGGCCCCCTCCCATGGCCAATCCGCAGGGGACCGAGATGCCTGGGATCCCGGCCAGGTTCGCCGTGACAGTGAAGACGTCGGAGAGGTACATGGCCATGGGCTCGGCCTTCTCGCCGAAGCGGAAGGCCGGCGCCGGCGAGGTCGGGGTCGCGACCACGTCGACCTTGCCGAAAGCGTCCTCGAAATCGCGCTTGATGAGGGCGCGCGCCCGCTGGGCCTTGCCGTAGTAGGCGTCGTAGTAGCCGGCGCTCAAGGCGTAGGTCCCGAGCATGATGCGGCGCTTGACCTCCGGGCCGAAGCCCGAGCCGCGCGTCTGCGCGTAGTCCTCGTCCACGGTCGTTGCGCCCGAGGCCCGGAGCCCGTAGCGCACGCCGTCATAGCGGGCCAGGTTGGAGCTCGCCTCCGCCGGGGCGATGAGGTAGTAGGCGCTGATCGCGTGCTTGGCGTGAGGGAGCGACACTTCGACCAGCGAAGCTCCGAGCTTCTCGAGCGCCTTGACCGAGCCCATGACGAGCCTCTCGACCTCGGGGTCCGCGCCGGCCGCGAAGCATTCCTTGGGCAGGCCGACCTTGAGCCCCCGGGCGTCCCCGGCGAGAGCCTCGGAGAAATCCGGCATGGGACGGGGCGACGAGGTCGAATCCCTTGGGTCATGTCCGCCGATCACGGAAAGGACGAGCGCCGCGTCTTCGACGGTGCGCGTCAGAGGCCCGATCTGGTCCAGCGACGACGCGAAAGCCACCAGCCCGTAGCGCGAGACCAGGCCGTAGGTGGGCTTGACGCCCACGACCCCGCAGAAGCCCGCGGGTTGGCGCACGGAGCCGCCCGTGTCGGAGCCCAGCGCGACCGGGACCATGCCCGCGGCGACCGCGGCCGCCGATCCCCCGCTCGAGCCTCCGGGCACCCGGTCGAGGTCCCAAGGGTTGGCGGTCGCGAAGAAGGCGGAGTTCTCGGTGGAAGACCCCATGGCGAACTCGTCAAGGTTGGTCTTGCCCACCAGGACGGCGTCCTCCGCCAGCAGCCTTTCGGCCGCGGCGCTGTGGTAAGGAGCGTGAAAGCCCTCCAGTATCCTCGAGGCGCAGGTCGTCTCCCAGCCCTTGACGCAAAGGTTGTCCTTGACCGCCACCGGGACCCCCGCGAGCAGGCCTAGCTTCTTGCCGCGGGTCCTGCGCTCGTCGATCTCCCGGGCGCGGCGGCGAGCCTCCTCCTCGCGCACCTTGATGAAGGCCTTGACCCTCGGGTCGAGCCTGCGGATTCTCTCCAGATGGGCCTCGAGCGTTTCGGCGGCCGATGTCCGGCCGGCCGAGATGTCCGCGGCGATCCGCGAGGCCGACCTCTCAAGGGACAAAGATGGCCTCCTCCTGCCCGCCCTCCTCCATGGTGGAAGGGCTCGCCGCCTTCCCGCTCTTCGGGGCCGTCTCCTCCTCCGCAGGCACCGCCACCACGGCCGCATCGGAGCCCGGCCCGGCCCCGCCTTCGGCTGGAGGCTCGGAATACTCGATCTGCTCGATGACGGCCTCGATCTTCTGCTTGCGGCCCGGGTCCATGGCCATGGCCTTGCGCAGGTCGTCCAACGCCCCCGTTCTGTCCCCCAGCTTGAAGCGGGCCAGCCCCCGGTTGGAGTACGCCAGGCCGCGCTTGGGGTCGAGCTCGAGGACGCGGTCGAGATCCGCCACCGCGCCCTCGAAGTCCCCCATGAGAGCGCGCACGTTGCCGCGCAGGTAGACGCCGTCCACGAAGTCCGGAGCGGCTTCGAGGAACTCGTCGAGGTCCAGGAGAGACTTGCGGTACTCCTTGACATCGCGGAAGCTCTTGGCCCGCCAGTAGAGGACGGTGGTGAACCTCGGGTTGATCTCGAGCACGCGGTTATAGTCCTTGACCGCGCCGGCGAAGTCCTTGCGCCGGTCCTTTACGTTGCCCCTCAGCAGCAGGGCCACGGCGTAGTTCGACTTGATGCGCACCGCGTTGTCGAGGCGCTCGAGGGCCGCGGGGAGGTTCCCCCGCATGCTCTCGACCGTGCCGAGCGCGTAATGCGCCTCGGGCAGGTCCGGCTCGAGCCCGATGGCGTCCTCGAAATCCTCCTGCGCCCCGTCGAGGTCCTTCTTGATGAGCCGCGCCATGCCCCGGCCCACGAACGACTGGCCCGTGTTGGGCCGGAGCCGCAGCGCCCCCTCGGCGTCTTCGGCTGCGCCGGCCTTGTCGCCCCGAGCCCACCGGCACATCGCCCGATAGGCGACGGCCGTCTTCCAATCCGGGTAGAGAGAGACGGCACGGTTGAACCGCTCCATGGCCCCGTCGAAGTCGGCGCGGTGGTAGGACTCTATCGCGGCGCCGAGGCTCTTCATCGCCGCTCGGTTCGGGAGCTTCTTCTTGGCGTTGGCGGGGACGGACGACAACAGGAGAACCGATAGAACGACCATGGCTTTGGCCACAGCAAACCTCCATTGCGCGCCGGGGTCTCTCGGCGTCAGAGAATCTTCCTCACCTTGAAGTAGCTCCCTTCCCTCTGGGGAGCATTGGCCAGGATGTCCTCACGGCCGGAGAAAGGCGCGGGCGCGTCGTCGCGCACCACGTTCGAGAGCCCCGGCCCGGCGCCTGCGCCTTCGGCACCTGCGCCTTCGGCACCTGCGCCTTCGGCACCTGCGCCTTCGGCGCAGGCGTCCAGTCGGGACAGGTCGGCGACATGGTCCAGCACTCGGCTCAGCTGGGACTCGAAGAGCGCGGCCTCATCGCGGCTCAGCCCAAGCCTCGCCAGCCGGGCGATCTTCCAGACGACCTCAGAGGAGATCTTCATGATTTCCTGCCGGGAATCATGCGGGCTCCAAAGGCGCGTAGCGCACCAGCAGCTTCGTGGTCCGGCCGTCGTCGAAGCGCACGGTCACCCGGGCGTCCTTGCCGGAGCCGGAAGTCTCGGTGACCAAGCCTGCGCCGAAGGAAGGATGGCGGACCCGCATGCCGACCCTCATCGCGGCCAGGACCCTCGCGGGGACCGCGTCGGAGGACCCGGCCGAATACCCTCGGACCGGCCGGAAGCCCGCGGACCGGCCCAAGGCCGGGTCAGGCGCCCCCTGCGCCAGCTGGGCCTCGAAGATGAACCGGGACGGCAGGTTGGCGAAGACGTGGCCGAAAAGCCTCCTGGTGCCGGCGTGCGTGAGAAGGAGCTTCTCGCGCGCCCGGGTCATCCCCACATAGCAGAGCCTGCGCTCCTCCTCGAGGTCGGAGGGCGTGGCGTTGGAGCCGAAGGGGAAGAGCCCCTCCTCCAGGCCCGTGAGGAACACGACAGGAAACTCCAGGCCCTTGGCCAGGTGCACGGTCATCAGGGTGACCGCGGGGACGTCGGCGTCGTAGGCGTCGATGTCGCTCTGGAGAGCGACCTCCTCCAAGTAGCGGGCCAGGTCCGCGGACTCGCCGCCAAGGCCAAGCCTCGCCTCGTAGTCTTTGGCCGCGTTGACCAGCTCCGCGACGTTCTCCAGCCGGCCCGCGGCCTCGGGGTCGGTCGCGGAATCGGCCTCGAGCCACTCCCGGATGCCGCCCGCCTCGATCAAGGTCTCCAAGGCGATGGAAGGCGGCCGGTCGGCGATGGAAGCGGCCAGATGCTCCAGGAGCCCGACGAGACGCTGGACGGCCCTCCTGCAGGCGGGGGTCAGCCCATGGATGCCTTCCGCCGCCTTCAGCGACCGCCAAAGGGAGAGCCCGGACTCCCTTGAGCGGCGCGCAAGGGAGTCCAGGCTCGTCTTGCCGATGCCGCGGGGCGGGACGTTGATGATCCTCGTCAGAGCCGCCGAATCCTCCGGGTTGATGACGGCGCGGGCGTACGACAGGAGGTCCTTGACCTCCTTGCGCTCGTAGAACCGCATGGCGCCCACGATGCGGTAGGGGATCCTCGCCGACCGGAGCGTCTCCTCGAAGGCCCGGCTCTGGGCGTTCGTCCGGTAGAAGACCGCCAAGTCCCTCAAGCCCCGGCCGCCCTCGACCAACCCCTGGATGCGCCCCACCACCCAGCGGGCCTCCTCGACCTCGTTGGGCAGCTCCATCGCCTCGATGGGATCTCCGGTCATCCTCCGGGTCCAGAGGGTCTTGGGCTTGCGGTTCTTGTTGTACTTGATGACCGAGACCGCGGCCTCGAGGATCCTGGGCGTGGAGCGGTAGTTCTGCTCCAAGGTCACGACCCGGGTTTCCCCGAAGTCCCGCTCGAACTCGAGGATGTTGCGGATGTTGGCCCCGCGCCAGGAGTAGATGCCTTGGTCGTCGTCGCCCACCACGGCCAGGTTGCGGTGCAGGCCCGCCAGGGTCCGGGTGAGCACGTACTGGGCGTGGTTGGTGTCCTGGTACTCATCTACGAGGACGTGCACGAAGTATTTCTGATAGTAATCCCGCACGTCCTCGCAGTTCCTCAGGAGTTCGCAGGTCTTGAGCAGAAGGTCCCCGAAGTCGAGAGCGCCCGCCGCGTCGAGCATGCGCTGATAGACCGCGTAGATGCGCGCGGCCGTCTGCCGGGAGGGGTCCGGCGAGGTCATGGAGTGGATCTCGTAGGAGCCGGCGTCGAGGAGGTCGTCCTTGGCCCGGGAGATGATGTGGGCGTAGATGCCCGCCTTGTTCCTCTCCTTCTCCAGGCCCAGGGCCTTCATGGCCTCCACGATGGTGCGCTTCTGGTCGTCCTCGTCGTAGATGGTGAAGCGCTGGGTGAGGTTGAGCTTCTCGTGATGGCGCCGCAGGACGCGGCAGCAGAAGGAATGGAAGGTGTAGACCCAGACCAGCGCGCCCGCGCCGGGCGAGAGCTCCGCGATCCTCTTACGCATCTCGCCGGCCGCCTTGTTGGTGAAGGTGACCGCCAGGATCCGGTCCGCCGGCACGCCAGACTCGATGAGCCGGGCCACCCGGCAGGTGATTACGCGGGTCTTGCCGGTGCCGGCGCCGGCCAGCACCAGGAGCGGCCCCCCTTCATGGAGGACCGCCGCGCGCTGTGGTTCGTTGAGATCTTCTAGGTTCAGGGCCACGACCGGGAATCAGGCTTTATTCTATAAAATTCGGCGGGGGTGGATCTGCGTCAGCCGTCGGGGACGGGCACGGAGCCCGAGGGGTTCGCCCGCGCGGCGTTCGAAGAGGGCCCTGCGCGCTACTTCGGCTTGCCGGCTTTCTTGGCGCTCTCCAGCCGGGCCTTGGCGACCTCGGCGCGCACGCCCCTGATCCAGTCGTTGTCCAGGGTGTTGAGCCGCCCCAGGAGATCGGGGACGTCCTTGGGGGGCTTCAAGCCCAGGATGTTCTGATACATGAGGTCCTTCACCCACTGCGTCTCGTCCCAATGGATGTACGCCGGGCTCGACAAGGAGTTGTCCTTGAACATGGCGGAGTCGTAGACCCTGTTCCCGCCGAAGGGCCTGTTCACGCGGCGCTCCAGGAAGCCCTTCTCCCAGGGATTCTTGGCGGTCTCCTTGGTCGGGACCAGCAGGGTCCCGCCCAAACGGTTGGCCTCCTGGTCGCGGCCTCGGAGCCGCCGAGGATCTTGTTGTAGAATACGATGTCCTCCACCGCCTCGAACACGCTGCCGATGGCGGCGCCCATGAAGTAGCCGGAGACCTCGTCCGCCTTCATCCAGGCGTAGCGGTACAAGAGGGCGCGGGAGCGCAGATTCCCCCAGATCGCCTCCACCGCCTTGTAGTGGGCGTGGGAAGGCGTGCCCTTCGGGGAGTCCTCGGACACCGCGACGTCGCGCGTCGCGTGCGTGTACTCATGGATCAAAGTGTCGATCTCGTTTGACTTGAGGTCGTAGCGGATCTTCCTGGCGCCTTCCTGCTTGAAGCTGTCCGGGATGTACAGGTTGTCGAGGATGTACCCCCACTCCGCCTCGGCGTCGCCGCTGGGCGCGCGGAAGAAGACCTCGATCTCCCTGGTGACCGCCCTGATCTCCGCGGTGTCGAACCCAAGGTCCTCCAGCCGCTTGAAGAAAGGCGCCAAGTCCACGTCGCCGCTGATCACCGGGGCATCGGCCTGGATCCCGGCCTTCAACCCGGCCGCGGGAACGGAGGTCGTGGGCTTGAACTTGCCGATGCCCGACGCGTCGGGCTTGAACTCGCCCATGCCCTCATCGGCCGGGAACACGGCAGGGCAGGCGAGCACGGACAGACCCAACCCCGCCGCGAAGACGACGAACGGCCGCCGCTTGATCCTCATGGCCCCTCCTGGACGCCGGCTCACCCGCTTCTCCCCCCAAGTATAGAAGGACCACCCGGGAAAATCAGGGGGTCCCGGGAGACCGGAGGGCCTTGCGGCCGGCCTCGATCCGGGCCCGCAACTCGGCCCAGCGCTCCGGCGTCGGCCGCGAGAGAGCCCGGTCATAGAGCCTCGAGGCCTCCTCCGGCCGCCCCTCCGCCGCGAGGATCGAACCCCGGCTCCAGACCGCGGGCAGGAACCACGGGTCGAGTTCCAAGGCCTTGCCGAAGTGCCTCATGGCCGCCGCCTTCTCGCCCGAGAGGAGGGCGCACACGCCGCGGTCGCTCCAGAACTGCGCCTCGCGGGGATGATCGCGGGTGAGATCCTCGAGACCGCGCAGGCAAAGGCCGTGCTCACCCAAGGCCTGATAGGTCAACGCGACCTTGTGCCTCTCCTCCTTGGCGAGGGGCCGGCGCGACATCAAGCCCCTGTAGAGCCTCATCGCCTGGCCGTGCTCTCCCAGGGCCCGGTATGTCGCGGCCATCAGGGCCAGCTCGTCTTCCGCCGGATGCAGGGCCTCGGCGCGGTCCAGGCCCTCCAGCGCCTCCTTCCGCCGCCCCACGGCCGCTCCGGCCGCGGCGAATTCGACCCACGGCGCCGCGCGGTCGGGGTTGCGCCGCGCCAGCGCGCCGCTCAGCTCGAAAGCCCGGCCGGCAGCCCCGAGCATCCGGTGCACGGAGGCTATGCGGCGCAGTTCCTCCTCGCTGGGGCTCAAGGCTTCGGCGCGGCGCAAGGCGACCTGCGCCGCTTTGGATTCCTTGGCGCCGGCCGCGGTCTCGGCGCACTCGACCCACACGCCGGCGCGCTCCGGGCGCCGGCGCGCCACGGCCTCGCACAGGGCCAGCGCGCGCCGGGACTCCTTGAGCGCGTGGTAGGTCCTCGCTACGCGCCGCCGATCGTCGACTCGGCCGCAGCGGGCCTCGGCTCTGGAAAGCGCCGCCAAGGCCCGGCCGCGACGCCCGCTCTCGGCCGCGGCGCCTGCCGCTTGGAGCAGGTAGCCGCAATGGGACGGCCGAAGCTCCGAGAGGACTTCGAGCATGGCCAGCCGCTCGGACGCGGGCAGGCCCCCGAGGTTCGCGTGCAGCCGGTTGAGGATCTCGGGGGCCTGCGGCCGCATCATCGAGAGGACATCCTCCGACACGGGCTTCGCCGCCATCGTCAGCCGGGTGAAATCGCGGTCCTGGAGTTCGACCGCCAAGACGAGCTGCCTGCGCATGTCGGCGCGCCGGCCGCTTCTCAGCGCTGCATGGGCCTTCAAGAGATGCAGGTCCAGCCTGGTGTCGAGGCCGGCGTCCCGGGGATCGAAAGTCATGCCGTCGAGTTCCCGTCCGCTCCCCGAGAGCGCCTTGAGCCAGGCCCGCAGCAAGGTCCACCTCGGCTGCCCCGGCCTGAGAGCCGTCGCACGCGAGAACGCCTCGGCCGCCCCCGCGGTGTCTCCCGCATCGAGCCTGGCCTCGCCGTGCTTCGCCCAGAGCCATGGATCGCCGGAACGCCTGGAGAGAGCCGCCGCGACGACCTCCTCCGGGAAGACCGTTTTGACCCGTAGCGCATGCCGGACCAGGGCAGACTGCGCATAGCCGACCAACGCCGCGGCCAAGGCGAGCGCAAGCAGGGGCGCGGCCGCCCAAAGCGCGCCGCCTGCCGCCCACGCGTTTCCTGATGGCGCGGGCGGCGCTCGGCCTCCGGCCTCGTCCCCTTCCAATCTCTCACAGGAAGGGACTGTCCCGCAAGGCGGGACGACCGCGCCTCCGGCCGTCAGCGCCGCCAGCACGGGCCACAACGGTCGGAAGTAGTCGTCCTTCACGGCCATGACCACATGGACGCCCACGAAGCAGGCCGCCAGGAGAGCGGTCTCCAGGACGCCGGGCCGGCGTCGGCCCAGCCAGACGGCCGCCCCGGCGAGGGCGACGAGCCACGGATGCAGCCCGATGACGAACGCGATCCGGGTCCACACGGCGGCCGCGGTCCGGCCGGGGTGGCGGCCGATCTCGGAAAGGCCCCAACCCCATACCCTCTCGCCCCGGTCCCCGTCAGGCCCCGGGTCGGGCAGGAACGACCGCCATTCGCCCTCGATGCAGAAAGGCATGCCCAGGGCCCCGACCGCGAAGTTGGATCGGGCCTGCCCCCTCTCGAACAAGACGATCCCGTTCCCCGCGGCCCTCTGCGCCCATGTCCATGGGATGAGAAGGACATAGGGCGCCAGGCACAGGACCGCGCCGTGCAGCCAAGCCCGCCTCAAGGGCCGCCGCCCTTGGGACGGTCCGGCCTTGGCCGCCATCGCCACCCACAGGCCCAGGACGGGAGGGAAGAACGACATGGAGGAACGATACAGCAGGCATGCGCCCAGGCCGAGCGCCAGCAGGATGGTCCGTCCCAAGCCGGGACCGTGGCTGCGCCAGACCATGAGGCCCGCGGCCGACAGGATGAGGACGCTCAAGCCGGTCTGCGGAAGGTTGAAGCCGGTCCATTCGGACGCGGCCGCCGACAAGACGATCCCGGCCGCGGCCGCGCCCCAGGGTCCGGCCAGGAGCCCGCCAAGGGCGACGGTCAGGACCCAGACGCTCCACGCCGCGGCCATCCTCCCGCTCCGCGGGCCAGGCGCTTCTCCCGGTTCGAAGAGGAGCGCGGCCGAGACGCTCGCCAGAGGCAGGTGATTGAGCTCGGCAGGAAGCCCGTACCTCAGGGCTCTGCCCTCTTCGCCGTACGAGGTGTCGCCCAGGTTGCCGGCGCCGATCGAAGGCGGCAGACGCCATGCCGCGACGGCGAGGATCAGGAACGCCGCCCCCGTGACCGCGATGCGCCTGAGCATCATCCGGAAAACGGCTTGCGCTCGCCAGGAATCGAACCTGGATACCCGGCTTCGCAGGCCGGTACACTATCCATTGTGTTACGAGCGCGAGGACTGCGGGGCATGATTATAGCTTATTCATCCTCGGCGGCGCAGGAGCGCCGCGGTTTCCACGTGCGGCGTATGGGGGAACGGGTCGAACGCCGCGGCGCTCATGGGCTTGAGGGGGAGAACTTGAAGAAGCAGACGTCGCCATCCTGGACCTCGTAGTCCCGGCCTTCCGAGCGGATCAGACCCTTCTCGCGCAGGACCGCCGCATCCCCGTACCGGTCGATGTCCTCGAACCTGTAGACGTCCGCCTTGATGAACCCGCGCTCGAAGTCCGTGTGGATGGCGCCCGCGGCTTGGGGCGCCTTGGTCCCGGCCGGCACGGTGGTCGCGCGCACTTCCTCTCCCCGGACCGTGAAGAAGCTGCGCAGGCGCAAGAGCCGGAACGCCGCCGCGATGACCCGTTCGAGGCCCGAGGAATCGAGCCCCATCTCCTTGAGGAAGACCGCCCGCTCGGCCTCAGGAAGCTCGACGATCTCGGCCTCGACCTTGCCGGATAAACAGACGCTTTCGCTGCTCCGCTCTTGCGCGAGTCGCGCGAGCGCCTCGACATGGCCGGCGTCCGCCTTCTCACCGATGTTGCCCAGGAAGAGGACGGGCTTCGCGGTTAAGAGGTGGATATCCTTGATGAGCCTCGCGTCTCGGCCCAAAACCCGCGCCGGCTTCCCGCTAGACAGGCCGGTCTTGAGAACGTCCAAGACCGGCATCATCTCGCGGGCGGCCTTGTCGCCGGTCCTGGCCTTCGTCGCCAGCTTCTCAAGAGCCTTCTCCACGGTCGAGAGGTCCGCCAGCATCAGCTCGGTCTCGACGACCTCGATGTCGCGGCCGGGATCGACCCCGCCCATGGTGTTGACAACCTCCTCGGACTCGAAGAGCCGCACCATGTGCAGGATGGCGTCCACCTCCCGGATGTGCCCCAGGAACTGGTTGCCCAGCCCCTCGCCGCGCGAGGCCCCGGCCACCAACCCCGCGATGTCCACGAAGCGCACGCAGGCGGGCGTGGTCTTCTTGGGCCCGAAGAGGACGGTGAGCCGGCTGAGCCTCTTGTCCGGCACGCCGACCTCCCCGACGTTGGGCTCGATGGTGGTGAAGGGGTAGTCGGAGGCGGCCGCGTGGCCCGTGGTCAGGGCGTTGAACACGGTGGATTTGCCTACGTTGGGCAGCCCCACGATGCCGATCTGCATGACTGGAGGGATGATACTATTTCCGTCAGGCCCTTCATCTAGGCCCTCGCGGGTCTCGAGGGCCCATATCAGTATAGGTCGATTTCTCCCTTTTTCCGGCCTCCTGGACCCACGGAGCCTGTCAGGGAGTTGCGGTAGAATGCTTCCATGAATCCCTCAAAGATCTCCGCAGCCGCGCTGTCGTTGGCTGTCCTCCTGTCCCCGGCGGGAGCCTCAGCCCAGACGTTACAGATTCAGGCCGCCAAGCCCGGCGCCGTGCAGACCGCGGTCCCCGTGGTCTCGGTCAACCCGGCCCTCAACAACCCGTCCGTCGGCTCGCTCACATCCGGCATGGATCTGAAGACGACCGTATCCGGCATCGGCATCCCGACCCTGCAGGCCGCGCCCGCGCTCGAGCTGCCTCAGGCCGAGGTCTCGGCAATACCCTCCCCTCGTACCGCCGAGATCCCGACCCTGGAGATGGCCGCGGCCCAAGCCGCGGCTCCTGGGCCTCTGGCCCAGGTCCCGGGCGCCGTCCCCACCGCCGAGCCGGTCCAGGCCTCGCCCGAGCAGGCCGTCACTCCTGAGTCCGCGGCCCCGGTCAGCGAGTTCTCAGCCGGCCGCGCGCAGACGGGCGCGTCCCGCGTCGGCAAGAACGCCTCCAAGCTCAAGAAGCTCGTCAACGCCTTCATCTCCAAGATCGGCTTCAACCAGCCCGGCGCCTCCGGGCGACCCTTGGGCCCTCAGGCCATCAGCGGCGCCTTCCTCACCGGCAAGTCGAAGCCCGTCCTCCTTCCCAACGGCGCTCTGCCCGACGCTCCGCCCGACGTCCCTGAAGGAGCGGCGAACGGCGCCCTCGATATCAACACCATCCACGGCGTGGAGGTGGTCGACGAGTCCCCGGCGCCCGGCATCTTCGACGCGGGCCCGATCGTGCTCCAGGCCGACCCCCGCAGCGAGGCCTCGGTCGAGGCCGCCCTGCGCTCTCTGGTGGACTCCCAGGTCTCGAAGTACGGCGTCACGAGCGCCGAGCTCGAGACCGTCCACGTCAAGCGCGTGGAAGGCGTCGGCCATCAGGCCGACAGCATCTTCGCCTACTTCCGGCAGTCCAAGGACGGCTACGTAGTGAGGGGCTCGTACCTGGGCTTCACCGTGAAGGTCATCAAGGGCAAGCCGGTGGTGCTCGCCTCCACCGCCAAGCTCTTTCCGAAGGTCCAGGTGGACACGACCCCGCGCTTCACCGAGCCGGAGATGCGGGACGCCGCCATCAACTACCTCGGCGTCAACCCCCAGCGGATGGGCCTCCAGATGGAGGTCTACGGCTCTCAGATCATCCACATCGGGAACATGTGGCGGGCGGTCCAGCTCTACATCGTCGAGACCCTCCCCTTCATGATCGCGGTCGACGTCGTCACCAACACGCCCTTCGCGTGGGACGCTCGCTCGAACGCCGAGACGGCGACCGCATCCGGCAAGATCGAGGGGCGCGGCGTGGCCGAGGGCCCGACCAAGGCCGACACCGTCCCCGACGTCCTGCCCATGGGCCGCATGGACCTCGCCCTCTCGAACGGCCAGAAGGCCCAGACCGACTCCCAGGGCCGCTTCACCGCGGACGCGACGAAGAAGGCCGACGCCGACCCGGCCGACCCCGACACCACGAAAAAGGGCGACGTCATCTTCACCGCGACCCTGTCCGGGAAGTACGCCCAGGTGGAGAACCAGGGCGCCAAGACCCTGTCGATCTCCGGCGCGCTCAAGCCGGGAGAGGAGGCCTCGGTAGTCTACAACCCGACCGGCAACTCCGAGGAGGACATCGCCCAGGTCAACGCCTACTACCACTTCACCCGGCTCATCGAGTACGCCAAGGCCCGCGGGATCGACGACAAGCGCCTCGAGCGGGCGATCCGCATCCGCACCAACATCGACGACGAATGCAACGCGTACTACACGCCGGGCTGGCCCAGCCTCAACTTCTTCCGGTCCAGCTCCAACTGCGCCAACACCGCCTTCGCCTCGGTCATCCGCCATGAGGGCGGCCACTTCATCGACGACATGATCGGCGGCATCGTCAACGGGGGCCTGAGCGAAGGGTGGGGAGACATCTTCTCCATGTTCATGTCGAACAACCCGATCGTCGGCGAGGGCTTCCTCAAGAACCAGGAACAGAGCTGGGTCCGGCATGGTGAGAACACCCACCAGTACAAGGAGTACGACCAGGTCCACGACCAGGGCCAGGTGTGGATGGGCTTCGCCTGGAAGCTCCGGAAAGCCCTCATCGCCTCGCTCGGCCAGGAGGCGGGCGCGGCCCTGGCCGAGGCGCTTATCCTGCCGACCCTCTTCACGAAGGCCTCCGACATCCCGACGGCCATCGCCCAGGCCCTCCTCAACGACATGGACCCCGACGGGAACATCCCGCACGAGGCCCAGATCCGCGCCGCGGCCAAGGTCCACGGGGTGACCATCCCCAAGAGCCCCGGGCCCGCGGGATTGTTCACCTACGCCAGCCACGTCATCACGGACATCCTGACCGCGACGGTCCCCCAGGTCGGCGCAGAGGGCGCCGCGAACGCGCGGGCCAAGATGACCTTCTCGGCCGGCGCCATGATCCGCGGCCGGGTCCGGCGAGAGTTGGAGAAGTTCCTCGACCAGCAGGAAGGCATCACCTACAAGCTCAAGGAGTACAAGGGCTGGCTCTCCTCGGACTTCCTGCTCGTCATCGAGGGCACTGAGGCCAGGGTGCGCGAGGTCTCGAGCGCCATCCAGAGCTGGTTCAAGTCCATCGAGTCGAATTCCTAGGACGCGCTTCTCAGCGCCGCCTGGGGGCTCTTTTCGGGCGCGCGGGCCGGTCTTCCGGCGGGGCCGGGGGCTCGACCTTGGCCGGCGCGGCGAACTCGATTCCCGGACGGGCGCCGCGCCGGACGCCCTTGGGGACGGCGTTGGCGTCCGGCGCGGGCTTGAGCTTGACCGCGGCGGGCTTGTAGTCCGGCCAATCCTCGCCGGAACCGTCCTTCGGACCGGCGCCCCTCCAGCGGAAGGTCATGCCGTAACGATGGCTCCAGCCGAGACTCCCGTTGGGCGCCACGGCGTAGTCGAAAGAGAAGTCCTTGTATCTCACGCCTGCGCCGCCCGTCAAGCCCGGGCCGGAGTCGTTGCGGCTCGAGTAGCCGATCCGCAAGGCCAAGTGCCCGCCCACCACCGTCTCCATCCCGGCCGACATGTTCGTCCGATCCCCAGGCTGCTTGATGCCGTCGATGGCGGCCGTGAAAGGCGCCCCAAGGAGGTCGAAGCCGTACGCCGCGCCCCATCGCAGGTTGAGAGGAAGGTTCTCCGAAGCGCCGTGGTACCTGAAGGTCGGCCCCAGGTTCTGGGCCGCGAAGGCCAGAGAGAACCTCGGCCGCGGCAGGAACAGGAGCCCCAGGTCCACGGCATGGCTGTTCGCCCCCACGTCGTCGATGACCTCCCGGACGTACTTGTAGCCCACCCCGAAGCCGAGGTTGGGCAGGATCTCTTTCCCGTAGCCGAGGCCGAGGGCCAGGTCCATGATCGTGAAATGCCCCAGGTGGGCTCCCGAGGGGTCGTCCAGCGTGGTCTTGGGGATGGCGCCGAAGGTGCGGTAGATGCCGTTGAGGCCGAAACCCTGCTTGACGCACGCGCCGAAGTACTCCTGCGTGAGGTTGTGGGCGGCGTCGTGATGCATGTAGGTCCCCTCGTACCGGTCGGCCAGGCCCAGCCCGGCCGGATTGTAGAGGAGGGCGTTCGAATCGAAGGCGAGCGCGGTGTAGGCCCCGCCCATGCCAGTGGCCCGGGCGTTGCCGTCGATGAAGAGGAACTGGAACGGGTTGGTCGCGATCTGGCCGGCGGCGCGGACCCGGAGGGGCCACGGCAGCAGCGCGGTCCCGAGGACGAGGGACCAAAGCCCGGCCTTGGATGACCTCATCGGATGATGGCCACCTTCCTGACCACGATGTCCTCCGCGGGGCTCTTGATCACGGCGAAATAACCGCCCGAGGCCGCGTCCTGGCCGTTCAGGTTCCTCCCGTCCCAGCGCAGGATCCCGCCGGTGTTGAAGGAGTGCATGGAGTCGACCTCGTAGCCCAGGCTGTCGTAGATCGTGATGGCCGCCTCGGCCGGCAGGTTGTCGAAGGCGATGCCCTGGCCGGGCACGCAGGAGGACCGGCCGCAGGGCCGGCCCTCGCTGGGATTGGCGCCCGAGGGCCGAAACGGGTTGGGATAGACCCTGACGCCGCTGAGGTTCATGGACGAGGCCGCGCCGCCGAGCGCGTAGACGCTCAGATGCTTGACCGTGAACGAGGCCTTCCGGTTCAGGGTGTCGACGGAAGGGGTCCCGCGGCTCTCCCAACGGCCCGCGGCCTCGTTGAGCCAGTAGGCCTCGAGCCGGGAGACCTCCAAGGGCGGGTTGGCGCCGTCCACCATGCCGTCATTGTCCGCGTCCTCGTAGGGCAGCCCGATGGTCAGGTTGCCCGAGAAGTCGCCGCTCACGCCGTTGCCGGCCGCGTCGTAGAAGGCGAACTCCTTGATGCTCGAGCTGAAGAGGTTCTGGCCGGGCCCCAGGCGCCCCATGGCCGTCGCCAGGGCCGCGGCGCTCGCGGCCAGCGGGTTGGTCTTAGGCGAGGTCGCGATCGCGATCACGCCCGAAGTCAGCCCGCCCGGATAGGTGAGGCCCGCCGGGACCGTGATCGAGGTGGCGCCGTCGCCTCCGAGGACGAAATGGCCTTGGTCGTTCGTGATCGCCTGGGTCGAGACCCCTCCCACGGACGCCGTCATGGTCGAAGCCGTGGGAGAGAAGCCGAGGCTCTGCAGGCCGTCCTGGTTCCACGCCAGGACCCTGAAATAGTAGGTGGCGCCTGGTCTCAAGCCCGTCAAGGCCTTGGCCGTCAGCGTGAAGCCCTCCGAGAGGGGGGCGACCGTGGAGATGCCGCTGGAGAAATCGCCGACTTCGGCCATCTGGATCGAGTACCGCGTCGCCGCCGGGTTGTTGTTCGCGTTCCAGGCGAGCGCCAGCGAATCGCGCGTCACGGCGGAGACCAGCAGGCTCGTCGGCGCCGCGGCAAGGGTGTAGACCGACGTGGACGCCGAGTCCGCGCTCCCCAGGCTGTTGGAGGCGTTCACGTGCCTGGTCACAACCAGATTCGGGGTCAGTCCCCCCTCCGCGTAGACCGCGGTGTCGGCTCCGAGGACGCCCGACATGCTCGCGTGAGCCGCCGAGTGGAGATTGAAGGCCTCCTCGTCCGCCACGTTGCTCCACGTCCAAGAGATCGAGGTGGAGCTCAGCGCGGTCCCGGCGAAGACAGCCGGCGCCGATGGCGCCGAGGTGAACAGGTAGAACCGGCCGTAGGACGGGGTCTTGTCCGGGCCAAGGGAAGCGAAGTCTCCCCCCGCGTGAAGCCTGAAGTTGAAGACATCCAGGGCCTTCACCGCCGCGTCGGCGCCCGGGTCCCATGAGGAGGCGTTCCCGGCGCCGGCGTCGAGCGCGGCGATGCGGCTGCGCGAGACGCCGCCCACTTGGGTGAACTCCCCTCCGGCGTAGACCTTGGAGCCGTACACAGCCAAGGCGTGGACCGGGCCGTTCGCGCCGGGGTTCCAGGTCAGCGACGCGAACCCGGTCGCGGCATCGAGGGCCGCGACGCGGTTCCTGGCCTGGCCTCCGATGTTGACGAAGTCCCCTCCGACATAGACCGTGGTCCCTGCCGCGACCAAGGCCCGGACCACGTCGTCGGCGCTCGGGCTCCACGACGAAGGGACCCCGGTGACCGCGTCCACGGCGGCGATGCGGTTGCGGCCCTGGCCCCAGACCGCGGTGAAAGCGCCGCCCACGATGACCGTGGACCCGTTCACGGCCAGGGCGTAGACGGAGTCGTTGGGCCCCGGGTTCCAGGCCGAGGCGTTCCCCGTGCCGGCATCGAGGGACGCCAAACGGCTCCTCGCCTGGCCCCCGATTGCGGTGAAGTCCCCGCCCGCGTAGATGACCGAGCCGCCGACGGCCAGGGCCCTGACGAGATTGTCCGCGTTCGGGTTCCAGGCCGTGGCGACGCCGGTCGTGGAATCGATGGCGGCGACGTAGTTCTTTGCCGCGCCGCCGATCTGGGTGAATTCGCCCCCGGCATAGACCAACGAGCCGCTCAACGCCAAGGCCCGGACCGCGCCGTTGGCGTCCGGAGGCCAGGCATTGGCCTGCCCCGTCGCAGCGTCTAGAGCCGCGATGTTGGCGCGCGCCGACATCCCCATGCTGGCGAAGACCCCGCCCGCGTACACGGCCGAGCCGCCCGACGCCACGGCATTGACCCGGCCGCTCGCGTTGGGATTCCATGATGTGGCGTTGGCCGTCGTGGTGTCGATGGCGGCGAGGTAGTTCCTGGTCTGGCCTCCCGCCAGCGTGAAGAGGCCTCCCGCGTAGGCCGTCGAGCCGGCCACGGCAAGGGAGTTCACGGTGTCGCTCACGCTCGGGCTCCAGGAGAGGAGCGCGCCGGTGACCGAGTCGATGGCGGCGAGTTTGGTGCGCGGCTGTCCAGCGAACTGGGTGAAGGAGCCGCCGGCATAGACCGTCGTGTCGGCCACGGCCAGGGCATTCACCAGGCCGTTGGCGATGGGATTCCAATCCGAGACCGCGCCGCCCGCTCCGATGGCCGCGATGTTGGGATGCGCCACGCCGCCGACGCTCCCGAAGGCGCCGCCCGCGTAGACCGTGGACCCTGCCACGGCAAGGGTGTTGACCTGGCCGTTCGCTCCAGGGTCCCATGGGGCGAGGGCCCCCGAGCCCGCGTCCAGCGCCGCCAACCTGGCCCGCCCGGACCCGCCGACCGAGGTGAAGTCACCGCCGGCATAGAGCGTGCCCCCGCTCAGGGCCAAGGCGCGGACCGCGGCGTCGAAGACCGGGTTCCACGCCAAGGGAGCGCCGGTCGCCAGATTCAGGGCGGCGGCGTACTTCTGCGCCTGGCCCCCGATGCCGGTGAAGTCTCCGGCCGCGTACACCACGGCGCCGCTCACTAGCAGGGCGCGGACCGTGTTGTTGGCGTTCGCGTCCCAGAGGGCGTCCACGGAGCCGTCCGGGCTGATGTGAGCGATGTTGTTGCGAGCCGTCGTGCCGACGCGGGTGAAGGCCCCTCCGATGAACCAGCCGCCGAGCCCGTCCGCCGCGGCGACGAACACCTCTCCGTTGACCTTTGGGTAGGCGGCCGCGACCGCGCCCGTGGCGGCGTTCAATGGAACGCCGCGGCCGGTATACGGACCCACCCGCGTGAAGGAGCCCCCGATGAAGGTCGTGCTCGAGGAGTTCGCGATGGCGTAGACAGGGCCGTCCGCGACCCAGGTGGAGTCGACGCTGGACTGCTGGGCGAAGGAAGCCCGGGGCAGCCAGGCGGCTGCGGCGAGAAGCCAGAGCACGGGAGCGGCCCGCATGGACCAGGAGTGTAGGATACCCCTGTTTCCCCGCTATTTCGACCCTATTAGGAATAAATGAACGAAATAGGCCCGGGTTGGACATGGTCCAGGTGCCAGGCTTGGGCCAAGGTCAATCTACTGGGATCAAGCCAGGCACCTCAGGCGGAGATGGGTAATCATACATCATACCGCCTGATCAGGTACGCGGCGAGAAAGCCGAACACGATGTTGGCGGTCCACGCGGCCAGGGAAGGAGGGAGCCTGCCGCTCACGCCCAAGGCGCGGCCGACCTCGATGAACCAAAGAAACAGAAACGAAGTGCCCAGGGCCACGGAGAAGCTCAGGATCTTGACGGCGCGCCTCAGCCTCAACGCGACCGGGATGCCCAAGGCGCAGATCACCACGTTGGTGAAGGGATAGGAGACCTTCGAGTGGGCGGCCACCATGTACTCCCTGGGAGAGACCCCGAGATGCTTGACCTTGGGCGCGTACGCCTTGAGCTCGAAGAGGCTCAACTCCTCGGGACTCCGGGTCCTGGGGATGAGGTCCCTGGGAGTGGCCTTCAGGTCCGACACCAGCTTCTCGAACCTCTTCTCGGCCACCTTGCCGTCCTGGAAGGTCCTATCCACGCCGTTGAAGAGGACCCAGCGCATGGGGGCGCTGTCGAAATTTCCCGTCTCGGCCTCGATCTGACGGGTGATGCCTTCCGCCCCGACCCTCTCCAAGATGACCCCCTCCATCCGCCATTCCTTCGGGAAGTAGACCTTGGCCTGGACGAACTGGCCGGGCTCGGTGATCATGGCGAGGTTCAGGTATTTCTGCCATTCCCAGCCGGGCCGGATCTTCTCGTTCCAGAGGTGCTGGGACCTGCGGTAGCAGAATGGGAGCAGCGTCTCCTGGGCGGCGAAGCTCAAGAGCGCCACCGCAAGCGAGCACCACAAGAGCGGCTTCCAGAAGTCCCGGAGCCTGAACCCCGCGGCCTGGGCGGCGAGCGCCTCGCCGCTCTGCACGAACCCGGTCATGGCCACGAGCGTCGCCAACAAGGTCGCCATGGGTATGGTGCGGATGGCCCAATAGGGGACCTCGAGCCAGAGGTACTCCAGGATGACGTTGAGGGAGGCCGGGCTCTTGACCAGGGAGCTCATGCGGTCGAAGACCGTGCCCAGGAAGAGGAGGATGGCGAAGAGCCCCAAGCCGTAGCCGAACGGCTTGAAGAACCTCTTGGCCATGTAGACCGAGAAGATCTTCACAGCTCGGACGCCCTCCGGGTCAGCCAGGCCCCGATCGCCAGCCCGACCCCGTCGGCGGTCCAGGGGGCCGCGAAGGAGAGGCTGTCGTACCTCCGGCCCAGCCCGATGCCGAAGGCCAGCAAGCCGTAGAAGACGAAGAGGATGCCGAGGCTCACCACGAAGCCCTTCCCTTTCCCGAACCGGCCGACCCCGAGCCCCAGCGGCGCCCCGATCCAGAAGAAGACGAACGGGGAGAAGGCCGCGGCGCTCCGGACCGAGACCTCGACTAAGTACTCGTTCCGGCGCTCCCTCGGCATGCCCGGCGCGCGGGCCATCTGCCAGAGGTGGAGGGACTTGAACTCCTGGGTGTCGGGCGAGCGGCCCATCTCGACCGGCCCGGAGAGCGGGACGAAGAGCCGGTATCGGGCGAAGGTCGCGGAGGTGAACTTGTCGCTCGTCCTGCCCGGGAGCTGGAGGGCGCCGTTCCGGAGCTCCAGCACGAAGCCCTGCCCCTTCTTGAGCCTCAGGCTCCCGCTGGGGGCGCTCACCCTCAGGCCCCGGTCCACGCCCGCCCGGACGAGGTAGGCGTCCTTGATGTTGCCCGTCACCCGGTCGGCTTCCTTGGCGTAGAGCCGCCACTCGCCGAGGTTGACGAAGGAGTCGGGCTCGAGGTCGATGCGGGCCAGCTGCTGGCTCGCGTAGGACTGCCGGCCGCGGAAGGAGTGCAGGCCCTCGGGGCTGACCTTGTGGTTGACCCACAGCAGGATGCCGGTGAGGAGCACGGCCACGACGAGGAACGGCCGCGTCATCTCGCGGAAGGAGAACCCGGAAGAGCGCAAGGCCATGATCTCGCCGCGCTCCGAGAGCTGGCCCAGCGCCATGAGCATGGCCACCAGGAAGGCCATGGGCACGGTCAGGCCCAGGAAGTAGGGCAGGAGCCTTGAAAAGCAGGAGAGTATCCAGATGAGGGAGATGCCCTTGGTCACGGCCAGGCTGAAGAGCTTGAGGAACGAATTCATCAGCAGGATCGCGGTGAACAAAGCCAGGCACAGGCCGAAGAACGGCAGGAAGACCCGCAAAAGATAGCGCGGCAGGATGGTCATGCTGTTGAAAAGGACCGAAACGAACCGGAGCCAGCTACCAACGGGCCCCCAGGCTGACCCTATGGCTGTTGCCCAGGCCCCCGAACGGCGTCATGGAGTAGTCCAGGCTCATCCCGAGCGCCTTCACCCCGAACCCTGCCGCAAGCCCCATCAAGTCGCTCGTCTTGTACGCCCCTGAGATCAACCCGTGCGTCGACGCGTACCCCAGCCTCACGGCCAATTGCGGAACCACCGCAAGCTCCGTCCCAAGACTCACTTCTGAGCTTCCGGCATACGGCCTGTTCCTGAAGTCGAGTCCGAAGTTCAAGCCGAAGGGAAGATTATACCCGAGTCCCGCCGACAAAGTCAGCGGAAGCTGCGAACTCTGCTCGTAGAGCCTGATCCCGGGCCCAAGGTTCAGGACAGCCAATCCGGCAGCCAAGTTCCCCGGCCCCATCCTGCCAAAGGCGTACCTTGAGCCCAGATCAAAGGCCGCTGAATACCCCGTGTCCGAACCCACGTTCGTCCTGACGAACTTGACATTGACGCCCAAGCCCAGCCTCGGAAGCGCCGTCCTGGCGTATGATACGTCCAATGCCAGGTCCGAGGCCGTGAACCCTCCATTGGCCCTGCCCTGGGAGTCCCTGCCATCCAGGGAGCCCTGGCCCAGGTACATGAGCCCTGCCCCGAAAGTCCCGTACTTGGTCGGATGCCCATAGCCCAGAAAACTAAAGCGCGTGTCGGCCACCAGGTCGGCATACATGGCCCCGACCTCGCGCTTGCCAAGGCTTGCCATGCCTCCAGGGTTCCAGGTCATGGAGTTCAAGTCGTCGCCTACGGCCACGTAGGCCCCTCCCATGCCCACTGCCCTGGCTCCTACCCCGATCTTGAGGAACTGGGCTGTCTCGCCCGCCCAGGCCTGGGAGACCGCCCCGGCCTGGCTTGCCGCAAGGAAGATGAGGACTGGAATGGTTTTCATGTTGGCGCTCACTTTAGAATGCCTACTTTCTTGACGACCGTCACGTCCTTGAATCCGGCTTTGCGCGCCCTCACCATGTAGACGTAGACCCCTGAGCCTACCCGGTGAGCATCCCAAGTACACTCGAAAGTGTACTGGTTGCCCATGCCGTTGTCTATATCCCTGACCTGACCTGTTCCGCATGAGCCTTTGTCAACCGGCATGCCCGAGACGTCGTAGATCGTGATCTCAACGCTGTCGGCTCTCCCAACCTGCACCCTGAAGGTTGGATTGACCCCCTTGGCTGGGTTGGGGAATGCGTAGACGTCGCGGAAGTTGAAGTCCGAAGAAGCAGTAGCCTCGGGATTGATCCCCATCACCATGGGCTGGTACAGGGAGAAATGGTCCGTCTTGGCTTTGAGCTTCTTCCTGACCAGATCTACCTCAGTCTCCAGAGGGTCCCATTTGTCTTCGTCCTTGTTCCAGTAGTGCAGAGCCACGTCCATCCAGCTCTTGCCGGGCGGCACCAAGTCGAGGTCGAACGGCAGCTCGATGGTCACGGATTGGCTGAACCTGGTGCCTCGTGGCCCAAATTCTACAGGCTCGCCTGCCTTGACGATGGGCTGGGCCTTCCTGGCTGCCTCGCGCTTGCCTTCGTCCTCAATGTCTTTGGGCTTGGACACCGTGATGACGGTCTCTTCCTCCAGGGCCGCGGGAGGCACTTCAACGCTCGCCCTGCTTGGGGTCTCCACCTTGCCGCCCGTATCCGTCGACACGCTGAGGCTGGCCTCGCTGAACCACTCCGGTTCTGACACCGCAATCGCGCTTCCGGGAGGATCGACGA
>JACQWX010000129.1 GCA_016209035.1 Elusimicrobiota bacterium | reverse complement strand
GGCGGCCGCCGTTCACATCAGTCCCCCTGCAAGGCTTCACCCACGTTCAGGGCATAACCAGGGACAGCTTGCTTCCTTGAGCGCGAGGGGTGACGCCGGTGGGTCGGATCGGCCGGGTGCGAGCGTCCGCCAGTCAATCCAGATGCACGACGAGCGAGCAGAGGCCGATGGGCCCCACCGGCGGCAGGACCCCGAGCATGATTTGAATCGGGCAGGCTGGCCCGTCAGCCCTCAGGGAAAAGTGGGTGAGGTCGAGCCCGCTGCGAGGCGCGGGGCATTGAAGGTTCCAGATGGCGGCTCGATGGAGAGAAGGTCGCCGTTTCCTCGGACCGTCTCGCCGGCTTCGCGGGCGGCCACGTGGAAATCTCGATGCACGAAGGCACCTTCGTCATCCCTCCTTTCGGCGCCAAGTTCGTGGTCGGTGGCAGCCAGGGAGCGGCCATCAAATTCCAGGGCGGTGGCGACCATGAAGCGGGTTCCTCTGAAGCAGGGCTTGCCGTGGCAGACCTCCGGGTCTACCGAGATATAGTCCCTTGTCCTTCAACTCTTGGGCCCAAGGATGTGGATGGCCTGTCCGATTGCCGCCTCGCAGGCTTCCATGAAGGCCTCGGGAAGGGTGGGGTGCGGATGGATGGTGCGGCTCACGTCCTCGAGCGTGGCTTTCAGCTTGACCGCCAGGCACGCCTCGCTGATGAGCTCTGAGGCGTGCGGGCCGACCATGGAGACGCCCAGGATGCGGTGGCCGATCTTCTCCGCCACGACCTTGACGAACCCCTCGGTCTCGCGCATCGTCTGAGCTCGGCCGCAGGCCGCGAACGGGAACTTGCCGACCAGGACTTCGACCCCTCGGCTCTTGGCCGCGGCTTCGGTCTCTCCGACCGAGGCGGCTTCAGGGTCCGTGAACACGGCCATGGGGACCGGTCCCAGGTCATGGGGAGCCGCGCCTGCGATGGCCGCGGCGGCGATCATGGCCTCGGCCGAGGCCTTGTGCGCCAGGTAAGGCGGCCCCGCGATGTCTCCGGAGGCGTAGATGTGAGGGACGCTGGTGCGCATGGACTTGTCCACCACGATGTGGCCCTTGGCGTCGGTCTTGACGCCGGCCGCGTCCAGGCCGAGGCCCTGGGTGCATGGGACGCGGCCCACGCTCACGATGACGCGGCCGGCCTCGATGGTCTTCTCCCCCTCCGGGGTCTCGATGACGACCTGACGGGCCTCGCCCTGCCCTGAGCCCGGCAAGGCCCGCTTGGCCTTGGAGCTCACCAGGACCTCCACGCCCAGGCGCTGGAGACTTTTGCTGATGACCGCGACGAGGTCGCTCTCCATGCCGGGCAGGAGCTGCGGCATGAACTCCACGACCGTGACCTTGGACCCGAGCTTGGCGTAGAAGGTCCCGAGCTCGAGGCCGATGGCGCCGCCGCCGATCACCAGGAGGCTCGCGGGAGCCTCGGGCAGGTCGAGGGCTTCCCTGTTGGTCAGGCGCCAGGTCCCGTCGAAATCGAAGCCGGGCAGAGCGGCGGGACGAGTCCCGGTGGCGATGAGCGCGCTGGTGAACCGGATCGTCTCCTCGGAGCCGCCCGAAACGATGCGCGCCTCGTTGGCGGACGTGAAGGTCGCCGTGCCTGAGACGACCTCGACGCCGTTGGCCTTGGCCAGGGTCCCGATGTTTTTCGAGAGCGCGGCCAACAGGCCCGATTTCCAGCCCTGCAGCCGGCCCATGTCCACCTTCACGGACTCGGCCGTGACGCCCGGCTGGAGGCCCTTAGCCGCGCGGTGCGCGAGCCACGAGGCGTTGATGAGGGCCTTCGACGGGATGCAGCCGTAGTTAAGGCATTCGCCCCCGAGCTTGTTCCCCTCGACCAGGGCGACCCTCTTGCCGAGCCTCCCGAGCTTGATGGCCCCGACATAGCCCGCGGGCCCGGCGCCCACGACCAGGATGTCGGTCTCTCTCACGCCAGGCTCCTCGGGGCTTCCAGCCTGCGGGCCAGGGCGCTCAGGAAGGCGGCGGCGTGGCTGGGGTCATGGCAGCGGCGGTCGTAGCTCAAGCCCAGGTTCATCCTCCAGCGGGAATGGATGCCTCCTCCGATGACGACGGCCCTTTCATGGGCCTTGGTCACGCCCAAGGACGCGGTCTCGGGCTGGAGGATGACCGGCAGGACCAGGTTGGAGGCTGCGGAGGAGACGCTCGTCACCGTGAAGGTGGCTCCGTGGAGCTCGGCTTCCGGGATGTTGTGGTCGCGGGCCCGGGCCGGGAGCTTGGAGAGCTCGGATGCCAGGGTCCAGAGGTCCTTCTTCTGGGCGTCGCGGAGCACCGGGACGATGGGGGCGTGCCCCACGGTCATGGCGATGCCGATGTTGCAGGAGCGCTTGAACACGATCCCGTGCCCGTCTTCGGTCATGTGGGAGTTGAAGTCAGGGCATTCGTGCAGGGTCTTGGCCAGGGCCCGCACCACGAAGGCCAGCTCCGAAAGGTCGCAGCCCTTCTTGTGAGCCTCGGGCTGGAGCTCCCTCATCAGGTTCCGCAGAGCCGTCACGTCGGCCTCGGCCAAGCCGTAGGCATGGGGGATGCTCTTCCAGCTGTGGGCCAGTCTCTCGGCAGCGCGCTTCCTGGGGCCCATGAACGCGATCCTCTCCTCGTCCGGGGGCGTCGCTTCAGGGTGCGTCGGAGGGGGCGTCGTCTCCGGCACGCCGATGGCGGTCAGGGCGGCCGCAGGGATGGCCAGGCCGGGCGTGGGTTTCTCCTCCACGATCTCCGCGGGTCTGGGAGGGGCCGGGGGCGCGGTCGAGGCAGTGGGCAAGGGAGCGGTGGGCTGTTCAGGCGGCAGGGCCAGGGCCGGGTCGTCGAGCGTCAGGCTCCTCTCCGGAGGTATCTCCGGCGCCGGGGCCGGCTGCGGAGCCGGGGCTTGCTCCTCCGGGCGCTTGAGCACCGGCAGCTCGGGCAGGCTCTTCTGCGCCTCGCGGACGTCCTCTTCCGTGATCCGTCCTCCCGGGCCGCCGCCCTTGACGGCGGAGAGGTCCACCTTCAACTCAGAGGCGAGCTTGCGCACCGAGGGCAAGGCCAGGCCGTGCGTCTGGAGGCTCTGCGCCTCGGGCCTGAGGATCGCCACGAGCTGGCGCAGGCGCACTTGGTCGCCGATCCTGGCCACCTGCTTGAGCAGGACGCCCGCCTGGGGGCAGCGGATCTCGACCTCGGCCTTGCCCGCGAGCACCCTGCAGACGACCTGGTCCGCGGCGACGCGGTCGCCCTCGCGGACCTCCCAGCCGAGCATCGCAACCTCGGTGGAGCCGGCTTCCGGCAGCCTGAATTCGTAGAGCATGGGTCCCCTCAGTACGCGGCCGTGTCCTTGACCGCCTTGACGACGCGGTCTTCATCCGGGATGTAGTATTTCTCCAGTCTCGGGAGGGGCATCCGGATGTCCCAGCCTCCCACCCTCTTCACCGGCGCCCGGAGCTTGAGGAGGGCGCGCTCATGGATGAGGCAGCTCAACTCGCCGGCCCAGGAGCCGGTGTTGGGAGCCTCATGGCAGACCACCGCCCGCCCGGTCTTGCCCACGCTGGCCGTCAGGGCGTCGATGTCGAGAGGGGTGAGGGTCCTCAGGTCGATGACCTCGGCGGAGAGCCCGTCCTCGGCCGAGAGCCTCTCAGCCGCCCGGAGCGCGGTGTGGACCATGGCTCCCCAGGAGACGACCGTGACGTCCGTTCCCTCCCGCGCGACCCTGGCCTGGCCGATCGGCGTCTCGTAGGGACGAGACGGCACCTCGGCCTCGGGCGAGCGGTACAGGGCCTTGGGCTCGAAGAAGAAGACGGGGTCGGGGTCGAAGACCGCGGCCATGAGGAGGCCCTTGGCGTCCTCGGGAGTCGAGGGTATGACCACCTTGATCCCGGGCGTGTGGGCGATATAGGCTTCGGGGCTCTCGGAGTGGAGCTCGGGCGCGCGGACCCCGCCCCCGTGCGGACAGCGCACGACCATCGGGAGGCTGCGCCTTCCCCGCGTGCGGTTGCGCAGCCTCCCCAGGTGGCAGACCACCTGTTCAAGGGCCGAAGGCAGGAGTCCGTCGTATTGGATCTCGCAGACGGGCTTCATGCCGGCCATGGCCAGCCCGATGGAAGCGCCCACGACTCCGAGCTCCGCCAGAGGGGTATCCACGACGCGGTCCGGACCGAAGGTCTTCTGCAGGCCCTCGGTCACGCGGAAGACCCCGCCCATGCGGCCGACGTCCTTGCCCAGGACCAGCACGCTGGCGTCGGCCTCCATGGCGTGCTTCAAGCCCTGGTTGACCGCCTGGGCGAGGTTGAGCAGGGGGCTCACGGGAACCTCCCTTCCGGCCTAGGCAGATCGTCGACGTCCTTGCGGCCGCGTTTGAGCTCGAGGAGGGCTTCTAGCTCCAGGCGCTGCTCGCGCAGATGCCAGGGCGCGGTGGCGTAGTTCTCGGAGAACATGTCGAGCGGGTCGGGCGGCAGGGCCCCCTCGAACTCCTCGGCCTCGTATCGGACCAGCGTCTCGGCCTCGACCTTGAGCTTCATGTCCCTGTCGTCGTCCCACAGGCCCTTCGCCGTCAGATGCCTGCGCAAGCGCGCCACCGGGTCCTTCATCTTCCATGCGCCGAGGTCCGCGGGCGAGGGCTCGCCCGGGACGACGGATGTCGGCCGGCAGACCTCGCATTCGGCCACCGTGGGGCCGCCGCCGAGGCGCGCCCGCTCGATGGCGTCGGACAAGGCCTGATGCACGGCCAGCGGGTCGCTGCCGTCGACTTGGACGCCGTGGGCGCCGTAGGCGATGGCCGTCTGCGCGAGGGTCTTGGGCCCCCCCGGCCAGTCCTGGCCGCCCTCGGCGGGGAAGTCCCCGGAGGGACGGTGGTTCTCGATGAGATAGATGACCGGGAGCTTCAGGCGGCCCGCCAGGGTGAGCGACTCGTGGAAGTCGCCCTTGCCGGCGGCCCCGTCTCCCAGATAGGCCAGCACCACGGTGTCCTCTCTGCGCAGTCTGGCGGCCAGACCCAGGCCCGCGGCCTGGGTCAGGTGGCTGCCCACCGGGAAGGAGAAGACCACGTCGTTCGAGCCTTCCGGGAGCTTGAGCCCGCGCTCGTCGCCTGCCCAATAGAGCAGGATGTACCTGAGCTTCAAGCCCCGGGCATAGTAGGCGCCGTGGCCGCGGTGGGTGGGCGCCATCCAATCCTGGGGTTTGAGGAGGGTCGGCGGCACGATCTGCGTCGCCTCGTGCCCCCGGAGCCGGTGGTAGGCGATGAGCTTGCCCTGGCGGCAGAGCGCCGTGGCCTTCTCGTCGAAGGCGCGGATCTCGACCATCCTCCGGTAGTATCCGAGGAGCCCGGCGTCGGGGATGCCGACGCCGACGGCCGCGTCCGCGCGGCCCTCGGCGTCCAGCATCTCGATGCGTTCCACGTCGAACCGCGCTGCCGTCCTAGAGCCCATGGCCCTCCTTCCCGGCGACGAGCGTCTCCACGAAGAGTTCCGCAGCCCTGAAGGAACTGCGCACGAGCGGCCCGGCGGAGACGCCGAGGAACCCCATGGACAAGGCCTCGTCCTTGAGCCGCTCGAACCTCTCCGGGGGGAGGTATTCCCTCACGGGCAGGTGGCGGGCGGTCTTGGTCGGCCGCAGGTATTGGCCGATGGTGAGCAGGGAGACTCGCGCTTCGCGCAGGTCGGCCAGGGCGCCGCGGACCTCCATTTCGGTCTCGCCCAGGCCAAGCATGAGCGACGATTTGGTCGGCGTCTCCGGGGAAAGCTCCCGGACGCTCTCCAGGAGCCCCAGCGATTTGCGGTACCCGCAGCGGCCGTCGCGGGCCAGCCTCCCCAAGCGCTCGACCGTCTCGATGTTGTGGGAAAGGACATTGGGTCCGGCGTCCAGCACGGTCTTGAGGGCAGGCCGGTCGCACCCCAAGTCCCCGACCAGGGCTTCGAGCCCGATGCCGGGCGCCGATGACCGCACGGCGCGCAGGCACGCGGCCATGTGCCCGGCGCCATGGTCCGGGAGGTCGTCTCTGCACACCATGGTGATGACCGCGTAGCGGACGCTCATCTCCTTGAGAGTCAAGGCGAGCCGTTCCGGTTCGTCCGGGTCCACGGGCATGGGGGAGCCGGCGGGGACGCCGCAGAACCGGCATCCCCGGGTGCATCGCGGGCCCAGGACCATGAAGGTGGCCGTGCCCCGGCTCCAGCATTCGCCCAGGTTCGGGCACCGGGCTCCCACGCAGACGGTGTTGAGGCCCCGGCTGCGCGAAAGCGCCCTGAGGCGCGTGAAGTCCTCTCCGTGGCCGAGGCGGGTCTTGAGCCAGGGCGGCAGCCTACTCATGGCTGCTCAGGAACCTCTCGGCCTCCAGGGCCGCGATGCAGCCGTTGCCGGCCGAGGTCACGGCCTGGCGGTAATGGGGGTCCATCACGTCTCCGGCCGCGAACACCCCCTCCACTGAGGCGCGGCATCGGCCGTCGGTCACGATGTAGCCGTTCTCATCGAGCTTGAGCTGCCCGGCCAGGAAGCCCGTGTTCGGGACGTGCCCGACGGCCACGAACAGGCCCTGGCAGGCGAGGTCCCGGGCCTCGCCGGTCTTCACGTTCTTCACGCGCAGGCCGGCCACGGAGTCCGTCCCCAGCACCTCCAAGACCACCGAGTCCCACACCCAGGCGAGCTTGGGCTGCCCGCGGGCCTTGTCCTGCATGGCCTTGGACGCGCGCAGACGGTCCCGGCGGTGGACGACCGTCACCTTGGCGGCGAACCTCGCCAGGAAGAGAGCTTCTTCGAGCGCGGAATCGCTTCCCCCCACCACGCAGACCTCCTTGCCTTTGAAGAAGAAGCCGTCGCAGGTCGCGCAGGCCGAGACCCCGTGCCCCTTGAGCCGGTGCTCGGACTCAAGCCCCAGCCACCGGGCCTCGGCTCCGGTCGCCACGATGAGGGCCTCCGCGGAGGCGGTCTTGCCCTCCGTGGTCTCAAGCCTGAAAGGCCGTCGGGAGAGCCCCACGCGGGAAACGAGTTCCTGCACGATGGAGACCCCGAGGCGCTCGCACTGCCGGCGCATGCGGTCCATGAGTTCCGGCCCGGCCACGGCTTCGGGGAACCCGGGGAAGTTCTCGACATCGGTGGTCGTCATGAGCTGGCCGCCCATCATGACGCCCGCGAACATGAGGGGCTCCAAGCCCGCCCGCGCGGAGTAGATGGCGGCGGTGCAGCCGGCCGGGCCTGAGCCGATGATGACAACCTTCCGCGAATTAGACATAATTACCCGACGGGAAACGCTTCCTGAAGCATGGGGATTATAACATTTCCTAGAGGATTCCTTTGGGGCGCCTCCACTTCGGCCTACCAGACCGAGGGTCATAACGCCGGGTCGGCGTTCTGGGATTGGGAGCGGCGCAAGGGCTGGGAGCCCTCGGGCGCGGCCGCCGGGTCCTGGGAGCGCTTCGAGGAGGACCTCGAGTGCGTCAAGGCTCTCCATCTCAACGCGTACCGGTTCTCCATGGAATGGTCGCGGGTCCAGCCCGGTCCGGACCGCTTCGATGAGGGTGTCCTCGCCCGCTACGCCTTCTGGGCGCGCAGGCTCAAGGAGGAAGGGGTCCGGCCTTTCGTCTGCCTCCACCATTTTTCCGAGCCAGCCTGGCTCCTGGAAAGGCACCCCGAGGGATGGCTCGATGAAGGCGTCGCGCCCAGGTACCTGCGCTTCGCGGAGCGCGCCGCGGGCGCGCTCCGCGAGCATGTCCGCGATTGGGTCACCTTCAACGAGCCCGTGGTATTCATCGTCGGAGCCTACGGCATGGGCCAGTTCCCGCCGGGCCGGCGGCTGCTGCTCCGGCCCAAGCTCCTGGAGCGGGCGGTCCGGATCATGGCCCGGACGCACAACGAGGCCTACCGTCTCCTGCGCCGGCTCCAGCCTGAGGGCCGCGTGGGCTACGCCCACCATGTCTCGGCCCTCGACCCCGCGCGGCCCGGAGACGAAGACGCGGTCATGGCTTGGGACTCCTTCATGCACCGCGGCTTCATCGAGGCCACCAAGGCCCACATGGATTTCCTCGGCGTCAACTACTACACCAGGATCTTCGTGCATCGGTCGTTCCTGTCTCCCCTGCCCGGCCGCGCCGTGCCAGGCTACGCCGAGTTCGAGCGCGGGGTCGGGGGACCTTTGTTCAAGCTGCTGGGCGGGAGGCGCGGCGATGGCGAGCCGACCGACATGGGCTGGGAGGTCCATCCCGAGGGCCTCGGCCGGGTGGTGGGCGCTCTCTGGCGCGACTTCGGCTTGCCCATCCTAGTCTTGGAGAACGGCATCGCGGACGCCGCAGGTTCTCGCAGGGAAGGCTTCATCCGCGACCACCTCGGGTCGCTCGGCGGGGTCATGGCGCAGGGGGCCGAAGTCCAGGGCTATTTCCACTGGAGCCTGGTGGACAACTACGAATGGGGGTCCTACCGGCCGAGGTTCGGGCTCTACTCCATGGCGCGCCGGCCCGCGCCGGGTTCGGCGTTCTATGCCGAGGTCGCCCGGACCGGGGAGATGAACGTCGATGGATAGTGCGCTAGCGGCCGTACTCGGCGGCCGAGTCGCGGCTCTCCCAGACCTTGACGCTGGCCACGGGCAAGCCCTTGCCCTGCGCGAAGTCGAAGATGAGCTTGGCGAGGTTTTCCGCCGTCGGGTTGCCGCGCAGCGCGACAACCGGCAAGCCAAGGTCTCGCAGCAGCTTGACGAGGGGGTCCCGGGAGTTCAGGAGGCTGCGGTGATCCATCTCGTCGTCCACCCAGGCCTGCACCTGACGCTCGATCTCCTCGAAATCCACGACCATGCCGTAGCGGTCCAGGGCCCTGCGGCGCAAGGCGACCTCGGCGACCGCGTTGTGCCCGTGCAGGTGGCGGCACTTCCCCTTGTGGCCGAGGAGCCGGTGCCCATAGCAGAAACGGACGCGCCGGGTGACGGTGTAGGTCACGCGATGAGCCTCCCGCCGTCCACCGGCAGGGCCGCCCCGGTGATGAAGTCCCCCCCCTCGATCAGGAAGACCACGGCTTCGGCCACGTCGCGGGGTGTGCCCAGGCGCTTCAGGGGAGCGGCGCGTATGACCGCGGCCCTCTTCCCGGGAGGGTAGTCGTCCGGCAGAAGCACCGCGCCGGGCAGGACGGCGTTCACCTGGATGTCGGGAGCGAGTTCCTTGGCCAGGGCCGTGTTGAGGGCGACGAGGCCCGCCTTGGACACGCAGTACGGGATGCGGTCGGTGTAGGGGCGCTCGCCTGCCCAATCCCCGATGTTGATGATCTTGCCTCCCCCGGACCGCCGCATCCAGGGGGCCGCGGCCTGGCTCAGGAAGAAAGGGGCCCTGAGGTTCACGCTCATGTTCCGGTCCCAGTCCTTGGGGCTCGTCCGGCCGAACCGGGTCGCCTCGTAGACCGAGGCGTTGTTGACCAGGACATGGACGGCGCCGAACCGTCTGGCCACCGAGTCGGCGAGCCGGGCGGCCTGGCGCGCGTCGGAGAGGTCCGCCTGGAAGACCGCGGCGTCCCTGCCGAATCCCTCCTTGATGTCGGATGCCAGCCGCAAGGCTTCGCGCCTGGATCTGTTGAAATGGAGGGCGAGCCTCGCGCCGCGCTCCCCGAGCGCCAAGGCGATGCTCCGGCCCACCCTGCGTGCCGCGCCGGTGACGAGGACGATCTTCCCTTGGAGCCTCATCGCGGCTCTTGGGCCTCAAGCGGCGTCGCGCCAGGGGGCGCCGGGGAAGAGGGTTTGCCCGGCTGGCCTCGCGGCTGGCGGCCCTGTTGATTCGAAGGAGGGCCTGCGGGTCCCTGCGGCGTTATCGCCGTGGCCTGGGCCCGCATCAACATCTGCATGATCTTGGCGAGATCCTGGTCCGTGGGCCCGCGGCCCTGAGCCATGTTGCGCTCCAGCTGGCTGACCATCTTGGTCAGCTGCTGGATCTGCGCGGCTTGTTCCGGCGGCAAAGACTTCGTGAGCTGCGGGTTCTTCAGCATGGGGAGTATGGCGCGGAACAGGCCCATGGAGGATTGGAGCGCCGCGTCCACCTGCGCCGGGACGGCCCCCTCGGCCGGGCCCAGCGGGGGCATGTCCTCGGGTGGGAGCACCATGGCCTCAGGGTTGGCGAAGGCGTTGGGCCGCAGGGCGCTCCCCGTGTCCTGCCCGCCCGTCGGGCCCGCGGCCGAGCGTCCGAGCCGGCCGGCGGGCGGCTCGGATCCGGCCGCGGGCGGCGGCGCGCCGCCCGTCTGGAGCGCCGGGAGGGATTTCTCGAGTTCGGCCCGGAGCCGCTGCATCTCGCTCATGACGGCTGAGGCCGCGGCCGCGGACTCCGAGACCATCCGGAGACGGCGGTTGCCGTACCATTGGCCGGCCAACGCGGCCGCGGCCAGGACCCCGAGGAAGACCCAGGTCCGCCCGGCGTGGGCTCCGTGGACCCGCTGGATGCCCCAGCCGAGGAGGAGGAACCCCCACACCGTCGGGACGAACCATAGCGCGGGCATCTGCTGGAGGATGAGGCTCAAGACCGTCACGCCCGAACAGAGCGAGACGACCTGATAGCTGCGGGGGAAGCCCGCGTCGCTGTCGGCGACGCGCGCGATGACGTCCGCGACCGCCGCGATGAGGAAGCTCGCGGCGAGCGTCGCCGCGGCCGCTCCGGCGTGGAGCATGACCAGGCGTTCCGGAGAGACCGGGCCGGGGGAGCCGATGAGCCGCAGCACCAGGGCGGCGGCTTGGCCCCCCGACGCGAACACCAGCACGTTTGCCGCCATGACCCACCAGGAAGGGACCTGGGCGCGCGCGGCTTCGTCAAAGACCCAGGGGGGGCGGCCCAGCACGGTGATGCTGGACCCCAGCATGGACGCAAGGCCTGGCGCCGGCCTAAGCTCGGCGGTCTGGTCGGACGCCTTGGCGGGCTTCGCCGCGGCGAGGTCCTCGGGGGCGGGTTCGGTCATGGCCGTCCAATCGATTGGACACGGCGGCCGACCGTTTGTTCGCGGCGCCCGCAGAAAAGGACGAATCGCGCCGCCGCCTTGAGAAGGGCCGCCACCGCAGTCGCTCCAGAGGAAAGTATACTTAAATAAGGTACACTTGAGGTGGATGCGCATCAGCCTCAAGCTCGCGGTCGTCTTCGCCCTTTTCGGCGCGGCGGTCGCCGGCGGCTTCCAATACAGCAGGGTCAAGAGCACGCGCGGCGAGATGTACGCCGGCCAGCGTCAGACGGCGGAGGTCGCCTTGAGCGCGGTGAAGGCTTTGCTCGAGACGTCCCGGGCGCAGGGCGGCGAATACGGCGAGGTGAGCAAGGGCTTGAGGGAGCTCCACGGCTCAGGGATCGCCTCGGTGCTCGTCAAAGACGGACGCGGCCGCTGGGTCGTCTGGCGGGCCGACTCGGTGGCCGCCCAGCGTCAGGCCCATCCCGGGGTCCCCCTCGACGATGTGGCTGACGGGTTCTACGACGTCGAGGCGCCCGTCAAGCTCGGCCGCAAGGGCGAAGGGATCGTCCAGGTCTCGTTCTCCATCCAGCCCCTCGAGGCGCGCCTGCGGGAGCTGGAGACCGATGCGGTCGGGTCGGGCCTCTTGGCCTTCCTAGCGACGACGCTGGCGGCCTGGCTCATCGGCACCTGGTTCGGCACCAAGATCGAGGGGCTCGTGCCCAAGCTCGAGGCGCTCTCCCGCGACCCTGAGCGGTTCCGGTCTCTGAAGCCCAGCGGCTCCGGAGACGAGATCGCCCGGCTCGTGGCGGCTTTCAACCGCATGGGCGAGTCGCTTAAATCCGAGACCCAGCGGCGCAGGGTCGTGGAGCGCGAGAAGGCGGAGCTCTCGGCCATGCTGGTGCATGACCTGAAGACCCCGCTGACGGTCATCCATTCCGGCATCAGCCTCCTGCAGGACCAGCTGTCGCAGGACCAGGTCGCGGTGGAGCGGCGCGCCCGGCCGGCCGCGCCCAAGACCGGCTCGGCGCCGATGCGCCGCCGTTTCGACCAGCCCAACCGGCGGACCTTCGAGCTGCTCAAGATGTCCGCTGACAGGCTCCACCGGATGGTGGAGGACGTCCTCCAGCTCTCGCGCCTCGAGGAGATCGAGGAGCTCAGAGAGGTCGCGCCGGTCGAGATGGCGGAGCTGGCTCGGGCAACCACCAAGGATTTCCATCTGGTGGTCGCCGAGCGCGGCCAGAGGATCGAATTGTAGACGTCCCGGGACGGGGGACACCTGCGGGTCCTCGGAGACGGGGCCCTGCTGCGCCGGGTGCTCGACAACCTCCTCCACAACGCGGTCGAGCATACCTCGCCCGGCGGGACGATCGGGATCAAGGTCCGCCGGGCCGGCGCGACCGTCCGGGTCGAGGTGTCGGATTCGGGCCCCGGAATCCCGGCCGAGGCGCGGGGCGACATCTTCAGGAAGTTCTTCCAGAAGGACTTGAAAAGGCATGTCGGCAACGTGGGCTTGGGGCTGGCCTTGTGCCAGAAAGCCGTGGTGCGCCACGGCGGGACCATCGGGATCGAGGACGCCAAACCCAAGGGGGCCTGTTTCTACTTCACCCTGCCCGCCGCTCTTCCTGAATGAGCGCCGGCCGCAGCACTAAGGGCTCCTAGTCCGCGCTCTGCGGCCCGCCTTCCTTGAGGCACTTGGCGTCCTGGGCGCCGCAGTGCTTCGGCCCGTCCACCTTGACCGGGCTCATCAGGTTGTAGTCCCAGAACCTCGCGAGGCTGGCCGCGACCCTGTCCAGCACCCCGGAGATCTCGGGCTTGTCGGCG
>JACQWX010000046.1 GCA_016209035.1 Elusimicrobiota bacterium | reverse complement strand
TGCGAGCGTCCGCCAGTCAATCCCGATGCACGACGAGCGAGCAGAGGCCGATGGGCCCCACCGGCGGCAGGACCCCGAGCATGATTTGAATCGGGCAGGCTGGCCCGTCAGCCCTCAGGGAAAAGTGGGTGAGGTCGAGTTACCTGGGCACGGCCAGCATCGGCTCGGCGTCTTGCCGTCTTCCCAGCGCCGCGAGCAACCGCCCTTGAAGCCGGGTGAGATAGGGGTTGAGGGGGTCTGCGGCGAGCGCCTTGCGCACGAAAGCGAGGCCCTCCCGCAGGCCCGCGGCCCTGCCGCGAGGGTGCCCGTGGGCCGAACTCATGTAGAAATGGCCCACCGAGTACGCGGTCTGCGGGTCCGGGTTCCAGCGGTACGATCGCCGGAGCAGGGGGATCTGCGCGAGCGCGGGCAGCCCCTTGGCTCGCAAGGCGTAGCAGTCGCCGACCACCGGGACGGCCGCGCGGGCCATGAGAGCCAGGGCCGCGGCCGTCAGGGCCCATCGCCCCGGGGTGATCCCGGGCCGCTCATGCCGATGCCGCGCCCGCTCTGATCCGCCGTCATCCTCGCTCGCCGGTCCGCCGGCGAGCCAACAGAGGAGCGAGAGGAAGACCACCGCGTTCGCCGGGGTATGGAAGCTGAACTCCACGGCCGCCTGGGCCGTGAAGGCGAGCGCCCCGGCCACCGCCCCCGCGTCCAGGAAGAGCTCCTCGGGCTTACGGTCACGGGAGCGCAGCCAGAACCATCTTGCCAGGAGGCTGAGTCCGATGACCCAGGCCGACAGGCCCAAGACGCCGCTCTCGAGCGGCAGTTCCAGCCAGTCGCTGTGGACGTGGTCCACCACGCCCTGGACCACCGGGTCCTTGTAGGGCGGGAAAGCGCCGGCGACCGCGCCCAGACCCACCCCCCACAGCGGGAAGTCGGACAGCAGGCTCAGCGCCCCGCGGTACATGCCGAGGCGCCAGGTGATGGAGTTGTGCGAGGCGCCCGGGGCGAAGCCGATGATCCCCGGATCGAGGAGGATCGATGCGACGAGCGCCGCGGGAGCGGCCGCGAGCCCGAGCTTAAGCGCCGCGGCCAGGCGCTTCGAGCGCAGAAACCCGCAGGCCCAGAATCCCGCGGCGAACGCCGACATGACCAGCCCCAAGACGGCTCCCCTGTTCCTCGTCCACAAGACGCCCACCGCGCTGCATGCGACCAAAAGGCTGAGCGTCGCCTGGGACGCCAGGAAATCCGAGGGGAGCATCCCTCTGCTGACGTGGCGCCATTTCCCGGCTTGGCGGGAGGCGAGCAGCCCCAACCCCACCGGAAGGATCATGGCCAGCAGGGATGCGGCGTGGCCGGCGTGGAAATACGGGCCGAAGATAGCGCGGCCGTAGCGCGCCTCGCGCAGGCCGTAGACGAACTTGTTCCCCGCCTTCGCCTGGATCAACCCCACCGCGGTCACGAAGGCGCCGACGAGCACCAGCGTCCAAGCCAGGCGCGCCTTCGCGCCCGGGCGCGAAAGCGCTCCCGGAGCTCTCAGGAAGAGCGCGACGAAGGCGGCCCAGAGCACGAGGGCCTTGCCGGTCCCGTAGGACGACGCGGTGAAGGGAAGCCGGGAGGACGGGCCGTCCACCGGCGCGGGGTTGAGCCACTGCAGGAACCCCAGGACTACGATCACGGAGGCCGGAGCGATCAGGAACACGGCAGCTGGCTGGGGCGGCGAGCCGCAGAGGGAATCCACGCGGAGCAGCATGGAGAGTAGGATGATCTCCAGCGCCGCGACGGACCAGGGCTCCACGCATCCGTGGGCCAGCGGCCCGAAGACCGCCGCGGCGATGAGGAGGGCTTCGCCTACCACGAGCGCTCGGCAGCCTGCTCCGGGCCTTCGAGCACCAGCACCTGATGAGGACGCAGGTAGTGCGCCTTGCCGATCATCTTCAGGAGCTCGCGGGTCTCCCTGCGCAGGGAGAACAGCGGCCGCCACTCGGATCCAAGCGCCTCGTCCGGGACCTTCTGGAAGGCGTTCCTCTTCCGGTTGGCGAGCACCAAAGTCGAGCGCCCCCGATGAGTCCATGCCCTGCCCGAAGGCCCGTCGGGATTCGGCGGGAACGGCAAGGCCGCCGGCCTTCCCCCCTCCAGGACGGGCTGGAGGAGCTTGAGCTCTCTGGTCACGCGCGCCAGGGCCTGCCAGCGTTCGGGATAGTCCAGCAAGGTCTCCCCCCCGGGCACCGGCAGCCTGAAATAGAACAGGCCCCCGGCCCCGCTCAGGATCGAGTCATAGCTCATGAACCGGATCTCGTCGAAGGTCGGGAAGCGGGTGATGAACGCGCTGCCCTTGGTCGAGCCGTCCTCCGACCAGTCGAAGGCCTGGAGCACCATCCAGACGGGCTTGCCCTTGGGCACGGCTCGGGCCGCGATCTCCAATTGCTCCGCGACGGATCCAAGAGGCTTGTGCGGCACCGGATACCAGTCCACCATCAAGGCGTCGGAGGTATTGCCGTAAGCCTTGGCTGCGGAGCCCTGGCCCACCACGAAGGTCTGGAGCCGCGAGGGATCCCAGGCCTTCACCTTGCGCGAGAACTCGGCCAACGCCTCGGGCGTCACCCTGTTGACGTCCGGCTCGTCCTGCAAATACCACGCCAGCACCGGCCAGCCCTTGGTCGAGGAGGCCGGCTTGTCCAGGAAGGGCCGGGGGTCGAGGATCATGCGCATGCCGAGCTTCCGGGCCGCCCGGGACAGCCGCTCATATCCTTGGAAGTCGCGCGCGATACCGAAGAAGGTATCGAACCCGCTCTCCTTCATGACCGCGAGATGGGCCGGGTCCTCGACGTTGTAGATCCCGATGGGGAAGCCGGCCAAGGTCGAGGGAGGCGCATCGCCCGGCAGGCTCGCGCACCCGGCTCCCAAAATCGCCGCCAGCAGAATCAGTCTCTTCATCGTTTGCCCCCCCGTCCGTACTGCGAATATTATGCAAATATAGGCATTAGTAACAACAATTATATCTCAAATACATTGATTCGGGCTGTTTGACAATGTGTCTGAAATGTACGACAATTCTGATATATGTACCGTAGGCATCTTGTCATCCCTAAGAATAGCAGTTTTTTCTTGTTTGGCCCGAGAGGAAGCGGGAAGTCGACTCTCTTGCAGAATGAACTTCCCCCGTCCAAAGCGTTGTGGCTCGACCTTCTGGACCCGGACCAAGAAGCAGAATTCCAGATGCAGCCTGGACATTTGCTCGAGAGGTGGCAGGCGGCTGCGCCTCGGCCCGAGTGGATCGTCATCGACGAGGTCCAGAAGGCGCCCAGACTGCTGGATGTCGTCCACCAAGCCATCGAACGACATCGGATCCGATTCGCCTTGACGGGATCCAGCGCGCGCAAGCTCAAACGCGGAGGAGCGAATCTGCTGGCGGGCCGCGCTTTTGTCTTCCACCTTCATCCCTTCAGTTCCTTTGAATTGGGCCCCGATTTCTCGCTGGCCGACGCACTGCAATGGGGCACGCTTCCCAAGGCGGCGGCTCTCCAGGACCCGGAGGATCGCAAGAGGTTCCTCCGCGCCTATGTCCAGACTTATCTCAAGGAGGAGATCCAGGTCGAGCAGGCCGTGCGGAAGGTCGAACCCTTCAGGAGATTCCTGGAAGTCGCCGCTCAGTCCAACGGAGAGATCCTCAACTATTCGCGGCTCGGCCGGGAAGCCGGCATCGAAGCGAAGAGCGTCGAGCGCTATTTTCAAATCCTCTCGGACACGCTCTTGGGCTTCTTCCTAGAAGCCTACCATCCCTCCATCCGCAAACGCCAACTCTCCAAGCCGAAGTTCTATTTCTTCGACCTCGGAGCGTGCAGGGCGGCGCAGAACGCCCTGGACATTCCGGTCCTCCCCCGCACCTTCGCCTACGGGCGGGCGTTCGAGCATCTTGTCATCCTGGAGTGCATCCGCCTCAACGACGCGCTTGAACGGGGCTTCGGCTTTTCCTACTTGCGGACCAAGGACGACGCCGAAGTGGACCTCATCATCGAGCGGCCGGGGAAAAGCTCGCTTCTCGTCGAGGTCAAGTCATCGGATAGGGTCGATCCGGCGAGCTTGAGGAACCTGCGCGACTTCGGCAAAGCCATCCGCGGCAGCGAGCGTATGGTCTTGTGCCGGGAGCGATCGCCCCGGGAAGCCGACGGGGTGTCGATCCTCCCGTGGCAGGATGGACTGCGCCGGATATTCGAACCGCAATCACCCCCGCCCGCCTCGGGATCCTAGGCAGGGTCCGTGCGGAAATGCCCGATGACGTCGTCGATGATGTCGCGAATCGTCATCGTGGGCCGGAAGCCCACGAGCCTCCGGGCTCTGGAGATGTCGGGCACCCGGCGCGGCATGTCCTCGAAGCCCTCCTCGTAGGCCTCGTCGTAAGGGACCCGGCGGATCTCGGAGGAGGACCCGGTCCTGCGCTTGACCAGGCGGGCCAGCTCCAGGATGGAGACCTCCTGCGTGCTGCCCAGGTTGAAGATCCGGCCCACGGCCTTGGGCTCCCGGCTCAAGCCCACCAAGGCCTTGACCACGTCCCTGACATGGACGAAGCACCGCGTCTGCCGGCCCGAGCCGAAGACGGTGATCGGCTGTCCGTGCAGGGCCTGCTTGACGAAGTTCGGCGCCACCATGCCGTACTGCCCCGTCTGCCTCGGGCCCACCGTGTTGAAGAGCCGCGCGATCACGACCGGCAGGCCCTTCTCCTTGTGGTAGGCCAGGGCCAGGAACTCGTCCAAAGCCTTGGAGCACGCGTAGCTCCAGCGCCCCTTGTTCGGCGGCCCGATGACCAGGTCGCCGCTCTCCTTGAAAGGGAACCGCTCGGATTTGCCGTACACCTCCGAGGTCGAGGCCAGGAGCACCTTCTTGCGCTTCTTGACCGCGCAATCCAGCACCAGGCTCGTGCCCTCCACGTTCAAGACGATGGTCCTCACCGGGCTCTCCACGATGAGCTTGACGCCCACGGCCGCGGCCAGGTGGATGACGCAGTCAGAGTCGTCCACCAGCTCGGCCAGGAGAGGCTTGTTGAAGATGGTGTCGATGTGGTACCGGAACCCCGCCCGCCCTTTGAGGTGCTCGATGTTCTTCATCGAGCCCGTGGAGAGGTCGTCGATGACCACGACCTCATCCTCCCTTTCGAGCAGGGCCTCGGCCAGGTGCGAGCCGATGAAGCCGGCGCCTCCGGTGACGAGATATCTCATGGTCCGGAGTCTAACAATTTTGTCTCAGATGTATCCAGGCCAGGGGGCGGGTCAGACGAGTTCCGTGGATAGAGCTCCAATTCTAGAGGAGCGCTCCATGCCAGAGCGCTTCCAAGAACTTGGCCCAGGGAAGGATGCGGATGCCGTCGACGGTGCGGGGCTCCGGATCGAGCGAGACCACGGCGAAGCCCTTGACCACGCCTTCTTCGCGCAGGGCCTTGAGGCCCTTGAGGTGCCTTTCGGCGACCTGGCGCGTCGCCTTGAATTCGACGGCCAGCGCGTCGCCGACCACCAGATCCGCCTCGAATCCCGTCTTCGTCCGCCAATAGCGCATGGCCGCGTCTTGCCGCCGTATGCCCAGGAAAGCCCGGACCTCGAGGATGAGCCAATGCTCGAAGCACTCCCCGAACAGGGCGCTGCCGGGCAAGACCTCTCCCCGGCGGGCCAGGGCGTTCGTCACCCCGACGTCGAAGAAGTAGAACTTGGAGCGGGTGATGGCCTTGCGCTTGCTCCCTCCGGCAAACGGCATGAGCTCAAAGCCGACCAGCGTGTCTTTCAGGACCTGGATGTAGCTCTCGATGGTGCGTGTCGGGACGCCGGCATCGCAGGAGATGTTCTGATAGTGGAGCTCTTTCCCGTTTTGCAGCGCCATCACGTCCAGGAAGCGCGCGAAGTTGCCGATTTTCCTCGCGAGGGCCTCGGCCTTGATCTCCTCGCTCAAGTAAAGCCGCGCGTAGGTCTGGAGCTCGTCTTTCGGCGAGGCGGAGAGATAGGCCCGAGGCAATCCCCCCCGGTTGAGATAACGCATCAGGTCGAAATCCGGGATCTCCGCGGAGCACAAGGGAAAGAACCCCGCCTCCCAGGCCCTTCCTGCCAGCAGGTTGACTCCCGTGCGCCTGAGCTTGCGCGCCGAGCTTCCAGTGAGCAGAAAACGGACCTGGCGCGTCTCGATGAGCCGGTGCACTTCGTCAAGGATGGCCGGAAGCTTCTGCACCTCGTCGATCACGACCCATGAATCTTGGGAGGAGATTTCCTCGCCCAGTTGACGAGGGCGTCTCAGCAGCCGTTCAAAAACATCCGCATCCAACAAGTCGAATACCTTCACTTCTGGAAGGGACCGGCGAATCCAGTAGCTCTTCCCCGTGCCTCTTGGGCCGAATAGAAAAAAACTATTTAATTCAAGAAGTTTTTTGAGACTCAGTAATCGTTCGTATGCCATACGGCCACTATTATACCGAAAAACATGCCAATCGGCAACATGGCTGCCGTTTGGCGCCATCAGGGCAGGTTGGTCGACTGCGCCGCAGCCCTCTATCATGGAGAGATCCTTCGTTTCCTCGTACACCTTGTTCTTCCAATCCCACACTTCCTGCAGTGACGCATCAACCTTCATATCCGCCCACCTCCATGGGAGTGACTATCTCCAATCGCTTGGTATAGCCGTTTTCCAGATTGATTCTCCCTCTTCCGAGTAAAACCTCAGCGTCGTCGCCACTATGATAACATAAGTAGACGCGGGGCTTGTACGAGATCGACCTTGTCCAACAAGGGCTTCATGAGCGAGCAACCCAAGTCGTGACCCGCGAGGACCTTATCCTGTCCAAGCTGGCCTGGGCCAGAGACGCCTCCCCAGTTTCTTAGGAGGCCCTATCGGGTATAACTCCTGTTGTCCACTTGACAAATCGGCTATTTCGGGTATAATAATGAATACATTATACCCGATAGAGCCTTAATATCCATGGAGAACAACCCCATCGCTGACTTCATCCGCGAAAAGCGCCGCGAGTCCAAGCTGACCCAAGCCGAACTGGCGGCCAAGGCCGGCGTGGGTCTGCGCTTCATCCGGGACCTGGAGCAGGGGAAGACCTCATTGCGCACCGATACGGTGAACAAGGTGCTGTTCCTCTTCGGCAGGCGCCTGGGTCCGGTCGACCTGCCGCGGGATTAAGACATGGACCAGCCGCGGCGCGCCTCCGGCCTCGACCGCGCCGCCGTCTTCTACGGACCCAAGCGGGCGGGAGTCCTGGTCAGCAAAGGCGATGGGTTCGAGTTCGCCTACGACAGCGCCTACTTGGCGGACCATGAGGCCCTGCCGATCAGCCTTTCCATTCCCCTGCGCGCCGACAAGTACGAATCCAAAGCCCTCTTCCCCTTCTTCGACGGCCTTCTTCCCGAAGGCTGGCTGCTAGAAGTCATCTGCGCGACCGCCAAAATCGACCCGGCCGACAAGTTCCGGTTGCTCCTGCACACCGGAGAAGACCCGGTCGGCGCGGTCAGCGTCCGGCCGTTCGAGGAGGCCGATGACGGATAGTTGCTTTTGCTGCCAGAAGCCGCTCGAAGCGGGCCATCGTTACCACCCGCGCTGCTTGAGCAGGCTCTTCGGCGGCAGGCTCTTGCCGTCGATCCCTTTCGGGCGCGCCGAGATGCCGGCCCTGGTAGCCAGGGCCCAAGGCCGCATGTCCATCTCAGGCGTGCAGATGAAGCTCTCCGCCAGGCTCGACAAGGGAACAGGGCGGCTGGAATCAGCGGCCGCGGGAGGAACGCACATCCTCAAGCCGGAGCCGGAACGGTTCCCCTTCATCCCGCGGAACGAGAATCTCTGCATGAACATGGCCGAGGAGGCGGGGTTCCCCGTCCCGCCGCACGGGCTCTTCGCGATGGCCGACAAGAGCCTCTGCTACGTCGTCAAACGGTTCGACCGGACTGACGATGGAACGAAGATCCAGAAGGAAACCATGTTCCAGATCCTCGGAGCCACGGAGAAATACGCCGGCTCTCTGGAGATGGTGGGCAAGGCGATCCGCTCTCATGTCGCCAACGTCGGCTTGGACACCATCGACTTCTTCGAGCGGGTCTTGTTCTGCTTCCTGACCGGCAACGGCGACATGCACCTGAAGAATTGGGCGCTCCTCTATCATGGGAAGGACCTCTCCCTTGCGCCCTGCTATGACTTGGTCTGCTCCAGGGTCTACATCCCGAACGAGGATGACTCTGCCCTCACGGTCAACGGCAAGAAGAACAAGCTGACCCGCGCCGACTTCTCGGCGCTGGCGGACAGTCTCGGGATCGACCCGAAAGCTTCCGCGAATAGCTTCGACAAACTCCGGCTCGCACAGGAGAAGCTGCGGGAGATGGCAAGCAGCTCGGAACTGCCCTTCGGCCTTCGGCAGAAACTATCCCATATCATCAAGACGCGCTACGAACGGCTTTATGGAAAAGACGCCGCCTGACCGGTCCGAGAGCCGGCTCCGGATCGTCGTTCTCACCCGCAGGGGCCGGTGCGTCTCGGCGCGGGCCGCCATCGACGCGCTGCTGGAGGCCGGCCATCCCGTTGAGGCCGTGGTCGCCGAGCCCTGGTTGAACCTCGTCTTTTCCAGAGGCGTGGCCAGGGGTCTGCTAACCCAATTCAGACGCCACGGCTGGAAGGCGCTCTGGCGGAAGGTCCGGGAGCAGTTCGGCCGCGGCTCGGCCCAGGAGCCCTTGGCGGCCTTTTGCCGGACCAGGGGAATCGTCTACCACGAGGTGGAAGACCACAATAGCGAGGGATGCGGCCGACTTCTAAGAAATCTGCGGCCGGACCTGCTGATAACGGCGAACACCAGAATCATTTCGGCCGGAATCCTCAGGATTCCGGCCGAGGGAGGGCTCAATATCCACAAGAGCCTGCTCCCCCGCTACGCCGGCCTCGAGAGCATCTTCTGGACCCTCTACCGCGGCGAAAAAGAGGTCGGCGTCACCATTCATCGCCTGGCCGAGGGACTCGATACAGGCGACATCATGGGCCAGACCCCCATTCCAGTGGATCCCGGCGACGATCTTGAAAGCCTCGACCGCAAAGCCGACCTGGAGGCGGCCAAGCTCCTGGCCAAGGTTGTCACCTCCATCCGCGATGGGAACCCCGCCCCGCGTCCTCAGGACCTCTCCCATCGGACCTATTTCTCCTGGCCCACGCCCAGCCGGCGCGCAGAGCTCGAGGACCGCCTCCGCGCCCGCCAAGCGCCCCCATCGAGCCGCGGGCTCATCATCGTGAATGCCGATGATTTCGGGTTGACCCCCTCGGTCAACCAAGCCGTCATCGAGTGCTGCGAGAAGGGCGTCGTGACGAGCGCGACGCTCCTGGCCAACGGTCCCGCTTTCGACGAAGCCGCTGCTCTGGCGAAAACCCACCCTGAACTCGGGGTGGGCCTGCATTTCAACCTGACCCTCGGCCGGCCCCTGTGTCCCCCCTCCCAGGTCCCGAGCCTGGTGGATAGCCAGGGCTCGTTCCTCCCCAGGCGCAGGCTCGAGTTCAAGGCCCTATGCGGAAGGATCGACAGCCGGCACGTCGCCATCGAGCTCGAAGCCCAGTATCGAAAACTTACTCAAGCCGGGCTCAAGCCCACCCACCTTGACGGCCACCAGCACGCCCATGTCCTGCCCGGGGTCTTCCGCCCTGTCGCTGAGTTCTGCCGCAAGGAAGGCATCGCGGTCAGGCGTCCGAGCCCCGCCCCTCTCATCAACCGGCCTGGAAGCCCAGGACGGCGCCCCAAGACCCTCCGTACGCTTCGAGGACTCCTCCTTCGCCTCCTGCTCGCCTGGCAATGGCCGCGCCACGGCCGCGGCCTCGCGTCCAACGACTTCTTCACCTCCATCTTCGACATCCTGCCCCTACCGCAGAAGATCGCCCCGTCCGACTACGCCGAACTCCTAAGCCCGGGCCGGATACACGGCGTTGGGGAGATCATGGTCCACCCTGCCCGCAATGCGCAAGAGCTGAATGGCTTGACGAGGATCGGAGACGTCTCCGAAGGCGAATACCAGGCCCTGCTCGCGACCGATCTCAGGAGGATCGCCGAGCTCGCCGGCTGCGGCCTGGGGCACTACGGGTCGCTGGATTAGTCTGAAGTTCCCCGCCAATCGAGGGTAGCAAGGCAGCAGAAGTTCCACGAAAATAAAGCAAAGCAAGGGTTTCCTTGTCCCCGCATTGTACCCATGTAGCTAGTTAAAGCAGATCCGCCATGGCAGGCGCGATTCATATGGT
>JACQWX010000045.1 GCA_016209035.1 Elusimicrobiota bacterium | reverse complement strand
ACCATATGAATCGCGCCTGCCATGGCGGATCTGCTTTAACTAGCTACATGGGTACAATGCGGGGACAAGGAAACCCTTGCTTTGCTTTATTTTCGTGGAACTTCTGCTGCCTTGCTACCCTCGATTGGCGGGGAACTTCAGTCTAGGGGATGCAAATCTCGACGAATTACCGAGAGCGTTCTCTGAACACGCTTTGGCGGTGCAATAAGTTATAATATGCGTCGCATCAGGCTGGAAGATGGTCGATCAGCAGCCAGGTTTCTCGGATTGACTCGAACCGATTTTCCGAATCATCATGGCAGGCGGCCACGGAAGACCTGGCCAAGCCGTTTCGGGCTCAAGATTCATGAGGCATGTTGATTGTGTCACCGGGATGGGCGCAGTTGCTTCTCTTTGGGCCGCTTCGTCTCCCGAGTGGACACTTTTTGGACACTTTCCGATTTTTGGGAATTTCGGCAGGATGCGCAGTTCGCAGGATTGTTTCTTAGATATCAGCATCTTTTAAGCACCCGGTGGGGTGGCTGAGCGGTCAAAAGCAACGGTCTGTAAAACCGTCGGGCTACGCCCTACATAGGTTCGAATCCTATCCCCACCACGCTTTCGTCCCATGCCATTAAACATCGTGGTGTGCGTCAAGGACACGCCGGAGAGCCTGAGCATCCAGGTCGACCCGGCGACGCGCCGAGTCCGGCACGAGGGCGTCAAGACCGCCATCAACCCCTTCGACGAGTACGCGGTCGAGGAAGCCCTGCGCATCAAGGAGAAGCTCCCCGGCACCACGACCACGGTGGTCAGCGTCGGCCCCCCGGAGGCGGAAGGGGCCCTGCGGGAGGCGCTCTCGCGCGGCGTCGAGTCAGCCGTGCTGGTGAGCGGCCCTGAGTTCGCCGGCTCGGACACCTTCGCCACGTCCAAGGCCCTCGCGGCCGCCGTCCGCAAGCTGGACTTAAGCCAGCCGGTGCACCTGGTCCTCTTCGGCAAGAGCTCGAACGACGGCAACTCCGGCATCGTCGGGGCGCAGGTCGCGGCCTGGCTGAAGTGGCCGTCGGCGGTCTCGGTCAAGAAGGTCGAATCCGTCTCGGACCAGGGCGTCACGGTGACGCGCATGCTCGAAGACGGGGTCGATACCCTCAAGCTCGGCCTGCCGGCCTGCGTGTCCACGGTCAAGGAGATCAACGAGCCCAGGCTTCCGTCCCTCAAGGGCAAGCTCGCGGCGAAGAAGGCCGCCATCCCGCGCTGGGGCGCGGCCGACCTGGGGCTGGCCGCCGCGGACGCGGGGTCGGCCGGCAGCCTCGCGCGGATCATGAGCGAATCGCTCCCGCCTCCCCGGCCAGGGGGCATGCGCGTCGAAGGCGCGACCCCCGCGGAGAAGGCGGCCAAGCTGGTGGCCATCCTCGTGGAAAGGAAGCTCATCTGATGGCAGGCCTCGGACCCGGCATCCTGGTCGTGGCCCTTCCCCTGCGCGGAGGATTCGCCTCGGCGCACGAACTCCTCACCGCGGGCCGGCTGCTGGCCGACGCCTTGGAGGAGCCCCTCTCGGCGGTCCTTTTGGGCGGGCACCTCTCCTCCCAGGCCCAGGAGCTCATCGAGCGCGGGGCGGAGCGCGTCATCATCATCGAGCACGAGCTGCTCTCCAAGCCGAACGAAGAACTCCAGGCCGCGGCCCTCGCCCAGACCTGCAAAGACAGGTTCGGCAAGTTCCTCTTCCCGTCCACGGTGGCCGGCAGGTCGCTGGCCGCCCGGCTCTCGGTCAGCCTCAAGGCCGGAATCGCGACCGACGTCTTCGAGCTCTCTGCCGAGGGCGGCGAGCTCAGGGCCAAGCGCGCCGGCTACGGCGGCAACGTCATCGGCGAGATCGCTTTCGCGTCATCCTGCTGCGTGCTGACGCTCCAAGGCATGGTCTGGCCGCCCGCTCCCAGGACGCCGGGCAAGACGGGCGCCATCGACCGAGCGGCTCTCTCCCCTGGCCCGACCCGGACCGAGTTCGTCTCCTTCAACGGCCAGGACGCGGGCGAGGTGGACCTGGGCAGCGCCGACCTCGTCGTCTCAGGCGGCAGGGGGGTGGGCTCGGCCGACGGGTTCAAGGTCATCCGCGAGACGGCCCAGGGACTGGGGGCCGCGGTGGGAGCCAGCCGCGCCGCCGTGGACTCCGGGTGGATGCCCTACCGCTGTCAGGTCGGGCTCACGGGCCGGACCATCCGGCCGAAGGTCTACATGGCCTGCGGCATCTCCGGGCAGATCCAGCACTTGGCCGGGATGTCCTCGTCCAAGAACATCGTGGCGGTCAACACCGACCCTGATTGCCCGATGATGAAGGCCGCGACCCTCTCCGTGGTCGGCGACCTCCACGAGGTCCTTCCCCTGGTCGCCGCCGAAGTCCGCAAGCGTAGAGGCACCTAGCCTCGGTCAATGCCCGGTCTGCAAGGCCTTGAGCGCCGCTTCGGCGGCGCGGCGGACCTCGAAGGACGGGCCCTCCTGCCATTCCTGCTTCAGGCGCCGGATGACATCGGCGTCGCGCACGCCGAGACGGCCCAGGGCCGTCACAGCCTTGGTGCGCAGGCTCTCATCGGGCGACTCCAAGGCTTTCAGCAGGAGCGGGAGAGCCTCCACCACCCCGAGATCTCCCAGGGCTGAGGCCGCGTCGCCGCCCACGGAGCCGGTGAGGTTGCGGGACAAGAGGTCGAGGAGCGTCTTCTTCGCGCGGAGTTCCATGCCCGCGGCCTTGCGGTTGCGCTCGATGGACGCGACAACGCGGACGAGCCTCTCGGACGCGGAGCGAGCCTCGTCGGAGGCCAGGACCGCGCACAGGCGGTCGAGGGCCGCCTCGCTCGTCGTACGGGCCAGGCCCTCGGCCGCGGCCGCGACGCGGCCGGGCTCCCTGGAGGCGAAGAGGTCCAACAGGACCTTGCAGGCCTCCGGCGTGCCGAAATCGCCCAGAGCCAGGGCCGCGGAGCGGACCAGCGCCGTCTCGCGGGACTCCGAGGCGATGCGCCCCATGAAGCCGATCGCGCCGGGATCCTTGGACTTACCCAGCCTCGAGAGGGCGAGGCACCGAACGGAGAGGTCCTCGGCCAGGTTCTCGACCATGGCCGCGAGCTTGTCAGCCGGGCAGTCGCTGAGGCCCTTCCCGTGGAACTCGGTCAGGTGCTGGAGGGCCCGTGCCCGCAGGGCCGCGCTCGCCGGGGCCTTCAAGAAGGACGATAAGCGCTCCACGGAGAAGAATCTGGGGTCACGCTCCACGATGGCTCCGAAGCACGGCGCCGCCATGTCCGAGTTCAGCGTCGCCTCGAGCACCTGGACCAACGCCTCCAGCGGGACGGCCTGGGGCTTCGCGAGGAGGCGCAGGGCGCAGCGGACCCTCATGCCGGGCGAGCGCGCGCAGTGGAAGGCCTCCAGCAGGAGTCCCTCTTCGAGGTAGGCGGGGTCCCGCGACGCGATGAAGTCGTAGAGCCTCTCCTGGGTCGCGGGATCAACCGCCCGCCTCATCAGGTCGAAGAGCATCTCGACCGGCATGCCCCGGGTCTGAGCAATGCGATCGAGGACGGCGGCCTGCATGACATGGTCCTGGGCGGACTCGAAGATGCGGACGAGGTCCTCAGGCTGGAAGGCGGTCGTCTTCAGGACGTGCCGCCGTACCTCATCGTTGGCGATGAAGTCGTAGAGCCTCACCCGGGACCCGTTGGACAGGCCCGCCAGCAGGTCCGCCATGGCCTGGCGCGCCTCCCTCTTGGCCCCGCTCCCCGCGCTCTTGGACTCCAGGGTCGCGATGAGGGGATCCAGCTTCCTGATGCACTCCGCCTCCGCCGGATCCGGGGCCGCCGGTCTCGGCCGGACAACCTGACGGGGCGGCGGCGACTCGACATTCGAGACCGGCAGCGGTTCGAACTTTGGCGTCGGCGGCTGCTCGGGCTTGGCGGCCGGCGACGGCTCGGGCTGCGCGGCCGGCGACGGCTCGAACTTCGGCGTCGGCGGCTGTTCTCCTTTCCCGGAGGGCGCGGCCTCGGCCGGCCAACGCCTTTCCCGAGGGCCGTCGGGGCGCTCGGTCTCCGACCTCGACCGCGCCTCGGCGGGGCTCTGGAACGGAACCCCCCGGAGCGGCGGCATGGAGACGGTGGCCCTGGGCTTGGCGGGTTTCTGAGGGAACAAGGAATAGAACTCCGAAAGGATGCGGTCCAGTAGGGGCGGGACTTCGTTGACCTTCGAGCCCGGCTGCGGCTCCTGCGCCTGCGGGGCAGGAGCCTTGAGGTCGCCTGCGAAGAAGCCGGCGATAAGGGCGTAGATCAGGAGCCCGCTCAAGGCCAAGGACGCGATGACGCCCAGGGTGAGGAACGAGTCGAGCATGTCCGCTCAGGTCAACCCAGCCCCTTCAGCCGTTCCTTGGCCGAGACGTTCTGAGGGTCGAGCTCCAAAGCGCGCTCGAAGGCGTGCCTCGCCACTTCCGGCCGGTCGAAGGACTTCAGCATCTTGTCGCCGAACTCCGCCCACTCGGCCGCGGTCCAGGCCGGAGGCTTGCCGCCGGAAGGAGGGCCGTGTCGCGCGGCGAGCGCCCCCGCGACGGCCGCGATGTCCGGCGGGGCGGCGCCCAGCTCCTTGAGACGACCCAAGGCTGCGGCGCGCCCGGCCTTGTCGGACGCGTCCCTAAGGAAGAAGCCCTGATAGGAGCGTACCGCGTCGTCTCGATGTCCCGCATCCTCCTCGGCTTGGGCGAGGTCGAGGTAGGCGCGGGTGAACCAGCAGTCGAGCCGCACCGCGTTGGAGTGGCTCAAGATGGCCTCTTCCAAGCGCCCCAGTTCGGTGAGGACGTTGCCACGGTCATTCCACAGCGCGTGGTCGTCCGGCGTGACCTTCAGCGCCGCGTCGAGGCACGAGAGCGCCTGGTCGAAGAAGCCCGACCGCAGGGCGCAAATCGCCTGGTCGGCCCATTCGCGCGCCTGGCGCCTGCGGAACTCCTGGATGCCGGCCGGAAGCGGAACCGAACCGGCCGGGCCCGGCTGGGCCGGAGCGCCGCGCAAGACCTCGAGCCTGGCGGCCGCCATCCTTCGGAGAGGCTCCAGGTGGCCGGGGGCCGCCTCCAAGGACTTCTCGAACGACGCGGCGGCCTCGGCCGCCAGGCCCATCTTCTCCTCGATGTCGCCCTTCAGCATCCACGCCGCGGCGAAGCCTTGGTCGAGCGCCACGGCCTTGGAGCAGCAGCTCAGCGCCTCCTCGCCGCGGCCCAGCTTCATCAGGGACAGGGCCTTGTCCTTCCAGGCGCGGGCGTAGGCGGGGTCGAGGCCGATGGCCTGGTCGAAGAACGCCAGCGCCCCCTCGAAATCTCCCTTGCGCAGCCACGCGGCGCCCTTCTGGCGCCAGAAGACCTTGTTGCCGGGATCGAGCTCCAGGGCCTTGTCGAAGGCGGCCGCGGCCAGGTCGAACCTAGCCTGGGAGGCGCGCGCCGCTCCTTTCTCCATCCAGGCCCGAGAGTTCTTGGGGTCGAGGCCGGTCGCCTTGTCGAGGCAGCGCAGGGCGCCGTCCGGGTCTCCCTTGGCCGCGAGCTCCTCGAACTCGGCCATCCAGCGCCCTGAGTCCCGGTCGAGGGCGTTGATCCTGGCCGCGGCCTGGCCGAGCTCCTCGCCCGCATCCGGGGGCCGGAAACCGACGAACCGCTGGTAGACGCGCAGAGCTTCGAGCTTCAACCCCTGCTTCTCTCGGATCGCCCCCATGGCCAAAAAGGCCCTGGGCGCCTTCGAGCTGCGGCCCACGACCCCCTCGTAGGCCGCGAACGCCTCCGCGAGCTTGTTCTGCTCCAACAGGATGTCGGCCTTCATCAGCCGCATCTCGAGGTCATGGTCCGCCAGCTCCAGGCACTTCTCGCACGCCGACAGCGCCTCGCTCTTGCGGCCGGAGCGCGCCAAGAGGCTAGCCCTCATCCTCCATCCCCCCGCCGAGGCGCGGCCCGTGGCCACGGCCTTGCCCGCGGCCTCGAGAGCCTTGGCCTCCTGACCGGCTTCGAGCCTCAGCTCGGCCTGCATCTCCCATGCCTCGGCCAAGCCCGCGTCGGCCTCCACCGCCTTGTCCAGGCACTCCGCCGCGCGCTTGGGCTCGTCGGTCTGAAACGCCTCGGCCTTGCCGAGCCAGGCAAGGCCAAGCCGGGGGTCGAGGGACAGCGCCTTGTCGAACAAGGTCACGGCCTCCCTGGCCCGTTGCATGGCCAGGAGGCGCCGGGCGCCCTCGCACCAATCCTGGGCATCCTCCGACGCCGCGGCGCCGCGCAGGCCCTGGAACCTGTTGGCGAGGAACAGCGGAGCGTCGGAGGCGAAGCGCTCTTTGACGAGCTCGACCGGATGGAAACTCGAGCCGGTCGGCAAGCGGACGGCGCTGCGCGCGGGGTCCCCCTTCGCGAGCTCCCACCGCCCGCCGAGGGTGCGGACCAGGACCTCTCCCACATAGCAGGCGAAGAGCCACACCGCCATGGGGTCCTGGGCGAGCTTGCGGGAGCCGGCGAGGAAGATGTCCACGGCGGCGAGGCTGGGAAACTTGTAGTCCGCGAGGAACCCGGCGGCCCCGAGCCTCGAGGCGGCCTCCTCGGCGTCCTTCGCGAAGTCGAGCTCCCCTCCTCCGAAGACCTTGCGCCGCGCCTCCAGGACGAGCGCCTCCATGCCGGGAGGGTTGAGCTCCGAGATCCGGGCCCAGACGGACTTGGCTTCATCCTCCCTGCCCAACTTCTCCAGCAGGGCCGCCTTGCGGACATGGAGCTGCACGGCATCGCCCGTCTTCTCCAGCCCGGCATCGCAGGCCGCCAGGGCTTCCTCGTTCCTGCCGAGGGCCTCGAGGATCGTCCCCAGCAGCGCCCGGCATTCGGGGGAACCGAGCTTGGAGACGCAGCGCTGGGCGCATTCGAGGGCTTCCTCGTTGCGGCCCATGAGGTGGAGGGCCCTCGCCTTGGTCGAGGACGCCCGAAGGCTGGCCGGGTCGCGGCGCAAGATCCCCTCGACGATGTCGAGGGCCTCCTGGTGCATCCCAAGACCCAAGAGGGCCGAGGCCTTGCCGGACACCGACGGCTCGAACTCCGGATTGACGACGAGAGCCCGGTCATGGGACTTGAGCGCTTCCTCGAACCTTCCCGACGCGGCCAGCGCCGACCCCATCTCGGCGAACGGCGCCGGGTCGCCGGGCGCGAGCATCGACGCGCGGTCGAAGGCCTGGAAGGCCTCGTCATGGCGGCCCAGCAGGGCCAGGACCCTCCCCTTCTCGGACCAAGCCGACACGGAAGGCGCCGCCTCGACGGCTTTTTCCAGGCACCCGAGCGCCTCGGCGTAGCGGCGCTCGGCCCCGAGCGCCCGGCCCCGGACCTGAAGGGCCGCGGCCGACGACGGCTCGATGGCGAGGGCCGCGTCGACCATCTCGAGCACGCGGTCGTGCCGCTTGAGCCGCTCGAACGCCGCCGCCTGGCTCATCCAGCCGTCGAATTCCCCGGGCTGGGGCCCTTCCCTCCCCAACTCCTTCCTCGTCTGCGCCACGAGAGGCCAGAGGGCGTCCTCGGAACCGTTCTTGACGCGCTTGAAGGCCTTCCCGATGAAGAAGACGCGATGGTCGCCGGGGAAGCAGACCGCGGCCATGAGCGGGTTCGCGGAGGGGTCCTCCTCCCACGTCCCCCCGAGAGCGCGGCGCGCGGTCTCCCCGCAATAGGCCCCCAACGCGATGACGACCTTGCCCTGGGCCGCGGTGGGCCTCCAGCCCTCGACATTCTTGCCTTTGCCGTCCCTGCCCTGGGTATCGTCGAAGAAAGCGTCCACCGCCGCGATGCTGGCCAGGGAGAAGTCCAGCGAGAGGCCCATGGGCTTGAAGCCATGGACGGCGTCCTCCGCGATCCTGGGGAAATCGAGCTTGAGCCTGGCTTCGGCGCGCGGCGGAGTCTGGGCGGATCGCGCGGCCTCGGCGGACGGCGGAGCCTGGCCGGAGGGCGGAACCTGGGCGGGCTCCTCTTTCTTGAGCACCATGCCGCACAGGGTGCAACAGAGCGCCTCATCCGGATTCTCGTATCCGCAGCCAAGGCATCTCAGGCTCATGGTTTCCTTCCCACGACCTCGGCCGCATTCCCAACGGATTTCGGAAGCGGCATTCCCTCGCTTATGGCTCGGTCAGAATCTACCATTCCCTGGTTCGTATAGGCTCTTCCGTCTCGAACCGTCCTGGGCGAAGCCCAGGGCTCGCTAGGCTCGGTCATGACACTCTATCTTATCATGAACCGGGGTCCTGTGGGGAACTCCACCCGCCATCCCCTTCCCGGATTAGATATACTTTCAAGGTCCCCCCATGGCACGACCCAGATCCCGCGACAGGCCTCCCGGACAGGACCGGTCCGTGCATGTCCTGGTCTTCAGGCTCCGCGACCCGCTGAAGATCGAGTCCATGCACGGCAGCCGGGTCACGGACGCGGTCTACCACGACCTCACGAAGCGCTTCGAAGCCATCGCGCGCTCCGTCCTGCGCCGGCACATGCTCCTCGACGCGCCGTGGTCGCCCGAGCTCGGGCTCTGGATGGTGCCGTTCCGCATGAAGACGGCCGAGCTGGGGCACGACGCGCGCGACCAGTCCGACGCCATCACCTCCGCCGCGACGGAGCTCGTCCGGGACATGCTCGACACGGAGCTCGGCTCCGCCTCCGCCATGCACCTGGACTTCCGGGTGGGCGTCCTCTGCGACGGCTCCGGCACGCCCGAGCCGGCCCGCCTCTTCGAGCGGCTCTCGGGAGCCATCGTCGCCCTCGACGAGGTCCAGGGCCGGCCCGCGGTGTCCCGCGAGACCTTCCGGTCGATCCTCGCCGGGCCTTGCATCGAATTCCACCTCCAACCCATCCTCTCCCTGGCGGACATGAAGACCGTGGGGTTCGAGGCCCTGGTCCGGGGGCCTTCCGGCGGCCCCGTGGAGAGGCCCGACAAGCTCTTCGCCGCCGCCTCCTACTACGGCCTGCGCCGCGACCTCGACCTGGCCTGCGTCGCCGCGGCCCTGGGGAGGGCCTCCAAGCTGCCCGAGCCCTACTGGCTCTCGGTCAACCTGGGCCCCGACATCTTCGACGCCGCGGTGCTGCGCCGGCTGGCGCCTGAGCCCCGGGCCTTCCGGCGCAGGGTCTTCGAGATCACGGAGCACCTGCCCATCTCCGAGCCCAGGAAGTTCGCGGAGCGCTCCAAGCCCCTGCGCCGCCGGGGAGCCCGCGTGGCGCTCGACGACGCGGGCTGCGGCTTCCTGAACATGTCGATGGTGACGGACCTCTCCCCCAACATCGTCAAGCTCTGCATCACCATCATCCGCCGCATCGAAGGCGGGCCCTCCATCCTGGGGACCGTGCGCCGCACCGTCGAGCGCATCCGCAAGGCCGGCGCGACGCCTCTCGCCGAGGGAGTCGAGACCGAGGGCCAGCTGCGCCTGGTGAAGGAATGCGGGTTCGAGCTGGCGCAGGGCTGGCTCTTCGGCAAGCCCAGACCCGCAGGGCAAGTCCTCTCCAGCCTTTGATTACCTGAGGGCGGCCATCGCGGCCTGCAGGTCGTCAGGGTGGTGGCACTTCATCAGGGCGGCCTCGGCGGTCACGGTCTTGTTCCTGACGAGCCGCAGGATGGACTTGTCCATGTTGATCATGCCCTGCTTGGAGCCGGCCTCGATCGCGTTGAAGATCTGGGTGGTCTTCCCCTCCCTGATGGCGTTCTCGATGGTCGGGTTCATGACCATGACCTCCCGCGCCGCGACGCGGCCATTGCCGTCCGCCCTCGGGAGGAGGACCTGGGAGACGGCCGCCTTGAGATGGGAGGCCAGCCGCAGCTGGATGCCGCGCTGAGCCTCCACCGGGAACATGTTCACGATGCGCTCGACCGTGTGCATGGAGTCGGTCGTGGGCAGGGTGCTGAAGACCAGGGGCCCCGACTCCGCGATGTGGAGCGCCGCCTCGGCGGTCTCCATGTCGCGGATCTCGCCGATGAAGACCACGTCCGCGTTCTGCTTCAGGACGGACTTGAGCGCCGAAGCGTAGGACTTGGCGTGCGTGCCCATCTCCCGCTGGCAGATGATGGAGTTCTTGAGGGCGAAGCGGTACTCGATGAGGGGCTCGATGGTCACGATGTGGGCGTCCCTCTTGTGGTTGATGAGCTCGAGCAGGCAGACGAGCGTGGTGGTCTTGCCCGAGCCGACCGGGCCGGTCACCAGGACCAGGCCCCGGGTCAGGTTGGCCAGGTTCGTGACCGCCTCAGGGAGGTCGAGATCCTCCGGGTTGGGGACCGTCGAAGGGATGAGGTGCAGGACCGCGTGGAGGCCGTTCAACTGGGTCGTCACGTTCATCCGGAACCGGGCGATGCGGGGCACGGTCAGGGTGCAGTCGAGCTCCATGTTCTCGTTGAGGAGCCTGCGCTGCTCCTCGAAGAGGCTCGAGAGGATGAGCCGATTGACCTCCTTGGAGTCGTTGACCCCGAACCCCTGCAGGACCGCCAGGGACCCGGCGTGCCGGACCATGGGAGGCTGGTCGGGGACGATGAAGACGTCGGAGACCTTCTGCTCGGTCGCGGCCTTGAGGATGTCGGTGAGTTCGGGCATAGCGTTGTTCGGGACCCTCCGGGTCCGACATTATAGCATTGCGGCCGGGATGCGGGCCCCCCGCACTGCGATGACGCGGGCCGCCATGGTGGAGCCCAGCGCCCCCGCGGCCGCCGCCGGCAGACCGCGGCAGAGGCCCGCCAGCACGCCCGCGGCGTAGAGGTCCCCCGCCCCGGTGGTGTCCACGGGCTTGACCGGGACCGGCGCGACGTCGTGCCGCTCGCCGTCGAGGAGGAGGATGGACCCTTTCTTCCCGCGGGTCAAGGCCACGCCCGCGCCGTGCTTCGCGATCTCGGCGAGAGCGTCTTCGGCGTCCTCGCGGCCGGCGAAGGCGCAGGCCTCGTCCTCGTTGCAGAACACGAGGTCCACGAACTCCTTGGTGAACCTGCGGAAGTCGTCGAGGGCGCGCCGCACGCAGAAGGAGTCCGAGTAGCTGTAGGCGACCTTCGCGCCGCCGCGCTTGGCGCGCTCCATGGCCAGAACGGATGCGGCCTTGGGGCCCGGCGCGTCCCAAAGGTATCCCTCGATGTAGACCCACTTCGTTTCGGCGATGGCGTCGAGGTCCAGGTCCGCGGGGTCAAGCTCGATGCTGATGCCCAGGCTCGTGAACATGGTCCGCTGGGCGTCCGGGGTGACCAGAACGATGCAGGTCCCGGTCCCCTGACCGCCCGGCGGCACGGCGTACTCCACGCCCGCGGCCCTGAGGTCATCCGCGTAGAACCTGCCGAAGGAGTCGTCGGCGACCTTGCCGCAATAGGCCGCACGGCCTCCGAGCTGGGCGACGCCGATCATGGTGTTGCAGGCGCTGCCGCCCGACACGGTGGCCCGGTCGCGCCCGGCGAGCCTGCGGAGGACCTCCTCCTGGAAGCCCGGGCTCACGAGATGCATGTTCCCCTTGCGGATCCTGTCCGGCCCTCCCGACGGGACCTGCGAGATGATCCCCTCGAGGACCGGGTCCTCGACGGACATCTGCAGGTCGACCAAAGCGTTGCCGATGCCGTAGACGGCCACGGGCCCGTTCATCTCACCGTCTTGGGCAGGACGGTGAAGGCCGAGGCCTTGACGGCGGCGTATGGGACCAGGGTGTAGGACCGCTCGGGGTGCTCGAGCGCCACGTAGTTGAGGTTCACGTCGATGACCGTGCCCGAGACGGCGCCGATCTCGATTGAGTCGCCGATGGTGAAGGGATGGTTCATCAGGATCCAGAAGCCCTGGATGAGGTTGCCGATGACGTCGGAGGAGGCCCAGCCGAGCGCGATGGAGGTCGCGCCCAGGCTCGCCAGAAGGGCGCCCCAGGTCAGGCCGAAGAAGCGCAGGGCCGCGCCGCCGCCCACCAGGTAGACCAGGAGCTGGACCGCGAGCTTGAGAACCGCCGTGCCCTGCGGGCTCCAGCCGCGGCTCTCGGCCAGCCGCCGGATGAACCCGGCCGCGCCCTTCTCCAAAGAACGCGCGGCCAGCAGGGTGAGGGCCCCCTGGGCGTACGGGATGAAGGCGGCGACGGCAGGGATGGGGATGAGGGCCGGCATGAAGGGGAGCGCCGCCGAGAGCCCGAGCCCCAGCGCGGTCCAGAGCGACGCGGCCAGGATGCCCGGCTTCGGCTGTTCCCCGCGGGCCCTCGACGGGCTCTTGCGGGCGGCGTACTCGCCGAACACGGTGACCGGCTTCTCCGAGAGCTGGGAGTAGGTCATCATGGCGGTCCCGCCGTCGGGCCTCGAGAGCTCGACGTAGCGCAGGCCCATGTCCTTCACCGTGTATTCGGCGGTCCCGATCTTGATGCGGTCGTCGATGACGAAGGGCCGGGTGAGGAGGATCTTGACCCCCTCCAGGAAATTGCCGATGAACTCCTTGGCCGCCATGGTCATGGCCACGCCGCCGATGCCGAAGGTGGCCAGAAGCGCCGCGGTGCTCACCCCGGCGGCGTGCAGGGCGAGGCCCCCGCCCGCGACCCACAGCACGATGCTCGCGATGAGCCGGACGGCCACGACCGTGCCCGGCTGCCAGAGCGCCCGCCGGCCCAGGGCCGCCACGCCGACTCGAACAAGCCTGTTGAGCGCGAAGGTCGCGGCGAAGATGCCTCCCGCGGCCACGCAGGGAGCGGCCTTGACCCAGGCCCCGGGGAGCCAGGCCGGCAGGGCGTAGCGCGCCGCGGCGTAGAGCCCGCCCAGGAGCAGCGGGACTTTCGCCGCCTTGGCGAACGACTGCTTGGTCTCGACTCGCTTGGGCTCTGCCCGCGCCGGAGCAGGAGGGACCTCGGCCGGCTTGGCCTGGGCTGCCTTGGCCGAGGCCTCGTCTTGCGGCGCGGCCTGGGCCAGTGGCCCAGGAGTCAGAGAGCCAAGGGTCTGCCCTCGGCTGAAGATCATCGGGGAAGCATCCAAGACCGCGGCCTCCCCCAGGGTCCCGGTCTTGGACCAGAACCTGTCCCAGCGTCCTTTCGACTCAGCGGTCTCCAAGGCCGCGGCGCCGCCTGCCTTGGCCTCCTCGGAGAGGACGGCCCCCGCCTCGCCCAAGAGCCCGCCCGCCGTCTCGGTCAGCCCAGATGAGACGGCGAACTCGATTCCCGACGGCGCGTCCGCGCCGTCGTCTCGGACGGCCTTGGGAGAGGCGTCGCCGGAAGGGACGACGGCCTGCTTCGCCCCGATCGCCATGACCTCCGGAGCGGAGTCGGAAAGAAGGTTCGCAGGCGCGTCCGCAGGACCAGAAGCGCCTATCGCGCGAAGCGGGACGGCCGGCAAGGAAGGGAATGCGCCGAAGGACGTCGAGCCCGGCATCGAAGTCTGGATGGGCTCTCCGAGGCGCGAGGCCCCGACATGGAAGGATCCCGCCTGGTACGGCACGGCTTTGACGTGGCCTGCCACGATCTGGCCCGCGGCCGCCCAACCCGGGCAAGCCAGCACGAGCGAGGAAGCCGTGAGCGCGCAGAGCCCGGCCTTGGCGGCCTTCAGCATGAACAGATTATACTCTGGCCGCCGCATGGATCAGGTGGTCGAAAGGCCTATGAAGAAGTCTGATTTTGGGCCCAAACGGTCTTGGGCCCTGTTGACGGCGGGGTCCGCGCGGTCAGGCCGGCCTTGCCGGGTCAGCCGGCGCCGGCGGGAGAGTCGGGGCCGCTCGACGCAAGGAACCCGCCGATGATTCCAAGAATGGGCTTGAGCTTCCGGGCCGAAGCGTCGGCGTCCACGCCGAAATTCTCCAGCGCGGTGGCGCCCAGAAGGTAGAGGGATTCCTTGGGGGCAAAAACGACCGGGCACGTCAAGGTCTCTCCGAGGCCCTGAATGGCGACCAGAGCTTCGCCCAAAAGCCGCCTGTCTCGCCGGCCGTCCGCAAAGACCAGATCCCGGTGCCGAATCGGCTCGACCCCGATTGCCGCGAGCCGAGGCTCGGGAATGAAGGTGTAGAGCGCGCCCGTATCCACCCAGAAATCCTCCTCGAAGAACCGCGACGGGTCCTTCGTGTTGGCGACCTTGATCCGCACCTGGAACATCCCCATGGGAATATGATAGCTCAGGCGTCCGCTCTAGTCAACACGAAGACGGGCGGAAACACGCTGCTTTCCCCTACGACATAGCAGGCGGATGTAGAGACGTTCGATGTCTTCGACCATCCTGTCGATGCAGAACCTCTCGTCCGCCGCGGCCCTGCCGGCCTCGCCCATGCGCCTGCGCAGGGCCGCGTCGGAGAGCAGGCAAAGCAGGGTTCTCGATGACGGCGGATCGCACTGAATCCCTTGTCATATCGCGCTTTACATGACCTTGATGCCCGCCCGCCGGGCAGACTGGACGAGGCGGCGGTCCATGCTGGCCAGGCCCAGCCCGCGGCGCTCCGCCAACTCAAGGTAGACGGCGTCGTAGGCCGAAAGGCCGTGCTCCTGGGCGAGGTTTCGAAAGCGCCAGGCGGCCTCGGGGCCCCATGTCCCGTCGGTTTCCAGGGGCAATCCGCGGTATAGTTCCATCAAGCGCGACGCCTCGGCCTCGGCAAGTCTTTTGCGGCGCTGGGCCGCAACGATGGCGTTGGCGACCTCATACCACCACAAGGCCGGGACCCACAGTTCCTCTTCCGCCGGGAGCCCATCCAAGAAGCGCTCGGCGCGGCCCGAGGACTCATCCGGCAACCCTAGGGCCAGGGCCAAGGAACTGTCCAGGACCCAGCCGCTCACCTGCGTCGGCCCTCTTTGATCAGCGCGCGAACGTGGACCGGACCGCGCAGCCGCAGCCGCAACTCGCGGAAAGACGCCGCGGCCTCCTTGAAGCCATAGGGCCTGCGTCCCGGCCCAGCCGGGGTGAGCCGGGCCACTGGCTTGCCGCGCCTGAGGATCAGGTACGACGCTCCGGCCTCGGCCCCCCGAAGCAGCCTTGAAAGGTGGGTCTTCGCGTCAAAGGCGCTGATTTCCTGGGGGTCCATATAACTAGTTTAATAGACTAGTTTAGATTTGTCAAGTCGTCGTTGACACGGGCCACGCGGGCGACCATGGCGGTTCCGGGAGGATGGACAAGGCGCTTCGCGTCCGGACCCGTCTTATGGCCTGAGCGGAAATGAGGCGAGGCTTTCTTTTTGGGACTTGAGCCCGATCATGGTGGCCTGGGTCAAGAACTCGCTGGCCCGAAGGATTTCCACCAGGATCGGCTTGCCCGCCCTGTTCAGATGCAGGATAATGGGCCAGGATTCAACTGCGTGGTCTATTTTCCCCTTGGCCGTTTCAACCATCAAGACATCGTCCTCGCGGTTATAACTAAGCCTCATAACGGCGCCTCCGGGCTGGATAGATGGTGATGATTTTCCTGCCTTCTGCCGACTCCGAAAAGACGATCCTGAGCACATGATCCGCGTCAAGTTCCATCCGCGCTATCTTCTCGCCACTGGGCCGCATTTCCGCCCTTGGACGGCCTTTCAGGGCTTCTTCCACCAGGGTCTCCCTGATGGGAAATCCATGTTCGCGCAGGACCTCCGTCTTGTAGCGGGCATGCTTGGTCCAGAGGATCTTCATCCAAGACAATCTTATAATATCTAAAATGCTTCATCATGGGCAACACGCAGTCTTGACCCGGGCGCATCGCTGGGCTCTTGGGAGCGCTCTTTGCGGTCCCGCTGCTCGAAAGCCTCGACATCTCCATCACCACGCTCGAGGACATCGAGGCCTTGATCGGGGTGCCGGTCCTCGGCGTGGTCCCCCATTTTGAAGGAAGGAGCCTCTTGAGGCGCCTCCGGTCGCGCCTCCTGGGCAAGAAGCGCGAACCCATCGGGACCTACCGCGACATGCTGGTCATCCACCCCGGCGGCAAGCCCGACGCGATCGAGGTCTACCACAGCCTGCGCTCCGCCATCCGGTCGCGCAGGCCCGAGCTTTCCCGATTGGTGCTGACCTTCACGTCGACGGGGATGGCCGAGGGCAAGACCCTCACCGCCGTCAACTTCTGCCTCTCCTCGGCGCGGGCGGGCTTGAGGACCCTGCTGGTCGGCGCGGACGCCAGGCGCTCATCGCGCGCCAGGCCCTCAAGCGCGCCAAGGGCCAGCTCCAGGAGGCCCATGCCGCTATACTGGGCGTAGTGCTCAACGACATGCGCCATCCCGAGCCGGGGAGCTACTACGGCTATTATTACTACCAGCACTACTACGGCAAGGGCGAGGCCGAAGGAACTCCCGGGGCGCGAACTTCAGGCTAACGGCGCCCCTGGTCGGGCTCGGGGTCGAGGCCCTCGCGGATCCTGTCGACGGCGGCCTCGGCGAGCATCTTGACCCATTGCTGGGGAGCCTCCTCGGAGAGTTTCTTGAGGGCCGGGACGGTCCTGTCGTCCTTGAGCGCCTCCAGCGCGTTCGTCACGAACATGATCATGTGCCTCTGGGGCTCTTTGAGCAGTCCCGCCAGATGCTCGAACACTCCCTTCTCCCCCGAGCCGAGCCTGCCCAGCCAGTCCACCGCCTCCATCCGGATTGGCAGGGGCCGGCCGTAGGACGAGAGCTCCTTCAAGCGGCCGAGGAAGCGCGTGCCTTCGATGGAGGCGAGCCCCGCGACCGCGCCTCGCCGCACGACCTCGAACCAGGAGTCCTCCTTGAGGGCCCGCCGAATCACCGGGAGGGCGGAGGCGGCCTTCATCTTGCCGAGGCTGCGCAGCGCGGCGGACCTCACCCTGTAGGCCGGGTCTTTCCTGGCCAAGGAGACGAGGGTGCGCTGCGCCTCCTCGCAAACGAACTCGCCGAGCGCCTCGGCCACGCCCCGCCGGGAGCGGTGGTCCGCGACTTCGAGGCACCTCTTGAGCGCCTCCAAGGCGTCACGAGTCTGCGCCGCGCCGAGGGCCTTGGCCAGCTCGTAGCGCCCCTCCCAGCTCTTCTCCCGCAGGAAAGCCCGCTCGAGCGAGGCCGCGGCGCGGGCGTCTTTCCACTTCGCGATCTCGGAGGCGGCCTCGATGCGGCCGATGACGTTCCGGTCGACCGCGAGCTGGCGCAGCCAGAAGGCCCGGGGCTTGGCGTACTCAAGCTTCTTGAGCACCCAATGGTCCGGGTCGATCCAGGCCGCGGTCGGCTCCGCGGGCAGCTTGAACCGGAAATGATGTTCCCTTTTGTCCACCGTCTCCTTGAAGGTCTTCAAGGCCCCGGCTGACTCGAACCGGAACTCCAAGGGCACGCGGAACAGGCCCGTCATCTGCGAAGTCCTCTGCCTCTGGGTGATCCAGACGCAGGCCTCCCGGGCCGCCTGGTCCCAGCGGTAGCTTGCCCTGTATTCGGGATGGCCGGCGCCGTAGATCCACTGGTCCACGATGGGCCTGATGTTGCGGCCCGTGGCCTCCTCCACCGCGGCCACGAAGTCCGAGGTCTCCACGCACTTGAAGGAGAAGCGCTGGACGTAGTGCTTGATGGCGCTCCACCAAGGGTCCTCGCCCAGGTGGTAGCGGATGAGGTGCAGGACCCAGGCCGCCTTCTGATACAGGTGGCGGTCGAAGAGGCTCCAGGAGTGCTTGTAGATATTGGTAACGATGGGCCGGCGATAGCGCTTGGAGTCCTCGTCGAAGTAGGCCTGGGCGAAGAGATGCATGTCGTAGTAGAAGGCGTCGGGCCCTTTGTCGTGCTCCTGGAAGAGCGGGTCGAAGTAGGTGGCGAAGCCCTCGTTGAGCCAGCCGTGCGCCCACGACCTGCAGGTCACGAGGTCCCCGAACCACTGGTGGGCCAGCTCGTGCGCCACCAGGCCGTCGAAATCGGTGTCCAGGGCCGCCCGCCGGTCGAGCAGGGCGACGTCCGTCTGGGTGGCGGCGCTGGTGTTCTCCATGCCCCCTCCGAACTCGTGGGCCGCGACCTGGGCGTACTTCTCCCAGGGGTAGCGCACCCCGATCCTCTCGGAGAAAAACCGCACCATCGCCGGGGTCTTGCCGAAGCCGCGCCGGGCGTCGGCCTCGCGGCCTTTCTCGCAGTAGTAGGTGACCGGGATGCCGTCCCAGTCGTCTTGCACCTCCGCAAACCGGCCCACGGCCAGGGTCACCAAGTAGAGCGAATGAGGATGGGCCATCCTCCAGTGCCAGGTCTTCAAGGCGCGCTTGCGGTCGAGGCTGACGCCCACGAGCGAGCCGTTGGACACGGCCGTGAAATCCTCCGGGACCGTGACGACCATCTCCGTGGTCGCTTTCTCGCATGGGACGTCCCGGCACGGGAACCAATGCCGGGAGTCGTCGGTCTGGCCCTGGCTCCACACCTGAGTGGGCTTGTCCGGGTAGGCCTTGTCCGGGAGGATGAAGGTGAGCCCCGCGGCCGGGTCCTTGAGGGAGTAGGCGACCCGCACGACGACCCGTTCCCCGCGCGGCACGGGCTTGGGGAGGTCCACCTGGAGGACCTTCTTGTCGTAGGAATGCTTGGCCTTCGAGATGCCGGCGCCCTCGGCGCCCACCTTGCGGATGGACATGTCCACGGCGTTGAACCGGACCTCGCGGACGCCGTCGCAGAGGGATTCCAGGGTCGTCTCGCACGCGCCGGAGACCGTCTTGCGCGGGATGTCGAGGGAAAGCTCCAGCTTCACATGGACCGTCGCGAAGCCCGCGTCCGGATGGTACTGCGGGACGCCGCCCGGGGAGAAGCCCCCGACCGAGCCATCCGGCGAGGAAGTGTCGCCTCCGCACGCTGTCAGGAAGCGACCGACCGCCCTGCCGCGGCACAGCGACCGTCCGGATTCCTCCATGAGACGCCTCCGTGGTCCTACGCCGACTCTTCCCGGAAAGGATAGGTCCGGGCGCCCGAGTCCTTGATGTCCTGGGCCTCGAGGAACTCGGAGACGACCTTCTCCTCGGCCTGGCGCCACTCGAACTCCGGGGCCTCGGCGGGGAGGTCCACGACCCCGCCGGCGATCATCTGGTGGCCGCCGCCCTTGCCGTGGCCGAGCAGGCGGCGCAGGAGCCTGCCCGCCTCGGCGTCGGGGTCGTTGGTGCGAAGCGACACGTGCAGGCGGGACTGGTAGCGGCCGGTCACGACGGACCAGCGCATCTTCTCGTGGGTCAGCAGGGTGTCGGCGATCTGCCCCACCCGGTCGGGGGTCGTCAGCGCCCCAAGGTGGACTCCGATGACGTTCTTCGCCGTGAAGGCATGCCTGATGCCGCGGGCCAGGGTGGCGAAGAAGTCCGCCGGCCGCTTGGGGTAGGCGATGCCCCAGAGGGCCTTCATGTTGGCCTTGAGCCAGAAGGCCTGGTAGACCTTGATGTCGCGGGACGCCGCCTCCCGGCCGAGGTTCTGCGTCTCGGAGCCGATGCCGTAGACCATGGCGGTGGCGATCTTCCTGGGGACCGAGAGCCCGCAAGCGAGCAGGGCCTCGCCGAGGATCGTGGTGGTGGCCCCGGCATCCTCGTCGACGATGACGCACTCGGCCCGGGTGTTGGAATGCCGCGGGTGGTGGTCCACGATGAACTCAGGGGCCCTCCGGCGCGAGGGGAACCGGTTGTTCTTGAACGGGGGCTGGGTGTCCACGAGCGCGATCTTCGGCCAGTCCGCGAGCTCGCCGGGCTTCAAGGGGAAGGCCGGGATGCCGAGGCGCTCGGCCATCATGCGGTTTTCCTTCCTCCCGATCACCCCGCCGTAGACGATGCGCGTCCTCACCCTGCAGAAGTGCCGGACCAGGTGAGCCAGGGCCCAGGCGCTGGCCAGGGAATCGGGGTCGGGATGGTCGTGGGTCATGATGAGCAGGGACTTAAGCGACCGCCCCCGCCGAGACAGCTCCCGGACCAGCTTGCGCGCCTGGAAGGAGCCCTTCATGGTCACCGCAGCCCCACGAAGATGATCCACAGGAGCACGGCGACGGCCGCCGCGATGGCCTTCTCGGCCGTGTTGTGCCTGAGGAAGTAGCGGACGTGGTCCTGGGCGGCCCGCGGCGACTTGGAGCGGAAGAAGCCCTCCAGGGTCCCCTCGAGCGACTTGAGGTCCGGCGCGCGCTTGAGCTCGCCGCCGCGCGCGATCGAGATGGTCCCTTTCTCCTCGCTCACCACCACGGCCAGGGCGTCGGTCAGCTCCGAGAGTCCCAGCGCGGCCGTGTGCCGGGTTCCGAGGTGCGCGATCTTCCCGAACTCCTTGGAAAGCGGCAGGTGCACGCCGAACCGCGTGACCCGGCCGTCCTCGATGACGACGGCCCCGTCGTGCCCGAGAGAGTGCGAGTCGAAGATGCTCTCCAACAGGGCCTCCGAAAGGTCGCCGTTGAGGGCCCAGCCTCCCTCGGTGTGACGGTCCAGGGGGTCCTTGCCCTTGAGCACGATGAGCGCGCCGATGCGGTCGCGGGAGAAATCGCCCACGGACCGGACGATCATCGCCACGACCCTGGGGTTGGCCTCGTCTTGGCGGCGGCCGGTCAGGCTCCAGACCGCGATGCGCTCGAACATGGCCCGGATCTCCTCCTGGAAGATCACGATGATGGCGATGATGAGGACCGCGAAGAACCCCTGCAGTATCCAGGTGGTGAGATAGAGCCCCGCCGCCCTGGCGAAGACGTAGACCGCGGCCAGGACCAAGAGGCCCATGGCCACGAACGCGGTCTTGGCCTTCTTGAACCAGATCAGGGTCCCGTACATGAAGGCCCCGACCAGCACCATGTCCATGACGTCGGTCGGGTCCACTTTCTTGATGGGCGGCAGGATCATGTCTCTTCCATCAATCGTCGAAGGTCCCAGATCATGTCCTTTCGGTCGAAGGCCGGGAGATCCAGGTCGTTGGCGTCCATCCTGATGGCGTCCACCGGGCAGGCCTCCACGCAGTAGCCGCAGAAGACGCACAGGCCCAGGTCGATCTCGAAGGTCCGCGCCCGCTTCTCGATGAGCGCCTCGGGGCTTTCCTCGGCCGTGATGCGGATGCAGCGGGCCGGGCAGACGGTCTCGCAGAGCAGGCACGCGGCGCAGCGGGGCGCGCCGTCGGGCCTCCTCAGGATGCGGTGGCGCGTGCGCGCCCGGCTCCCCAGCGCCGGCGGGTCCTCGGGGTACTGGATGGTGACGCTCCCGGGCTCGCCATCCACCCCGAGAAGCTTGGCCGCGTGCCGGCCGAGGTTCAAGAAGAAGTGCCGGAAGGTCACGCCCAGCCCGGTTAGGACCTCCAGCAGGTAGACCTGGACGGCCAGGTCGCGCTCGGGACGCTCCACGGGGCGCACGGTCACCCTGCCGCAAGCCTCCCGTGTCGCGAGCCCCCCGTGTCGCGAGCCTCCCCCGCGGGGAGGCGAGCATTGAGGGGGCATCATCCCCATATGTGAATTCCCCATGCCTTCGCCAGATAGATCGCCCACGCCGTGACCAGGAAGTTCGCCAGCGCCAGCGGCAGGATGTTCTTCCACCCGAGGTCCAGGAGCTGGTCGAACCTGAACCTCGGCAGGGTCCACCGGATCTGCATGAGCACGAAGAGCACCAGCGCGACCTTGGCCGTGAAGGAGCCCAGCATGAGCGCGGCGAGGATCGGGCCATGCAGCCCGGCCGGCAGGGCGCTTCCCATGAATGGTGGAAGCGCCACGCCCGCGCCAGAAACGCCGGGCGCGGTCAGGAACGGGACGTGCCAGCCGCCCAGGAAAAGCGTCGTCGCCAAGGACGCGACCACCACGGACTCGATGAGGTCCGTCATCATGAACATGCCGAACTTCATGCCCGAGTACTCGACATGGTAGCCGACGATCTCGGACTCGCCCTCGGGCAGGTCGAAGGGCGTGCGCTTGGTCAACGCCGCGCCCGCGATCAAGAACAGCACGAACCCCAGGGGCTGGAGCACGATGCCCCAGGCGGGCAGGACCCCGCCGATCATGCGGGCCTGCCAGGCCACCGCCTCGGCCAGGTCGAGGGTCCCGAAGAGGAAGACGGCGCCGGCCATGGTGGCGGCCAGGCACGCCTCGTAGGCGATCATCTGGCTCGCTCCCCTCAAGCCCCCCAGCAGGCCGTAGTAGGAGTTCGAGGCGTAGCCCGCCATCACCACGCCGTGGATGCCCACGGCCACCATCCCCAAGACCAAGACCAGGCCCATGGGACTCTCCACGGGCTGGAGGCTCCAGGGCCGGCCCAGGAACTCGACCGTCCCCCCGTAAGGGAAGGCGGCCAAGGCCAGGAGCGGGAAGCCCAGGGAGATGGACGGCGCGACCGCGTGGAAGGCCTTGCGCACCCCTTGGGGGACGAAGTCCTCCTTGGTGAAGAGCTTGATGGGGTCGGCGATGATGTGGAACAGCCCGATGGCCTTGAAGCCCAGGATGTCCGCCCGGTTGGCGCCGATGCGGTCCTGCATCACGGCGCTCTGCTTGCGCTCCACCCACCCGAGGAAGGCGGCCCAGATCATGCCGAACCCGAGGCCGCCTGCGACCTTGGCCAGGACCCAGAGGACGCTCATCCCTCCCGCCTCCTGGCCCGATGGCGCGCCAGCAGGCCCTCGAAGATCCTCCAGTCGGGCAGGGCGCAGCCCACGGGAGCCAGGGCCCGGGCATAGCCCTGGAGCCTGCCCTCGAAGTTGGTGAAGCTCCCCTCCTCCTCCGCGGTTGCGGTGGCCGGCAGGCGGTAGTGCGCCAAGTCCCCGGTCCCGCCCTTGAACGGCCCCTGGAAGACCACCAGGTCGAGTCTGGACAGGAGCTCGGCCGTCTTGGCGCCCCAGACCCTCGTCAGATCCCGGTCCACGACGTAGAGACCCCAGATCCTGCCGGCCTCGATGGAGCACTCGAGCGTCTCCCACGGCGCTGATTTGACCTGGGTCCCGAATCCCAGGGCCTCCCCTCCCTTGAGGTTCGGCACCTTCTCCTTGCGCCGCAGGAGGGGGTCCTGCGCGCCGGTCTGCTCCGGCGCGGGATCGAAGACGAACTGCACGACCTTCCAGGAGTCCACGAAGAGCTTCTTGAAGGCCCGCCAATCCTCGTTGGAGAGCGCCCCGGAGGCGACCACGACCAGGCCGGATGCGCCCTTGTCCTCCAACAGCTCGCCGGCCCTGCCTGCGAGCTCCGTGAACGCCGCGTCCCAAGAGAGTTCGGCCCGTTCGGGCTTGAGCCTGAGCACCTTGCCGAGGCGATCCTGGTCGAGCGTCTTGTAGGAGTAGCGCCCCTCGTCGCACATCCACCAGCCGTTCACGGCCGGGTTGAAGCGTGGCTTCAGACGGGCGACGCGCCGGCCTTCGTTATGCCATGGCCTCTTCGTCGAAGAATGGATGTCGATCGAGCAGCCTCGGGAGCAGCCGGGGCACACCGACGGCGTCTCGTCGAGGTACCAGACCCTGACCTGATGGCGGAAATCCCGGTCGGTCAGCGCCCCGACCGGGCAGACGTCCGCGAGGTTCCCCGAGTAGGGATTGTCGAGGACCTTGCCCGGCGCGAGGTCGATGCGCTCCGAACAGCCCCGGCCGAACATGCCCAGTTCCGCGGTCTTGGTCACCTGGCCGAGGAACCGGATGCAGCGGGTGCACGCGATGCAGCGCTCCTGGTCCAGCATGATGTGCGGCCCCACGGGCTTGCGCTTGTCGAAATGGCGCTTGTCCTCGGACACGGAGCTCTTGTAGCGGCCGACTTCCATGTAGTAGTCCTGGAGGCCGCACTCGCCCGCCTGGTCGCAGACCGGACAGTCCAGGGGATGGTTGACCAGGTGCAGTTCGAGCTCTCCCGCCTGGGCGGCCAGGACCGCCGGGCTCTCGGTGCTGACCACCATGCCGTCCGCGGCCTTGAGCCTGCACGCGGGCTGCAGCTTGGGGAAGCCAACCACCTCGACCAGGCACATCCTGCAGTTGCCGGGGTTGCCCAGGGCCGGATGGTAGCAGTAGTGCGGGATTTCGATGCCGGCGGTCTTGGCCACATCAATCAACAGCGTCCCGTCGGGCGTCTCGATGGGGCGGCCGTTCAAGGTGATATTGGCCACTAGATCGTTGCCCCCTTTGAAACGGCGTCCCGGCAAACTTGAGCTTGCTTCCCCGCCGGGGAAGCAAGCCGACGAAATTCCTCCCGGAATTTCGTCAGGTAGGCTTTCAGCACGATGCCCACGGTGTCGCCTAAAGCGCAGATGGTCTTGCCCGTGACGTTGCCCGCGATGCGCTCGAGGTTCGCGGGGTCTCCCGGGAGTCCGCGGCCCGAGAGCATGCGCTCGAGGATGCGCTTGGTCCAGGCGCTCCCCTCGCGGCACGGGGTGCACTGGCCGCAGGACTCGTGCGTGAGGAAGCCGATGATGTCGCGGCAGACCTCGACCATGTCCGCGGTCTCGTCGAGCACGATGACCCCTCCGGCGCCAAGGCCCGAGCCCTGGGCCCGGACCGTCTCGAAGTCGAGGGGCAGGTCCAGATGCTCGGGCCCGAGCGGCGGCGTCGAGGTGCCGCCCGGGATGACCGCCTTCAAGCGGCGCCCCTTGCGCACCCCGCCGGCGGCGTCGAGGAGCGCCCTGAGCGTGGCCCCCATGGGCAGCTCGTAGACGCCGGGCTTCTCCACGTGGCCGCTCACGCTGTAGAGCATGGTCCCGCCGCACTTGGGCGTCCCGATCTTCGCGAACCATTCCCCTCCGTTGGCGACGATGTGGGGGACCATGGCCAGGGTCGCGACGTTGTGGACCACGGTCGGGAAGCCCATCAGCCCGAAATTGGTGGGGAAGGGAGGAGGCTGGCGCGGCCAGGACTTCTTGCCCTCCATGGACTCGAGGAGCGCCGTGTCCAAGCCGGAGATGTAGGTCCCGGCTCCCCGCATGAGCATGATGTTGCAGGAGAACGGGCTCCCCAGAATCTTGTCGCCGATCAAGCCCGCGGCCCGGGCTTCCTCGACGGCGGCCCGCAGGACCCGGTGCTGGCGGCCGTACTCGCCCCTGATGAAGATGAAGGCCTCGCCGGCCCCGACGGCGTACGACACGATCAGGAGCCCTTCGAGGACCTGATGCGGCGCCCTCTCGACATGGACCCGGTCGCGGAAGCACCCCGGCTCGGACTCGTCGCAGTTGCCGACCACGTAGCGGGGGCCCGGGACCTTGTCCAAGGGGGGCAGGGTGCCCCACTTGACCGCGGCGTAGAACCCGGCCCCGCCCAGGCCCCGGAGGTTCGACTTCTTGACCTCGTCGGCGATCTCCGCGGGCTTCATGGACAAGGCCTTCTTCAAGGCAACGTAGCCGCCGAGCTTCCGGTAGGTCTCCAACTCGTGGAGCCTGGGCTCGTCGAAGTGCTTCGTGATGATCTTGGTCATGCCGGGAAACCCTTGACCGAGGCCGCGTTTCCTGCTACACTATGGGTGTCATACAAAGTATTCAGGAGTCCTCGATGCCCAACAAGAGAGCGAGCAAGCTGATGACCATCTCTCTGCCGCCCTCCCTGTACCGGGAAACGATCAAGACCGCCCGCGAGGAAGGCCGGACCAACAGCGAATTGGTCAGGGAAAGCGTCCGAAAATACATCTCCGACAGGAGGTGGCGCAGACTCCTGGACTACGGCAGGAGAAAAGCGATTGAGACGGGCTTGAAGCCCGACGAGATCGAAGACATCATCGATGAACTCCGGGACACTGGCTCCTAAGCGCCTCGTCCTGGATACGAATGTCCTGGCTTCAGCGTTGGAGTTCCGTGGGCCTCCGCTGCAGATCCTGGATCTGGGCCGAACCCGGCTCGTCGAACTCTTTGCGTCGGCTTTCATCATGGGGGAACTGGCCCGCGCGCTCGCATCCAAGAGATTTCGATGGGCGACTGGCGAGATAGCCGAATCTCTCGAGGAGATCGAGACCTTCATCACCATCGTCGCCCCGAGCGTCCAAGTGGACGCCGTCCAGACCAAAGACTCGGACAATCGCATCCTGGAATGCGGCCTTGAGGCGAAGGCCGACGTAATCGTCACGGGCAACATGCGCCACCTTCGGCCTCTGGGCCGATTCCAAGGCATCGACATCCTCACCCCTCGCGAATTCCTCGACCGCTATTTCCCCTACGCCTGAGCATCCTATTCATCTTAGTCGCGAATTAGTCGCGAAACCAGCCCATCCACGGCTTTCCTTGTCGCCTCCCCCTGAAGCTCGTCGTCTACCTGGAGCGCGGGAGCGCAGTCGCACGCGCCCAGGCACTCCATGGTCTCGAAACCGACCTTGCCGTCCGGCGTGGTCCCGCCGTCCTTGACCCCCAGCTTCTGCTCGAGGTACCGCGCCATCTCCTCGGAGCCCTTGAGACGGCAGGAGACGCCGCGGCACAGGCCCACGCGATGGCGGCCCGCAGGCTCGGCCGTGAAGTGCGGGTAGAAGGTGGCGACCTCGTGGATATGGGTCGGGGTCGTCTGGAAGAGCTGCGCCAGGAAAGCCTCGTCCTCACGAGTGACGCACCGGCGCCACTCCTGCACCCGGCGCATGGCCTCCAGCAGCCCCATCATGGGATAGGGATAATGAGTGAGCCACGACCGAAGATCCTCCACCTGCTTTGGAGTAAAAGGAGACTTCACAGGACCTTCGAACTCGCTCCGCGAGTTCTCGGTGGTCATCGGTCCAGTTCTCCCGCGATCATGTTGACGGACCCGAAGGTCGCGATGATGTCGGCGACGTAGCCGCCGTCGATCATCTTGGGCAGGGCCGCCATGGTGAACAGGCACGGCGGCCGGCAGCGCACCCGGTAAGGGGTCGAGCCTCCGTCCGAGACCACGAAGAAGCCGAGCTCCCCGTTGGCGCCCTCCACCGGGACGTAGGCGTCGCCGGCCGGCACCTTGAGGCCCCAACTCCACATGACGTGCTCGAAATGGTTCATGAGGCCCTCGATGGAGCCGTAGACCTCCTCCTTCGGGGGCAGTACCGAGCCGGCTCCGCCGGCTCGGATGTGTTCGTGGCCGTCCCTATCAGCGCCTTCCAATGTCCGACAAGTCTTTGCCGTCTTCCCAACGAGCTCCGAAATCTTCCCCGCCTTGCCCAGGTCCTCCATCTCGAAGGCGTCCAAGAACTCCTTGGGATCCAGGGAGTGCAACCCTTTCGGCATGGACTTGAAGCACGCCTCCACGATCCTCATGCTCTGTTCGATCTCCGCGAGGCGCACGAGGTACCGGTCGAAATTGTCGCCCTTGGAGCCCACCGGCACCTCGAAATCGAGACGGTCGTAGACCAGGTAGGGGTGGGCCCGGCGCACGTCGTAGGGCACGCCGGTCGAGCGGAGGAACGGCCCCGTGATGCCGTAGGCCGCCGCGTCTTCCGGGGTCAGGACTCCGGTCCCATCGACCCGGTCCATGAAGATGCGGTTCTTGGTCAGGAGCCTCTCCGAGTCGCGCACCGCTTCCCTGACCTTCGCGAAGATGCCGAGGCACTTGGCCTCGAACCCTTCGGGGAGGTCGGCCTTCACCCCCCCGATCCTCGCGTAGGAAGTCGTCACCCTCCCGCCCGCCAGGTCGTCGACGAGCTGGTAGAGGTACTCCCTGGCCTTGACCAGATAGAGGAAGACCGTGAAGGCCCCGAGCTCCATGGCGCTGGCGGCTACGCAGGTCAGGTGGTCGGTGACCCGGGAGATCTCGCAAGCCGCGACCCGCAGATACTTCCCCCTCTCCGGGAGCTCGATGCCGGCGAGCTTCTCGACCGCCAGGCAGTACGCCACGTTGTTGATGAGGGGCGAGACGTAGTTGAGCCGGTCGGTCCAGGGCACCACGTTGTTCCAGGGCTGGGCCTCCGCGTGCTTCTCGAACGCCCGGTGGAGGTAGCCGATCTCGACCTCGGACGACTTCACAAGCTCGCCGTCCAGCTCCACGATCAGGCGGATGACCCCGTGCATGGCCGGGTGCGACGGGCCCATGTTCAGCGTCAGGGAGGTCTTGTCCATGTCAGAATTTGGCTCCCACGCTCACCCTGTGGCTGTTGCCCAGGCCCCCGAACGGCGTCATGGAGTAGTCCAGGCTCATCCCGAGCGCCTTCACCCCGAACCCCGCCGCAAGCCCCATCAAGTCGTTCGTCTTGTACGCCCCTGAGATCAACCCGTGGGACGACGCGTACCCCAGCCTCACGGCCAACTGGGGAACCGCCGCAAGCTCAGTCCCAAGACTCACCTCCGAGCCTCCGGCATACGGCCTGTTCCTGAAGTCGAGTCCGAAGTTCAGGCCGAAAGGAAGACCGTACCCGAGTCCCGCCGACAAAGTCAGCGGAAGCTGGGAGCGTTCGCTGAGCATAGTGATCCCTGGGCCAAGGTTCAGGACCGCCAGTCCGGCGGCCAGGCTCCCCGGCCCCATCCTGCCAAAGGCGTACCTTGAGCCCAGGTCAAAGGCCGCGGAATACCCCGTGTCCGAGCCGACATTCGTCCTGACGAACTTGGCATTGACGCCTAAGCCCAGCCTCGGGAGCGCCGTCTTGGCGTATGATACCCCTAGCGCCATGTCCGACGCCATGAATCCGCCATTGGCCCTGCCCTGGGAGTCCCTGCCGTCAAGAGAGCCCTGTCCGAGGTACGCGACCCCGGCTCCGAAAGTGCCGTACTTGGTCGGATGGCCGTAGCCCAGAAAACTAAAGCGCGTGTCGGCCACCAAGTCGGCATACATGGCCCCTGCCTCTTTCTTCGTGAGATTCGCCATGCCTCCAGGGTTCCAGACCATGGAGGAAAGATCATCACCTACCGCTGTGTAAGCCCCTCCCATGCCCACGGCACGGGCTCCTATCCCGATCTTGAGGAATTGAGCGGTCTCGCCCGCCCAGGCCTGGGAGGCCGCCCCGGTCTGGCTTGCCGCAAGGAAGATGAGGACTGGTATGGTTTTCATCTGGGCCCCTATCTCAGAATCGCTACTTTCTTGACCACAGTGACGTCCTTGAATCCAGCCTTGCGCGCCCTCACCATGTAGACGTAGACCCCTGAGCCCACCCGGTGAGCATCCCAAACGCACTCGAAAGTGTACTGGTTGCCCATGCCGTTGTCTATATCCCTGACCTGACCTGTTCCGCATGAGCCTTTGTCAACCGGCATGCCCGAGACATCGTGGATCGTGATTTCCACACTGTCGGCCCTGCCCACCTGCACCCTGAAGGTAGGATTGATCCCCTTGGCTGGGTTGGGGAATGCGTAGACGTCGCGGAAATTGAAATCGGAAGAAGCCGTAGCCTCGGGCCTCACCCCCATCACCATGGGCTGGTACAGGGAGAAATGGTCCGTCTTGGCTTTGAGCTTCTTCCTGACCAGATCTACCTCAGTCTCCAGAGGGTCCCATTTGTCTTCGTCCTTGTT
>JACQWX010000044.1 GCA_016209035.1 Elusimicrobiota bacterium | reverse complement strand
TTGGGGTGCTGGGCGAGGTCCAGGACGAGGGCCGCGCCGGTGTAGGCCGCCATCCCCAGGGAGGCCAGGGCCATGGCCTTCTCCTTGAAGGTCGGCTCGCCGAGCTCGTCGTAGACCTGCTTCTCCAGGTCGGCGATCCAGGCCTTGACGCGGGCGTTGGGGCCGAAGACCCGCCCCGGCAGGAAGATGGGGTAGGACTTGCGGAGGTCTTGCGCGAACCGCTCGGCTTTGGACCGGAGAATGGGGTTCGGCGAATCGCGCAGGGTCCGGTAGCCGGAGAGCCAAGTGTCGACCACCCGGTAGATGCTGGGCCCGAGGCGCTGGAAAAACTGGTCGAAGCACCAGCGCTGGAGGCCCTCGATCTCCTCGTAGCTCATGGTCGGATGTTTGATCATGCAGGTGAAGCCTGCGGAGTGGCGGCAGTACCCGTCCACGTCGTCTTTGTACTCGTCGCGCAAGCGCCCTTCCTTCATCACCCGGTCGTAGAGCGGCGTGCCTGCCAGGGGGCCGTAGATGGCGAACTGCGTGAGGCTCGGCTTCAAGCGCATCAGCCCGTCGAACTCCTCGCGGATGATGTCCGGGGTCTGGTAGTCGAGACCGAGGATCATGGAGGCCAGGACCATGATCCCGTGGTCGCGCAGGTCCTTGAAGAGCTCCTCAGGAGGGCGGCCCTCCCTCTTGGCGTAGCCCGAGCGCGTGCCCTCGTAGCCGATCCAGACGCCGTCGATGCCCATCTCAGCCAGCTCGGAAGTCTTGTACTGGCTGAGGGCCTTGACGCTTCCGAACACGAACAGGGAGATGGCCCGGCCGGAGCCGATGACGCAGTCGCGGAACTCCATGGCCCGGGCCTTGTTGATGAGGAAGTCCTCGTCGAGGATGACGAAGGCCATGTCCGGGTCGTGGTCGAGGTGGCGCTCCATCACGGCGTAGACGTCCCTGCCCGTGGGGAAGTGCGAGGTGCAGCAGAAGTCGCAGCCGTGCGGGCAGCCCAGGCCTCCGAAGATGAGGCCCGTGTTGGTCACGGGCACCGAGAAGATGCTCATGCGGCTCGTGACCAGGGGATGCTTGTATTCCGAGATGGGGAGCTCGGGCTCGCCGAGAAGGCGGCGCATGAAGCCTACGCCCTCCTCGCGGCAGACGTGGTCGGCGTAGGGCTTGAGAACGTCGTCGGCCAGGACCGTGCCGTAGCCCCCGAGGACCACCTTGGCTTGGGGCGAGTGCTTGCGGACGAGAGCGACGGTCTCCTTCATGCGGTGGAAGGTGGGGAGCACGAACGCCACGCCGACGTAATCGTAGCCATTCCTGAGTTCGCGGACCAGTTCGGATTTGGAGGGGTAGTGCAGCACCACGGCGGGGGTCAGGAGGTTCTCCGCGATGTATTCGAGCCCGTACTGGAGGTGGTTCGCCCGCGGGCTGAACATGCCCTGGCTGCGGGTCACCTGCCCATGGAGCAGTTCATAGCCCACGCTGGGCCCGTCGCCGTATCTCTCTCCGATAGGCCTGCAAATGCTGGTCAAAAGGACTTTCTTCACTGGGTCGGATCCTCCAAGCGGGCCCCGGCAAAGCGGGCCCCGTCCTTTAGACTACCATTTTCCCGCCCCGTCTGCTCTTCCGGGGCCGGCCTGGAGACCGCGGATATGGTATATTTTGGATGACATGGGCACGATGAAGACCGCCGGCCAGGCCGCCATCATCGCCCTTGTCCTGCCCTTCCTTGGGGCCGCCGGCCGCTGCGAGAACGTCGGCCAGAGCCCGGAAGCGCTGCGGGCCGACGCGGGCCGGTCGTTCGGCGTTCTGAGCGCTGCCGCGGCTCCGCGGAGCGCGGAGATCGAAGCCCTCAAGAACCAGCTCCGCGACATCCCCGCCCCGCCCCGGGAAGAGATGGACGCGGCCGAGGCGGACAAGTACAACGCTCGGGTCTGGGACGGGAAGTCCCAGGACGATTGGTACGAGTGGTGGTACTACAAGGTCGTTGTGCCCGGGACGCAGGAGGCGTTCTACTTCTGCTACGGCGTGGTGAATCCCTGGGACCTGGACCGGACGCGGCCCGCCTCGCGGGCCTATGTCAGCATGGGCAGTTTCGGAGCCGGGGAGGTGGTCGAGCAGACATTCGAGCCGGGGAGATTCGCGGCTTCTCCGGACAGGCCCTTCGTCGAAGTCGGGGACAACGCCGCGACCGACCGGGAGCTCAAGGGCCGCATGTTCGGCCCGGACGGCGGGGAGATCTCCTGGGACCTGAAGGTCGAGAAGGACTGGGCGTTCAACGCCATGGGCTGGGCGATGTCCCAAGGCTGGATCTCGAACATCTTCTGGTACCCGGCCCAAGCCGGGGCCTTCATGAGCGGCCGGATCAGCTTCCGCGGCAAGACCGTCGACCTGGACCGCGCCCCCGCCTACCAGGACCGCAACTGGGGAACGAGCTTCCCGAAATGGTGGACCTGGCTGGTCTCCAACAGTTTCAAGGACTCGCCGGGGACGATCCTGGCCTCGGGCGGAGGCCAGCCGAGGATCTTCCCGGGCACGGACTTCTATCAAGGCGTCGCGGTCGGGCTGCGCCATGGAGGCCGCGAGTACGTCTTCCGGCCGACCAGCGGGGACATCGTCAAGGTTGACGTGCGCTTCGGGAAGTGGGAGGTCTCGGCCCGCAACCGCCGGGGCGAGCGGATCGAGGTCTCGGCCTACGCGCCGAAGGAGAAGTTCCTGCTGCTGAAGTTCATGACCCCGCAAGGAAAGGAGTTCAACGATTACGAGGCCCTCTTGGGCCGCATCCGGGTCAAGCTGTACAAGGGGTCGAAGCTGATCGCGGACCTGGAGACGGACGAGGGCGGCATCGAGTACGGGACCTTCGAGAAAGCCGATTTCGAGGGATTGTTCTCGAGAGACAACAAGCTGCAGTAAGACGGCGCCGGCAAGCCCCCTAGATCGCCGCGATCTTGCGCAGCGCCTCCCAAAGCTTCGCCATCCCCAGGGTATCCTGCCCGCAATAGGCCTTGAGCGCGGCGATCGTCTTCTGGGCTTCCGCCTTTGAAAGCTTGCCTTCCATCAGGTTCAGGTAGGCGATGCTCGCCTCCGTGCCTTCAGCGATCGCCATCCCCTCGTATCCCATGCCGGGCACCATGGCGGGCAGGACCGCCTTGATGGACCACCTCCCCTTGAATTCAGGATGCATGTACAGACGGTTCCTGAACGGCCCAGCCAAGTCCCAGAGCCTCTCGCGCAAAGAAATCAGGCGCTTGGCATGCTTGGGGAAGGCTTCCGCCATCTCCTTCAGTCGGCCGCCCTCGAAACCCGCGTTATAAGCCAAGATGCTGCCGGATGGGCCGATGTTATCCAGCAGGAATCTCACCAACCCTGGTCTTGGATCGGTTTTCGCGTCCCCGAGGTGTTCGTGATGCTTCAGCGGACCGCCCGGCTTCTCCTGCACGTGCAGAGATGCCTGGAAAGGCGTCTGCTGGAACGGCTTCAGCCCGTCGTAGGGCGGGATGGCGGGGTTGATGGTCTCGAAGTCGAGGTAGTACAGGGGATGCGCGGGCTCCTTGAGCGCCTCGGCGATTCCCTCGCCGTCGATGTGCGGCTTTCGGGATTTCTCGACCATGACCTGCAGCTCCTGTGTATTGGTCAATGGGAAGCCGGCAGGGATGTCCTTGATGCGCAGGATGGACTGATCCAACAGGGGGCGGATCTTCTCGTACCGGGCGCGGCAAAGGTCGAAGACCGAATAGTCGGGGACATGCTCCCAGCAGTGGTGGATGAAGTCGCAGTCGTAGGGGTCATGGCAATGAGGCCCGATGTCCATGGCCGGGACTTCTTTGCAGGCCAGCATGGCGAACATCGCCCGGACCCGGCCGGGGATCTCCGCTTGGAGCGGCGCCGCTTCCCGGGTCACGTCTGAGAGGACGAAGAACTCCTGGGGATCCACGTCCCCTTGGCGCACGTACTCGTTGTTCACCAGCATCAAGCAGGCTTTTCGGATCGGGAACCCGGCGCCTTCAAGGACGTATTTCTGGATCCCTACGTCCTCGAGATAGACGTCTTTGACCTCCGTGGCGCCCTTCACCTCGATCAGGTCCCATGATCTCCGGCCTTTCACGCGGACGAGGACGTCCGGCCTCACGAGCACGCCGTCGTGCATCATGGCGGCCTCGAACAGGATGTCCTTGCCGGCCGAGACGGCGGCCTTGGTGGACTCCACGGCCTCCGGGATGTGGTCGTGGTCGTCCTTGATGAGGGATCCCCCCGGGAAGCGCTTCCACGCGAGCTCGCCGACGCGATGGCCCTGGTCGAAGATTAGCTGAAGCGCCGGCGGCGCCTCCGGGATCAGGTCCTTGCGGTGACTGTAAAGCCACAACGATTTGTGGCACTGAAGGCCGCGGATGTATTTGGATTTGGAGAGTCTCATTTGGGAAACGGGAGAAGTCACCGATCCGCCGGCTCGAAAGCGCCCTTTCCCAACTCGTGCGCCGGGATGCGGGCGGATTCGGCCAGGGATTTGAGCGACGGGTCCTTGGTGAGGACCAGCACCTGCCAGCCCTTGAGCCAGCGGGTGTCGAAGAGGGCCTTGAACGCGGCCCGACTGCGGCCGGGGTCGAGGGTGAGAAAGGGCTCGTCGAGCACGAGCAGGCTCCCTTCAGGCTCGATGCGCCTGGCGAAAGCGACGCGCAGGGAGAGCCACAGCAAGTCCTGGGTCCCGCGGCTGAGCCATTCCACGGGCCTGGCGCCCAGGTCCGCGTGCACGGCTCGAAGCGCGCCTGCGTCGAAGACGGAACCGCCTTCGAGCTTGAGCCCGGAGTAGCGGCCCGCGCTCAAGCTCGCGAAGAGCGGGCCCGCGTCAGCGACCAGCTCGCCCATGCGCAAGGCCGTGTCCGAGGAGAGGCCGCGGACCGTCTTGGCGGCTTCCTCGGCGGCCCGACGCAATCGGCCGAGGTCCTCGACCGCGCGCCGGCGGTCATGGGACGCCTGGAGGATGGCGGGCTCGTCCCCCCCGAGGGAGGCCCGCAATCCGGCGGCCTCCAGGTTGCGGCGCTCCGCGGCCTTGCGCCGCTCCTCGAGCTCCACGAGGATCTTATCGCGCCTTGAGAGCGCGGCGGAGAGCCTTGATTCGAGCTCGTCGCGCTTCAGCCGCGACCATTCGACCGGCAGGTTCCCCGCGGATTGCCCGAGCTCGGTGACGCGCCGCTGGAGCGCGGTCTTGAGCTCGTCGCTGCTGGAGCCGGGCCGGTCCCCGAGCCTGCTGCGCAGGGACGCCTCGAGCTGCTCCGCGTTCTTCTTGGACGACTCCCACTTGGCCTTGCGGCTGACGAAATCCTTGAGCGACGCGACCCCGGCCGCGGCCAGGCTGGAGGCCGCTTCCTTGGCCGACCGCTCCGCCTTGTTTTTGGCCGCGGCCAGCTCCGCCTCGAGCCTTCCGGCGTCCTGCCGGACCGTTTCGAGAGCCTCCCGCCGGGCGGCGGCATCGGCTGAAAGCCGAGCCTCGTTCTTGTCGCATTCCTCGAGCCGCTCTCCAGCGAGCCTGGCATCCGCCGGGAACTTGAGGGAAGCCGCGACCGCGCGAAGCTCCTCGAAGAGCTTTTCGCATTCCTCTTTGGAGCCGGACCGGACCGGGCCTTTGAGCTTGCGGCCGACCAGCCAGCCCAAGACCGCGGCGACCGCGCCGCCGGCCAAAGCGGCCCATGCCTTCGCGCCGATGATCCAGCCCAGGGCCAGGCCCACGGCGGTCGAGAGCCCGATCACGATCCACTCGAGCGCTGGCCCGGCGGCCGGGCCGGCCGAGCGCGCCGCGGCGTCCGCCGTCTCCCAGCGCCTGAGAGACTCTCTCAGCTTGTCTCTGAGGACCTTGTCTGGCAGACCCGCGGCCTTGGACTTGAGCTGGGACAGGGCTTCTTCGAGCCGGGAGGACTCGGCAGCCTTCTCCTTGAGGAGAATCCCGTAGGAAGCGACCAGGCGCTCCGCCTCGGTCTTGGCCTTCTCTCGGTCTTCCAGCTCGGCCAGGCCGGGGGCCCGGGCAGGGAGCCGGCCTGCTTCCTCGTCCCGCAGGGCGTTCTCCCACCGGGCCCGGTCCGAGGCCAGGTCATCGGCCTGGAGCTTCCTGGCCGCGGCCTCGGCGAATCCGGCCTCGACTTTGGCGGCATCGAGCTCGTCCTTGAGCTCGGAGACCGCCTTGGCCTCGACGTCCCGCCTGAGGCAGGCCTCGCGCAGGCGGCCGAGGTCCTCGAGCTTGGTCTCAGCCTCCTGCAAGGCCTCGCGCAGGGCCTTGTCCTTCTTGCCGCACCTGGTGGTCGCCTTGGCCTCGATGACCTTCTGCAGGAGCTTGAGCGCGGCGTCGAGGTCCACCTCGCCCGAGCCCAGCACGGCCTTGGCGAACTTGGGCATGAAGCCCGCGTCGCCTTTGTCGATCTCGTGGAGCGAGCACTCCCCGCCCTTGAGCAGGAAGAGGCTCAAGAAGATCTCCTTGGCAATGGCCTCATGCGCGGTGGGCGCGTCCATGCAGCTGCGCCGACTGGCGCCGCATGGGCCGGACCACTCGGCTTGGGCCGAGAACCCGCGCTCGCCGTAGCGCACGGCGAAGAGCTTGCCTTCGGCCGTGCTCTTGCCGCGCTCGGGCAAGCCGAACAGCGCGGTCCTCAAGGCGTCGAGGAAGCTGGTCTTGCCGTCCTCGTTGTTGCCGAGGATGACGGCGGAAGCGCCGTTGAAGACGAATTCCCTCTCGCCCTGGAGCGCGCCGAAGTATCGGACCGAGAGCTTAGCGAGCTTCATGGCCGCCTCCGACGTCATCGAGTATCCTGTCGATGGATCTCTCGTCCCCGCGCAGGGCCAGCCAGCCCAGCAAGGCGGCCTTCGCGATCAGCTCGCTGTCCGAGCCCGGCTCGGCCGCCGCCCGGCGCATGGCCTGCGTGAAATCCTTGAGCAGGCCGGAACCCGCCAGGTCCGCGTCGCCGAACACCGCGGCGCGGAGCTTCACCACGGGCCTGGGGTCGCGTCCGGCGAACAGCGCTTCCAAGCTCCTCTTCCCGTCTTCGAGCAGTCTCCCGGAGCCAAGGCCCCTGAGGTAGACCGCGGGCCTGATATCGGACGGCTGGCCCTTGATGAACGTCTCGACCTCTTGGATGGCCTCGGCTTCGCAGCCGGGCGCCGCGAGCACGCTCTTGCGCAGGGAGCGGCAAGCGCTCTTGAGCGGGAGCTTGTTCACAAGCGGGGCCGAGCCGGCTGAAACGTCGACCTCCAAGACCCCGCGCGCGTCCTCGTCTTTGACGGTGACTGCGTCCGGCGAGCCTGGGTAGGCGGCGGCGCCCCCCCGCATGGTCCAGGTCTCGGGCTTGTGGATGTGCCCGAAAGCGAAGTAGGCCGCGTTGACGGCTTCGAGATCCGGGTCCCTGAACACGCAGTCGCCGGTCTCCTCGGGGTCCTCCGGGTCGTAGGCGTACATGGCGAGGCCCTTGCGGTCCGCCGCGGTGCCGTGCAGGAGGACCACGCCGCCTTCGGCCTCCGGGGGAAGCCTCCTGAGCAGGTCGCCTCCGGATAGCCCGGTCTGGAATGGGATGCCGTAGAACCCGACCCCTCCGATGCGGGCCTCTTCGAAGGGCTCTTGGCGCAGCTGCCGGACATGGGAGCCCAGGTCGAAGCGGCCGTCGAGCGGGTGCTCGCCCTTGCCGCCCGGCCGGTCGTGGTTGCCGGGGATGAGGAGCACGGGCTTGGGAGCGGCCGCGGATAGGGCGTCTTTGAGCGCTCGGCGCAGGCCGCCGTCCTGCGCCGCCGAGGGCGAATGGAAGAGGTCCCCGGACACGACCAGACCGTCCCTTTGGCGCGCCAGCTCGCAGATCTCCCGAAGGACCGCGACGCGGCGCTTGCCGTCCGGGTCGCAGAGCGGTACCAGGTGGATGTCGGCCGTGTGAAGGAACTTCGTGCCAGGACCTCCTCAGCGCGCGGCGGCGCGTCGTCCGCGAGGAAGCCGCCTTCCTGGGCGCGCGCTCCATGTGAACAAGGGCGGGTATTCGTGCTTGCGGCCCAGGCGGGCCAGGAAGCGCAGCAGCCGGGAGATCTTCCCGGCATCGACCATCTCAGGCCGCTGGTCAAGGAAGATCTCCATCCGCCGGTCGAAGCGCGGGTCCTGGTCCTTGCCCGTGAGATGGATCTTGACCTGGCCGCAATGCCATTCTTCGCGGTGGTCGCAGTGCTTGTTGAGGATCCGGCGCGCGCGGATCAGCTCCATGAGAACTCCTTTTCCATGAACGCGACCAGGGCGTCGAGTTCCTTGGGCGTGATGTCCCACCGCGTGTAGGCCGTGATCAACAGCTGGAACCCGTTCCAGCCCTCGGGATGCATCTGGTCAAGCCGGATCTTGACATGAAAAGCGGAATTGCACCTCATCCATTCCCGATGATCGGGCCGGTCATCCCGCCTGTAGCCGTACCTCCGGAGCAGGGCTTCCAGCCGCCGTTTGACGCGCCTCTGCTGCCGTGTCATCACATCGCGCATCAGTAGAGGGGCGGGATGTAGGTCGAGAAGGCGTTGGGGAACATGTAGGGCGTCATGTTCCACATGTGGGCGCCCAGCATGGCCTTGTTGGTCTGGCTCCGGACGTCGCCGGCCGAGGCCTGCTGGGGCGGAGCCTGCCTGAAGGTCGGCTCTTTGGGCGTGCCTGAGGAGGAGAGGCTCTGCGTGACGTAGCTGAGCAGGACCGACGGGTCGAAATTGATCCTGGACTCTTCGCCGTAGATGTCCACCCACATGCCCTGGTCGCCCTGCGCGACGGCGATGGCCACGCCCTTGATGAGCGCGCCCTCGTTGTCGTAGCTGAACTGCACAGCCCTCATGTCGGGGGACTGGGACAGGACCTTGGGGTTGTAGACCTTGAGGGTCGGCTTGATCTGCGCCACCTGCTCGGCCATCAACTTGATGACGTCGCCGCTCGTGTAGGCGGCGTCCCGGAAGTTGAGGGGCATGATGTTCATGCCGGCCGAGGCCGGGTCGTCCGGAGCCTCTTGCAGGCCGATGACGTTGGGCGAGACGTTCACGGTCCAGCCCTCAGGGTAATATAACGAGAAGCTGCCGTCTTGGGCCCTGTAGGCGGCCATGGGCGGAAGTCCGGGGATGGGGCCGGGCCGCTTGGCGGAGGCGGGCCTCCCCGAGACCCGGCGCGCGGGTTTGGAGCCGGCCGCGAACTCGATGGAGGAGATGTCCGAGACCTTGAGGTCCGTCTCCCCCATGCTGCTCTGGAAGCGGATGCTTTCGTCCGCGACCTTGCCCTTGAGCACGCTGCCGTCCTTGAGCCGCACCGTGGCGCGGGTGGAGTCGCCCTGCTGGGCCGCGGCGCCCGCGACCAGGCAGGCGCAGAGAGCGGCGCTGAAGATGCAAGCCATCCGGAAGTCCGAGTCCTTGTTCATGGCTTTATCGTATCACAGCACGGCGGGCAAGCGCAACAGAGCCGCGGCTTTGACGCGGCTTGGCCGCCGCCCCTATGGTAGAATGACGGCCATGACAGGCGCGCTGGAGCGGCGCAAGGCCCTTCGATGGCTGGCGATCTCGCTGGTCCTGCTGGCCGTCATCGTCTTCCTGTCGCTCGACCCGGGCGACCGGCCCGGACAGGGCCCAGCCGTCGCGCCGCCGCAGACGCGGCAAGCCTGGGACGACTCCGACCCCTCCAAAGCCACGCTGGTCGGCAAGTACTCCCAGAGCGGCTACGGCGCCACCCTGCAGATGCGTATCCCCCGGACCGGCGGACCGGTGTCAGGGGTCATCGAAGGGGACTGCAATGGGACGCTGGGCGGGACCTATTCGCCCGACGGGACTCTCTCAGGCGACGCCGCCGGAGCCTGCAGGATCGCCTTGTTCACCGTCAACGCGACCGCGGCGGTCAAGGGGACCATCGACCCTTCCTTGAAGACGGGCAAGGCTCGCTTCACGGCCAGGGCGCTCGGCAGGACCTTCGTCGGGACGGTGGACTTGGCTTCTCCCTAGCCGGCGAGCTTGTAGCCCTTCTCGGTGGTCTTGACGCGGCCGCCCTCGGGGCCGAGGTCCTCGCGCAGGCGCTGGACGGCCTTCTCCACGTCGTTCTTGGCGCCTTCCTTGCCCCAGATGGTCTCGGCCAGCTTCTGCCAGGACACCTCTGCGTCGCGCTGGAGGAGCGCGAAGAGGAGCTCGAAGCGCTTCCCGGGCAGGATGGCGGTCATCTTGTCGCCGACCCACACGGAGCGGTACTTGGGGTCGATGCGCACCGCGCCCCGCTCGAGCCTGAGGTTGGGCTCGGTGCGCGTGCGCCGGGAGGAGAGGATGCGCCGGATGAGCCTGACCAGGGCCTGGATCTGCACGGGCTTGCGCAGGTACTCCACCGCGCCCATGGCGCGGATGGAGCTCTCCACGAAGTTCGCGTCCGTGGGGTAGGCGGTGAGCACCACGACCGGGATGTCCTTGGCCGTCTTGTTGGCGAGCAGGGCCTTGAGGACCTCCACCCCGCTCATCACGGGCAGCATGAGGTCAAGCAGGATGATGTCGGGGTTGAGGAGCAGGGTCTTCTCGTAGCCTTCCTTGCCCGTGAAGGCGTAGTGGACCTCGTAGCCCTCGTTCTGCAGGCTCAAGGCGATGAGCTGCTGGAGGTCCGGGTCGTCTTCGATGCTCAGTATTCTGGCCATTGTCGGGTGACACCATTATACTGACGCGGCCCTGCGGCCGCAAGGCAAGGACACGCGGAAGGTGGCGCCTTGGCCGGGCTCGCTCTCGACCCAGAGGCGGCCGTGGTGCAGGTCGACGATCTCCTTGCACAAAGCGAGCCCCAAGCCCGTGCCCTTGTAGCCGTGCTCGTCGGGAAGGCGGTCGGCCTGGACGAACCGGTCGAAGATGCCGCCGAGCCTGGCCTCGGTGATGCCCGGCCCGTCGTCAGAGACGCTGAGCTCCACCGTGCCGTCTCCCTCGGAGCGCAAGGCCACGGCCACGCTCCCAGCCGCGAAGCGGGTTGCGTTGTCCAGGAGGTTCTGGACGACCCGGACCACGAGGTCCTCGTCCGCGAAGACCGCGGGCAGGCCGGGCTGGACCTCGACGCGGACCTCCTTGCCCGGGTGCGCGAGCCGCGTCCCCTCGACGCACAGCTCGGCGATGCGCGAGAGGTCGAGCAGGCGGCGGCAGACCATGACCTTGCCCGCCTCCATCTGCCAGAGCGCGAGCAGGCTGTCCACGAACCGCAGGAGACGCATCACCGCGAACCGCCCGACTTCGAGCAGCCTGTCCCGCGGCCTGCCCTGCTCGACCAGGAGCTCCCTGAACCTCTCCACCAGGGCCGCCATGATGGTGATGGGCGAGCGCAGCTCATGCGCCACGGACCGGAGGAACCTCTCCCGGGCATCCTCCTGGCGGGTCCGCTCGTCCAAGCTCGCGCGGACGCGCTCGACCATCTTGAGGGCCGTGACGTCGCGGACCGAGACGAGCCAGGAGCTTTCCTTCTTCCATTCGATCCGGGCCGCGGCCAACTCGACCACGCGCTCGCGGCCTCCCTCGGCGGCCAGGCGCACCTCGGAGGGCTTGTCCGGGCCCACGGCATGGCCGAAGGGCTTGCCCACCATCTCTTGAAGGGGCGCGTTGAAGAGCACCGCGGCCGAGGGGTTGGCGTAGCGCGCCACGCCGTCCTTCCCGACCACCACGATGCCGTCCGGACAGCACTCCAGGACGTGCTCGAACTGGTCGAGGAGGCGGCTGCGCTCCACGGTGAAGCAGACCACCCTGCGCAGGGCCTCGCTGTCGAAGTCCCCCTTGGGCAGGAAGTCCTGGGCTCCTTCGGCGATGGCCTTGCGGCCCAGACCTTCGTCGCGCAGGCCGGTGAGGACCACGATGGGGACCCCCGGGGCCCGGGCCTTCGCATGCCTCAAGGTGTCGAGGCCCCGGCTGTCGGGGAGCCCCAAGTCCAGCAGGACCACGTCGTAGCGCTTCCGGGCGAGCAGGTTGAGGCCGGCCTTGAGGGTCTCGGCGCGGTCGAGCGCGTACTCGAAGGCGGTCCGGGAGGCCGACCTCAGGAACGCCTCCATCATGAGGCCGCACTCGGGCTCGTCTTCGACGAGCAGGACGCGGATCGGTTCGGTCATGGCCTTGTCCCTCGCTGATAGTGTTGCGCGTCCGGGGCGCGGCTGCAAGGGAAGATTTGTCAGCGGTGTCAGCGGGATTTCTCCCGCTCTTCGAGGGCGGCCTTGCGGCGTACTTTGTGCTTCTGCAAACGCTCGTCCGCGAGACATAGGATCGTGACAGGAATCCGCAACGGAGGGAATCCGGCATGACCGTTGGATGGACTTTGGCGGCAGTGGCGTGGATGGCTGCCATCGGACTCGACGCATCGGCAGGAGATGAGATTGTTGTATAATATCTGCAAGAAGCCAGTTCGCAGCTATTGGCGAGACGTCTGTAGAAGTCGTCAAGGGTCCGGGGACGGACGGTGTTTCCGGAGGGCTTTGGATGGTCGGGCCGCCATCCCGCGCAACGGAGAAGAATATGCCCGAACCCTGGGAAGTTCCGCGCGAGGAAGCCCGCGATCTGATGCGCGCGCTTTCGGAGAAGTTCGGGGACGGTTCCCGCTTCAAGGGCCTCTTTCTTTGGGCTATCGCCGCCGCGGTCGGGGCCCTGTTCCTCTTTAGCTCGGTCTATACGGTAGAACCGAGCGAAGAGGCCGTCATCCTGCGCTTCGGCCGTTTCGTCTCGACCGAGCCTCCGGGGCTGCATTTCAAGCTTCCCTTCATGGACAGGGCCATCAAGGTCAAGACCAAGATCATCCTTCAGGAGGAGTTCGGCTTCCGCTCCGCCAACAGGGTCGAGCGGGAGGGGGCTGATTACACGAACAAGGCCCTCCGGGAGGAGTCCCTGACCCTGACCGGGGACCTCAACGTGGGCGACGTGGAATGGATCGTGCAATACCAAATCTCCGACCCGAAGAAATTCCTGTTCAACACCCGCGAGGTCCTGAAGAACCTGCGCGACGTATCCCAGTCCGTGATGCGCCGGGTGGTCGGCGACCGCACGGTCAACGAGGTCCTCACCACCGGCCGCGTGGAGATCGCGGACGAGGCCCACCGCCTGACCCAGGAAGTCCTCGACCGATACGACATCGGCCTGCGCATCGTCACGGTCAAGCTCCAGAACGTCAACCCCCCGGAGCCGGTCAAACCCGCGTTCAACGAGGTCAACGCCGCCAAGCAGGAGCAGGAGCAGGTCATCAATCAAGCCGAGAGGGAGTATAACAAGGTCATCCCGGAAGCCCGGGGCAAGGCGGAGCAGGCGATCCGCGACGCCGAGGGCTACGCCACCGCCGCGGTCAACCGGGCCGAGGGCGACGCGGCCCGTTTCCGCTCCATGCTCGCGGCCTACCGGACCGCCCCGGCGGTGACGCGCACGCGGCTTTATCTGGAGACGATGGAGGAGCTCTACGGCCGATTCAAGGCCTTGACCATCGTGGATAAGGGAGTCCAGGGCCTTCTCCCGGTCTTCCCTCAGAAAGGCCAACAACCCGCGTCCGGAAAGACGCCATGAGAAACGGCATCCTGGCCGCCCCGATCCTGCTCGGCGTCTTGGCCCTCTTCGGCGTGAACGCCTCCATCTACACGCTCCCGGAATGGGAGCAGGCCGTCATCACCCAATTCGGCCGTCCGGTCGGTTCGGCGGTCACCAAGGCCGGCCTGCACTTCAAGCTGCCCCTCATCCAAGAGGTCCATCGCCTGGACAATCGCATCCTCAACTGGGACGGCGCCCCCAACCAGATTCCCACCAAGGACAAGAAGTACATCTGGGTGGATACGACGGCCCGCTGGCGGATCGTGGATCCGCTGCTCTTCATCCAGACCGTGCAGACCGAAGCGAGCGCGGTGAGGCGGCTCAACGGCATCCTGGACTCCGCCACGCGCGACACGATTTCCAACCAGAACCTGGTCGAGGCGGTGCGCAATTCCAATGCCCTCCTCGAGAAGATCAAGGTCAAGCTGGAGGCGCAGAGAAAAGGCGAGATCCTGCCTGGAGCCGAGGACGAGGTGACCGGCGAAATCGAGCCTGTCTCGGTCGGCCGGGAGGAACTGAGCAGCATCATCATCCGGAAGGCCAAGAAAGGCCTCAAGGAGTTCGGCGTCGACCTCATCGACGTGCAGCTCAGGCGCATCTCCTACGAGGAGAGCGTGGAGGCCAAAGTCTACGAGCGCATGATCTCGGAAAGACAGCGCATCGCGCAGAAGATCCGCTCCGTGGGCCTGGGCGAGCATGCCAAGATCCAGGGCAAGATCAACAAGGACCTCCTGGGGATCGAGTCCGAGGCATACCGCAAGGCCCAAGCCATCAAGGGAGAGGCGGACGGCCGGGCCATCCGCATCTACGCCCAAGCGATGAACGCGGATCCGGAGTTCTACGAATTCATCAGGACCCTGGAAGCCTACAAGAAAGGCATCCCCCAGGACAGCACGCTCATCCTATCCACCGAGAACAAGTTCCTGGATATTCTGCGCAAGCGCTGAGGGCTCCCGGACTCGACGCAATCGGTAAGAGTCAGCGCTCCGACCGAGCCAGGAAATGAGCATGGTCCCAGTCGAACTCCACGCTGATTTCAGCCCCTTCTGTAAAATCCCCGGCGCTTGTCAGCGCCGTGAGCCGGTGCTCGCCGCGTGCCAGGTGAAGCAGCGTCTCCCTGCCCAATCTTTCCGCGGACCGGACGGTCGCCATCAGGCCGAGGGGGCTCGATGTCGAGAAATGCGCATGGATGTTTTCAGGCCGCATGCCAAGGAGGAAAGAAGCCCCCTTCAACGCCCTCAATCGCTGCCCAAGGTGGAGGGGTATCTCGAGTCGCATATTCATGATCTCCACATGCGGGCGGCCGTCCGCTTCCCGCCACGACGCTTCAAAGAGATTCATCGGGGGAGACCCGATGAAGGTCCCTACGAACGCGTTCGCGGGCCGATGATATAACTCCTGGGGCGAGCCTGTCTGCTCCAGCCTGCCGTCATGCAAGACAGCCACCCGGTCCCCGAGGCTCATCGCCTCCACTTGGTCGTGCGTGACGTAGATCGTCGTGATACCGAGCCTGCGTTGGAGGCTCTTGAGCTCCGTGCGCATGGAGGCCCTCAATTGGGCATCCAGGTTGGAGAGAGGCTCGTCCAGCAGGAAGACGGAGGGCTTGCGCACCAGGGCTCTGGCTATGGCGACCCGTTGGCGCTGGCCGCCGCTCAGTTCCGCCGGCTTGGCCGCCAGCAGATCGGCGAGCTCAAGCATGTCCGTGGCCTCTCGGACGGCTTCAGCGATCTCGTCTTTGCGCATCCCAGCGATGCTCAAGGGGAACGCGATGTTGTCGAACACGCTCAGATGGGGATAGAGGGCGTAGCTCTGGAAGACCATGGCGACGTTGCGCTTGCGCGGCGAAAGACAGACCCCCCGGTCTGCGTCGGCCATCACCGCGTCGTCGAACCAGATCTGTCCGCCGGTGGGCGAATCCAGTCCGGCTATCAGGTTGAGCAGGGTGCTCTTGCCGCAGCCGCTGGGGCCGAGCAGGACGAAGAACTCCTTGTCATGGATGTCGAGGCTCAGGCCGCGCAGCGCCGCGACTTCCCCCCGAAGGGAGAAGAACCGCTTGCTCAGATTGTCGATCCGGACCATCATCCTTTGACGGCCCCTCCCGTCAAGCCGGCCACGATGTGCCTCTGGAACAGCGCCACGATCGCGGCGATGGGCGCCGTGGCGACGATCGAGGCGGCCATGATGTCTCCCCACGGCATCTCTCCGTGCAGCCCCTGGAAGAGCGCGATGCCGACAGGGACCGTGCGGGCCCCATGGTCCGTGGTGAGCATCAGGGCGAAGAGGAACTCGTTGAATGCCGCGATGAACGACAGCAGGAATGCCGCAAAGATGCCGGGGCGCGCCACCGGCAGGAGGACCCTCCACAGGACCTGCCAGGAAGTGCAGCCGTCCACCAGAGCGGCCTTGTCCAGTTCCTTCGGTATCTGGGAGAAGCAGCTGACCAGCAGCCACAAGGACAGCGGAAGGGTCCACGCCACGTACGGGAAGAGCAGGCCCTGGTAGGTGTTGATCCAGCCCAGCCTGGTCATCAGCCTGAAGAGGTAGCCCGTCAGGCTGATCTGCGGGAACATGGAGGCCGCGAGCACGAAGAACAGCACCGCCGCCTTGCCGGGCAGATCCAGCCGGGTGACGGCGAATGCGGCCAGCGCCGCGATCACCGTGCCCAAGGCCGCGCTGGAGAGCGCGACGATCGCGCTGTTACGAAGGTAGTCGAGGAAATGGAGCGACCTCTCCGTAAGGACCGCAAGGTAGTGGCCCCCGGAGAGCCCGATGGACCCTTGGGTACCCAGGAAATCCGGCCTGTCGTTCAGGCTCACCAGGAGCATGTAGAGCCAAGGGAAAAGGCAGAATGACGCCATCATGACGACTCCCGCGACCCTTATGACGCGCCAACAAGCTTCTTCTCTCATGCCAACGCCCTGCAATAGCCGGCCAGCCGGACATAAGCCAGTGAGAACGCGAAAGCGACCAAGAAGAGCGCCACCGAGATCGCCGAACCGTAGCCGAAATCCCCATTGAGGAAGTACTTGTAGGCGTAGAGCGAAAGGGAAGTCGTAGATCCCCCGGGCCCGCCGTGCGTCAGCACATAAATCACGTCGAACACCCGCAACGCGTCGATCGTGCGGAACAGAAGCGCCACCAACATGGCCGGCCGCAGAAGCGGAAGAGTGATCCTCCAAAATATCTGCAGGGAGTTGGCCCTATCCACCTTGGCCTGGCTGTAGAGGTCCCGGGGGATAGCGGAGAGCCCCGCGAGCAGGATGATCGTCACGAAGGGGGTCGTTTTCCACGCCTCGGCGGCCACCAGGGAACCGAACGCCCGCCAAGGCGTGCCCAGCCAATTCACGGGCCCGCCGCATCCCAACCCGGTCCAAAGCGCGTTGGCGAGGCCGTAGCCGTAGCCATAGATCAACTCCCAAACGCGCGCGGATATGGCGGTCGGGATGGCCCAAGGGAGGAGAACGCAAGCCCGCAGCGCCCCTCGAAACGGCAGGTCCAGGTCAAGGATGAGCGCGAACGCCAGGCCCAGGGCCAACTCCAGCGGCACGGACACGGCGATGAAGATGATGGTGAACTTCAAGGATTGCCGGAAAGCCGGGTCGGAGAGCGCCTGGCGGTAGTTCCCCAGCCCGACGAACCGGGTCTGGAGGTAGCCGATGTCCTGAAAAGCGCTGTTCCAGAACGCGCCGCAGATCGGGACGATGATGAAAGCCGCGACGAACGCCAGCAGGGGAAGGATGAATAGGATGCCCCTATCCCTCATATCGGCGCACGATGTCCCGTATTTCGTCCTCGGCCGACTTGAGCGCATCCTCCGCGCTGAGTTCGCCGCTCAACGCGGCGTTGATCCGGCGCTGGATGACCTCGGAGACCAGCGTGTAGTACGGGACGTTCGGCCTGGGTACCGCGGCCTCGAAGACCCAGCGTAGTTCGGCGAAATGCGGCAGCCGCCGGAGCACTTCCTGGTCGGAATAGACGTCCTTGCGCCCAGGATTCCAGCCCAGCCTCAGCGCGAAAGCCTTCTGCGTGTCATATTGGGTCTCGCATAATTAATGGATATCCATTATAAAATCCGCTATGCTATGGGGCATGCGACCCCATGGAACCCCTCGCGAGCTGGAATCGCGCCGACGGCGTGCAGTCGTCTTGCTCCAGGCCGGCAAGACTTATCAGTCCGTG
>JACQWX010000127.1 GCA_016209035.1 Elusimicrobiota bacterium | reverse complement strand
CGATATCCCAGGGTTTTCTGATGCATCTCGGAGAGCGCAATGCCAAAAAAGTGTTGTAAAATCACACTCTGGACTGTCGTCTCAAAGTAGCCACGCCCTTATCAAAAGCGAGAGAATCGGAGCGATGACGGCGGCGGGGCTGCTATGCCTGGCCGTTCATGCGTGGGGCGACGCGGGGTTCGGCGCGGGGCAGGGCCTGGATGTCGAGGAGTTCCTATCCGAGGCCCGCGCGGGCGCAGCGCCGGAGATGCCCGCCGGCCGGAGCCGCGCCCGGCCGCAGGCGGACCCGGCGGAGGAGCTCTTCGCCAAGGCCATGGCGGATCAGATCCGAAGGTATCCCATCGGGAAGCGGCTGATCGAGGGCATGCCGTCCCTGCCGGAAGTGTCGTTCGTGGACCTCGGGGTGGGCATCTTCGGGAGACTCGATTTGGAAACACGAGCCATCCAGATGAACACGCTCCAGTTGTCCCAGGCGGCGCTCTCCCTGGATGCCGCCGCCGGACCCGGAGATCTGCGCGACCCGGCGGCGCTGAAATCCTTTCTTGCGGCCCAGCCCCGGCTGGTGGAAGGTATCGTCGATCTCGTCGACTCCTATTACATCCACGAGCTGGCCCATGCGGCCCAGTATGCGGCCCTGGGCGACGACTGGTGGGGCCCCGGAACCCCGGATTCGCCCTTGGGGGAATGGGACGCTTTCGAGACGCAGGCGCTGTATTTCCACGAGAAAGTCGCGCTCAATCCCGCTTATCTGGATTCGGAATTCGTCCCATCCGACTATCTCGCCTACGTCTACGCGGACGACCTGTCCCAGTACAGGCGCGCCAAAGCGGCCATCTACTCGCACCGCGCTCCGAGCGACGGCAAGCTCGCGCCTGGGGTTTGGGAGTACTACGGCGGGCGTCTGGAGGAATCGGAACGCCGGTGGCCGAGGACCGGCTACGAGGGCTGCATGCTTCTGGCCGGCAAGTCCGTCGAGTCCGGCGATGTCTCCCGCGCGCTGATGTTCCTTGACTCCGCCTACAAGAAAGCGCGGCGCCATGGTTTCCTGGGTGAGCGGGAGCGCGAGGAGATCGGCGTCCTGCTCGAGAAGGCGTGCCATGGCCTGGGACGATCTCTCGAGGCCGGACTCGGCTTCAGGGAAGCCCTGGCTCTGCGCCGGTTGGCGGCGCTGTTCCCTGAGAGATGCGGGAGGACCCAATGATATCCTTCGTGCTCGCCGTCTGCGCGATTCTCGCGGCTCCGAGCCTGGGAGTGCCCCGGCAGGATGATTCCCGGCGGATCGTCCGCCTGAGCGGGGACGCCCCATGGGCCGCAAGCCGCCGGGCGCTGGAGGCTGCCGGCTGCCCGCCGGAACGCGAGCTCAAGCTCGTTTCCGCCCTCGTGGTCCGAGCCTCTCCCGCCTGTTCCGAGGCGCGGCTGCGGTCCCTGCCCCAGGTGGTCGGCGTCGAGGAGGATGCCGCGGTCTCGCTTCCGAAAGAGGGAACGGCCTCCCCGGCGGGGAGCGGCCTCGCCAACGGGCCCGGGGACTTTTCGACGCCGTCCCGTCGGGACAAGGTCCGGTCCCTCGTGTCCGGGACGTTGTCTTCGGTTTTCGGACATCACGTGGAGAACGCCTCCTCTTTCCAGGCGCCCGTTCCGGGACCTTCCCAAGCCGAGCCCGAGCGCGGCTGGTCGTGGAACATCCTGCGGCTCAACCTGCCGGAGGCCTGGAAAACGGCGCGGGGGCAGGGGGTCAAGGTGGCGGTCCTGGACACCGGGATCGACCCGCGGCATCCCGAGCTGCCGAACGTGGACGGCGGGTTCAACGCGTTCGATCCGGCCGGATCCTGGGAGGACGTGCACGGCCACGGGACGGCCATGGCCGGCATCATCGCCGGAGCCCCCAACCCGGAGCGCGGCATGTCGGGCGTGGCCCCCGAGGCGAGGCTCTACGCCGTCGAGGTCATGGACGACAACGGGATGGGCTCCGTATCGAGCGTCATCGCCGGCATCGAGTGGGCGGTCGCCAACAGGATGCAGGTCATCAGCATGAGCATCAGCTTCTCGAAGAAAAAGATGGAGGAAGGGGACACGGAGATCCTGCACGAGGCGGTCAGGAAGGCCGTGGCCGCGGGCATCGTCGTCGTGTCCATCTCCGGAAACTATGGGTCGCGCGGGGTGTCGCTCCCGGCCGCCTACCCCGAGGCGATCGCGGTGGCCGCATCGGATCCGTACGACAAGAGGTTCTTCATCTCGGGCCGCGGCCCGGAGGTGGATCTCATCGCCCCGGGCGTCTGGATACGCGAGCTCAAGCCCGGCGGCGGGCATACCAGGAACAACGGCGTTTCCCCCGCGGGAGCGCACGTGGCGGGTCTCGCGGCGCTCAAGCTGAGCCGGTCGCCGGGCCTCGGCGTGGAGGCCGTGCGGTCGGCCTTGACGGCCGCGGCCGTTCCCCTCCCCGATCTCTCGCCCGACGAGCAGGGCGCCGGGATGGTGGACGCGGCCAGGCTCCTCGGGGCCGGAGGCGCGCCGTGAGCAAGGCAGGAGCCGCACCAAGAAGCCGTCGGTCGGCCGGTAACGTGAGGAGAGCCATGAAAAAAACAAGGCTGCTGGTTTTGTCGGTTGCCGCGACGGCGATGGTCGCGGCCGGATGGGTCCAGGCCCAGACCGTGAGCGGGGGCGTCGTTCGGGCTTGGCAGGTTCCTTACGTCCCCGTGTCGCCGGGGGTGTTGGCCGGGCTCCAAGGATTCTTGAGGACTGATATCGGAACGAACCTGCTTTCGCAGGCTCCCTCGCTCGGCGTCATCACGGGACTGAACCCTGATTACGAGGCGCACCGCAGCCTCGTCGGCGCCCTGGGCTTGCCCGCCGACTTCGATGTCCGATTGCAAGACGCGATTCGGACCTCGGACGGCAAGGCGTTGTCCGATGTGCGCGTCGTTATCCGCGATGCCGGCTATGGCCGGAATGACGGCGTGGAGAATATCCGTAACGCCGTCGAAATCCGGGCTGGGGAAATCTTCGCCGCCGTCAACGAAGGCAAGATGAGCGTGGCGGAACTCTCCGACGTCGCTTCGGAGTTGGCCCCGTTCGCGTCGGTTTCGCCGCAGGCCAAGGCCGTCGGAGAGATGGCGGGCGCGGCGCGGTCGGCGAATGCGATGGACGCGGCGAGGCGCATCGCTTCAGCGCTCATGAAATTCACATCGCCGGAGCCTGCGGAGTCCATGGCCGAAAACGCCGCCGATCCTGCCAAAAAAATGCCCCAGGCATGGCGGTTGCGTGCCGCCGGCGGGGGAGTCCAAGGCTGGACGGCGGCTCCTACCGTCGACGTCTCCGCGGTCCCGGGCCATGTTGCGGTGGATTCGGGCGGCAACCTGGCCGCGGCGCGGGCGCTCTTGGCCAAGCTGCGCGATGCCGACAACATCATTGCGTCCAGGGAGATCATCGATAACCTACGCATCTTGGCCGAGAACAGCAAGGACGAGTGGCTGCAGGTCGCCGTGACGGTCGGACTTGTCGGGAATCTGCGGCGGGCGAACCTACTCGAGTACCGGGCATTGATCGGCGCCCTCGTTGGGATATCGGATCACGCGGCATCCAACGGTGTCAGAGAAACAATCATCCGTGGCGTGCTGGGCGATATGTCGAGTTCAGGAGGGGGCGTCCTCTTCTGGCGGGAAGCGCTGGACGCCGCGGTGCACGTCGCCGCCGGATCCGGAAGCGAACGCGTCAGGATGACGGCCGTCGAGTTGATGACGCGCGAGATCAAGCGGACGTCGAGTCCGATCTATCGGAGCGATCTGGCGAAGGCTGTCGCTGCAATTTGGACGTCGTGATGACCGAGATGGACGCGGCCAGGCTCCTCGGGGCCGGAGGCGCGCCGTGAGCGCCGCCCGCGCGGGGCTGTGCTCCGTCCTTCTGGCCGCGGCGTCTTGGGCGACGCCGGCCGGATTCTCCGGCCGCGCCCTGCCGGCCGCCGTCTACGGGGAGGACGGCCGCGGGGATCCCGACGGAGTCCTCGATCAGGGCCGCCTGGAGGCGGTGGAATCGACCGTGGCTCTTTTTCCCGCCGATTCCGTCCATATCGACCGACAGAGGGGCGAGGCCGTTCTGGAAACCGCGCCCTACGTGAGCACGGACCGGGGCAAGCCCCTCTGCCCCGACGAGCGGTTTTACGGCCAGCCTTCGGGCGCCTTCTGCACCGGGTTTCTCGTCGCCCCCGACGCGATCCTGACCGCCGGGCACTGTCTCCGGCAATTCGAATGCTCCGGCATGAAGGTCGTCTTCGGTTTCGCCGCCGGCAAGACGGGGCAACAGCCCGGGATCGTCCCGGACGGCGAGGTCTACGGCTGCGCGGAGGGCCTCCTCGGGGCGAGAGGCCGGGGCGGGGACTGGGCCCTCATCCGCCTGGACCGCGCGGTCCGCGATCACGGGGTCCTCCGGCTCAACGGTTCCGACGACAT
>JACQWX010000135.1 GCA_016209035.1 Elusimicrobiota bacterium | reverse complement strand
TACAAAGACACTTTACGACGGAGGCAGGCTCTATTTCAAGCCCCTGCCAAAAATCCCCTCTCCGTTACCTTCTTCTTTCTTTTGGGGCACCATCTCCTTCCTTCCCCATCCCCAAACAGCGGGATGGGGAAGTTCTGAAGGACGGAAGACCGGCGGACTCCTTCATCTTTGATATCATACGCTCCCAGGCATGCATCCCCGCTCCCCGCGTCCGGTGACGCTCGCGCTCCAGCAGGCGCTCCGGTGGGGAGGGCTGCCTTGGGCCCTCTTGGCATTGGCGGCGATCCGCCTTGCCTCCATGAGCGCCGCGCAGATGCCTGAACTCCCCGTCCAGGCCGAGTTCTGCGCCGATGTCAGCGACTTCAACGCCTCGGGCGGCGAGGCCCTCTTCCATGGCGTCCCCTCCATGGCGGCGTCCTGGTCCATGCCGGCTTACTCTCTGTCCAACTCCCTCTTGTGCCATCATGCGCCTGGGCCTTCGGCCCAGGCCGCGGCGTCTTCCCTGGCGCGCGGCCTGGCCCTCGCGGCGACCGCCTCCCTCGTCTTCTCTCTGGCCGCCCGGACCGCCGGCAGCTTCGTCACGGCCGCCCTCGCGGTCCTTCTCTTCGCTTGGACGGCCCCTGAATCCTGGCTCAGGTCCGATCGCTGGCTGTATGCCCTGTACGTGACGTCCGCGGCAACCGCCTTGGCGCGGCGGGGCGTGGACCCGTCGTTCTCCAGCACCCTCGTCCTGGCGTCGGCCCTGGGGGCCAGTCTGCTGGTCCTTTCCCCCCTGGCCTTCTTCCCGGCGTTGCTGGCCGTCGCCTTATGGGTCGGCCGGCGCGCCGGTCGAGCACGGACCGCGCCCCGGCCCGCCAACGCCTCTCCAGACGGCGGCCGGGGCGCTCGGCCTCCGGCCTCGACCGCGGACCTGCTGTGCCTCCTCCTGCTGCCCGCCGGCCTCCTCTTGCCCTGGGCATGGATGAACTGGAGCGTGCACGGTCGAGTCGTCTTTCTGGAGCGGGACCGGGCCTTTGTCACCATGATCATGGCGGCCATGGGGGATGCCTGGGTGCCCTACGGCGACTGGGCTGGTCTGGCCGGGCCTTTCGCCGAGGCGCACCCATGGGCATGGGCTTTCGGCGAACTGATCCGGCATCCCAACCGCGTATTCTCCCACTTCGGCGCGTTCCTGCGCGACGCCGGTCCCGCGGGCGCGGCGCTCTTCGGCCTGGCCGCGTTCGGGGTCTGGCGCCTGCGCGAGCGCGCCCCGGTCCGGCACTTGGGCCTCCTCGCGGGCTATCTCCTGGCCGCGCACTGCCTGCTCCTGTTCAACCCGGATTTCTTCCTCCCCTGTTGGCCGCTGGCGGCCGCCCTCGCCGCCCTCGTCGTGACACCCCGGCTCGAGCGCCGCGCCTGCGACGGCGCGGATGCGCCGTCGTCCCGAGCGCCTTCGGGAAATGCGTTGGCGCTCGCGGGCGACGCGGCGGCCGGACGCCTGGGGGAACGGCTCTTCCTTTGTCTCTGGGCGGCCTCTCTGGCCTTCGCGCTCTACTCTCTCGGCTTGGCCGCGGCCTATCCGCGCCGCAGCGCCGCTCCCGAACCGTTCCTGCGGGAACTGGCCCGCCGTCCCGAAGAACCGTGGCTCTTGACCCAGCAGGGGCTTCGCCTTCTGCGGCAGGGTCTTCCCTCGCAAGCCGCCGACATGCTCCGTCGGGCCGCCCGACGCGACCCCAGCCCGCGATCCCGCGACGCCCTCGTCCTGGCGCGCTTGGTGGAGAGCGGGGGAGCCTCTCCATGGGTGGATCTCCTCCAGCCGGAACCGGAGTCTCTGGGCTCTCTGCGCTGGCATGTCCGGCGGAGCTTCGGCCGCATGGTCCAGGGCCGAGCGCGCCAGGCCCATGACGAATGGCGCGCGGCCCTGCGCACTCCCGCCGCGCAGGACGGCTCGCTGGTGGAAGTCGTCGTGCGCGGCGAGCTGGAGTACTGGCCCCCGCCGCGCCGGGGAGCCATCCTCGCCGGCCTCGACGCGGCGTCCAGGCCGGACGGCCCGCCGTGCCGGACGCCATCAGGACATGCGTGGGCGCTCGGCGCCCGGCCGATGATCTTCGCGCGCCTCTGGCTGGACCTGGTCCGTGCCGCGCAAGGCCCCGCCGGCCTCGCGCCCGGGCAAGCCGCCGCGGCCCTGAAGGCATTCCGAAGGAGCCTGCTCCTCCGCCCCGACGACTTCGTCCTCAACGCTGCCGCTGCCCGGGCGGCATGGTTCCAAGGGAACAAGCCCGCGGCGCGGGCCCATCTGCTGCGTGCCCGCGGGCTCGCCCAAGCCCCGGCCGCGCTCGAGGAAGTCGCCCTGATCCTCCAGGAGCAAGGGGACTACGCCGGCGCTCTGGCGATCCTGGAAACCCTTGCCAGTCTGGAGCCGGGTCGGGCCAAATGGCTCAACCACCTAGGAGTCGTCAAGTCCCTGCTGGGCCGGCGGTCGGAGGCCACCCGGGATTTCGACGCCGCCATCCTGGCCGACCCGGCCTACCTGCCTCCCTATCTGAGCCTGATCTCCCTCCATGCGCGCGAAGGCGGCTGCGCCCGCGCCGAGGAGCTCCGCGTCCGCGCCCTGCGCCGGGCGGGCCCCGGCGCGGATCCCGGACTCGTCAGGCTCCTGCGCGACCGGCCCGCCGGCTGCCGTTGAGATGGTATCATACCGTGCCGGCATGAGAACCACGGAGAAGCTCGCGGGAAAAGCGGCCCTGGCCGTCTTCGCGGGGACGATCGTCGCGGCCCTGGCCGTGCGCTGCCTGCCCATCGCGGCCTTCCCCTTCGACTGGGAGCCGACCGACGGCGACGTCCTCAGCCAGGTCAACCGCCTCATCAAGGGGCTCCCCCTCTATACGGACTGGCCGGCCGGCGACATCCTCCTGCCCTATCCGCCGCTCTACTACGGGCTGGTCGCGGCCGGGGCCAAGCTCGGGGCCGATCCCGTCCTGTTCGGCCGCGGCGTCAACCTGGTCATGCTCGTCGTCGTCTTCCTGCTGGGCATGCTGGCGCTCAGCGAGCCCCGCGGCCGCGGTTTTCGGCCGAGCTGGGCGGCGCTCCTGTTCCCCGCCATGTTCGCGCTCAACTGGAGGAGCCTCGAGGAGGCGGTCTATCTGCGCGCCGACGCCCTCCTGCTGATCCTCCAAGCCGCGCTGGCGGCGCTCTTGGTCTGCGCCCCGCACCGGACCGTCGCCCTGGGCGCGCTGGCAGGGCTCATCCCTTTCGCCAAGCAATTCGGCGTCGGAGCGTCGCTCGGGGCGGCCCTGTGCCTGGCGGACCTGGCGCGGCGCGCCCGGCGGGGCGCCGCGGGCTTGCCCGCTTTCCTGCTGGCCTCGGCCGGATGCGCCCTGGCGGTCATCATGCTCTTCGAGGCGCTCAACCACGGACGGTTCCTCCGCGTCGCGCTGTTCCATCCAGCGCGCGTATTCGCCGGGGACATGCTTTCCTGGGGCCAACTCTGGCACATCATGAGGGAATACTACTGGACCAAGCCGTGGGTCATCGCGCTCGCGGCCGTCGGCATCGCCGCGCACCGCGGGGGACGCCTGCGTCCCCTCCTCTTCCTGCTCGCGGCCGACGGGGCCGTCTCCTTCCTGGCGGCGCGGAACATCGGCGGCACCTACGCCTACCTCTGGTTCCACTGGTTCCTGGTCTGCGTGTTCGCGGCCCTGGGCGTCGAAGCCGCGGCCGGCCGGCTTGCCGCGCTGTCGCCCGACCGGCACCGCGGCCGCGCCTTCGCCGCAGCGTTGGCGGCCGTCCTGCTGTGCTGCGTCCCTTACGAAGCCGAGGTGCTGTCCTTCCGCCTCCGGAGCACCGCCGGGTTGTGGCGCGCCGCTGCCGCGCACCAGGGGCTGATCGGCCGGCTCGTGCGCGAGTATCCCGGAGCCAAGTGGATCGCGACGCGCCACGCGACGGCTCTGGGGCGCGAAGGCGTCGTGCTGGACCAGGATTGGTGCACCATGGAGCTCGCGTTCGCCGGCCCTGCGCGGTTCGATCCGGCCCCCTTGGCGCGGCGCCTCGCGCGTGGCGAGTACCGTTTCGCGCAGGTCGCCGAAAGCCAATGCGGCTTCGACCAGCCCCTGACGCCCGTCCTGAAGGACTGCTTCTCGCCGATCGCCCGTTCCAGCGTCGTGTCTTTGGGCTCGGTCTACCCAGCCCTCATTTTGCGCTACGATCCGTCTATGAATGCTTGCAAGGAGGACCGATGATCTTCTCAAAAAACCGGCTGGAGAAATACGCGGATTCGCTGCTGTGGGGACTGACCACCTCAAGGCCCGGGTACATGAAGGGAGACGTGGTCCTCATCCGCGCGGGGCTGGCCGCCATGCCGCTGGCCGAGGCCCTGCAGGCGCGCATGCTCGACCGCGGATGGAACCCTGTCCTGCGCACGGACCCGACGCCCGCATGGGAGAAGAGCTTCTACCGGTCGAGCTCCAAGCGCCAGCGCGCCTTCGTGCCGCCGGGCGAGAGGGAGTTCTTCTCAGGCCTGCACGGGCTCGTGGCCCTGCGCGCGCCCCAGTCCCTCACCCATCTGCGCGAGGTGGACCCCAAGCGCATCGGCGAGGCCACCATCGCGCGCAAGCCTCTCCGGGATATCCTCGACCGGCGCGAGGAGTTGGGCCTCTTCGGCTGGACGCTGGGCCTCTATCCCATGCTCGATCCCGCGCGGACCGCGCGCATGAGTTTCTCGGAATACGCGCGCCAGATCGTGAAAGCATGCTTCCTGGACGAACGCGACCCCGTCCAGCGATGGGAGGAGATCCTAGCCGAGGTCACCGAGATCAAGAAGCGCCTCGGCTCCCTGCGGATCCTGACCCTGAGGCTCGAGAGCCGCCGCATGGACCTTTCGGTCCGGCTCGGCGAACGCCGCCGCTGGCTGGGCATCAGCGGCCGCAACGTCCCCTCCTTCGAGGTGTACACCTCCCCTGACTGGCGCGGAGCCAAGGGCGTCTACTACGCCGACCTGCCCTCCTACCGGACCGGGAACTACGTGGAAGGCCTGCGCCTCGAGTTCAAGGACGGCCGGGCCGTGAAGGTGACGGCGGCCAAGGGAGAGGACTTCGCGCGCCGCACGATCGCCATGGACCCGGGGGCATGCCGCCTCGGGGAGCTCTCGCTGACCGACCGGCGGTTCTCCAACATCGACCGGTTCATGGCCGAGACGCTCTACGATGAGAACTTCGGCGGCCGCTACGGCAACTGCCACGTCGCTCTCGGCGCCTCCTACACCGACGCCTACGACGGCGACGCCTCCGCGCTCACCAAGGCCCAGCGTTCGGCGCTCGGGTTCAACGATTCCTCCCTCCACTGGGACGTGATCAACACCGAGGACAAGAGGGTCGCGGCGAAGCTGGCGGGGGGCGGGACCAAGACGGTCTACGAGGACGGACGATTCACCGTCTAGGCCTATGCCCAGGCGCCAGGCTTGGTCCTCTGAAGTAAAAAGCGGGCCAATCTGGGCCCAACACATTGACATATGCGCCGAGCTCAACCAGAAGCCTAGCGGCCTCGGGATTCCGCTTCGCCATCATCCAGTACAGCGGGCACCTTCCTCCTGGTCAGTATATCACGGCGCCTGTCGACTAGGTTCAAGCCAGGCGCCCCCACAAGGACCTAGGCCAAAGGCCTAGGTCCTTGTGGGGCTTTTCCCCCCTCCAAATAGTACCGTAAGGCCCTCCCGTGCCGCAGGGTCCCCGGCTATAATCATATTCTCAAACATGCTATCCAACAATAAGAAGGTCGTCGCCGCTCTCCTGGCGTTCCTGCAGTTCGGCTGGTCCTTCGGCGCTACCGAGGCTCTGGCTCAAGCCGTGGTCCAGTCCGGGCAGGTCCACGCCTCGCAGGCAGGCTCCGCCGGGGTCCCGGTCGTCGCCCCGCTGAACTTCTCGAACCCTGCGTCGCTGTCGGGCAACGCCGTGATCGGCGGCTCTCAGTTCACTACATCAGGCGCTCTCCCCTCACTCGGCAGTCCGACCCCGGCGACGAGCCTCGCTTCGCCTGTCGTCGATGCAGTCCCCGGCGCCGGCGTGCCGGGAGTTCTCGCGCCCGACGCGGTATGGGTCTCGATGGCCGAGGCCTCGCCGGTCGCGGTCCTTCACGCCGCCCCGGCCGAGACCAAGCAGGCCGCGGCCGTCGAGGCCGCCTCCAAGAAGGTCGGCGAGGCATTGGGAGGCCTGGACCTCTTCGAGGAGGCGCCGGCGGAATCTTCGAAAGGCTCCGCCGACAGCATCTTCGCGGCCCTGGTCGGGGAAAAGCTCATCAGCCCGACCGGCGCGGTCGAGGTCGGAGGCCGAGCGTCGCCTGCGCCATCAGGAAAGGTGTGGGCGACAGGCGGCGCGGTCGACGTCCCATCCCCCTTCCGACGAGGCCCGGCCTTCTTCAAGGGAACCCCGGCGTCCGGGACCCAGACCGCCCGGCCCGAGGTCCCCGCTGCCGCGGACTCGGCCCAGGCCAAGACCACGCTCTTCCAGCGCCCCGCCGTGCGCTGGACGGCCGCCGCGGTCTCGGCCGCGGCTTTCGCCGTTTCCTTCCCCTGGCTCCTCGCCAACGTCGGCCTGGTCGCCGCGGCCGGGAGCGTCACCCTGAGCGTCATCGGCATCCCGCAGATCATCCACAATTTCAAGGCCGGCAAGGAGGGCGTCAAGGACCTCGCCATCGCCAGCCCTCTCATCTGGTTCGCGGCCGCCGTGCTCCTCTCCGTGGTCTCCATCGGACAGGGCTCGAGCGTCTGGTGGAACGTGGCGAACCTCGCCGGCGTTCTCGAGAGCGCGATGGTGGTCGGCCAGATCAACTGGTTCAAGCGGGACTCCAAGGCTCTGAAGGCGACGCTCGCCACCGCCGCGGCCGTGCTCGCTCCCCTGCCGCTCATCGCCCTGCAGGCCTTCATGCCGCTCAAGGCCTGGGTGGACCTGGCCTTCACCGGGGCCATGGGCCTGCTGTGGGTCCTGAACTGGCCGCAACTCAAGCAGAACTACAAGCTCTTCAAGGAGGAAGGCCGGCCGCCCAAGGGGATCGCCCCCCTCTACCCGGCGCTCGTGGTGGCCGGCAGCGCCCTGCACCTCTTCGCCGCCTTGGCAGGCATGGACCTGCGCTGGGCCATGAACGGCATCATCGCTATCGTGACCGCGGGCATGGTCCTCGGCCAGATCTACGCGCCAAGGCTCGCCAACGCCGTGGTCGGGCCGCTCGTTCGCCTCTCCGACCGCGTGTTCTCCCTCGCCGGCGACCTGCGCAATGCCTGGCTCAAGCGTCAAGCCCGGTCCCTGGTGGGCAACGCCTTCGAAGGCCGCGACCTCTCCGGGTTCAAGGGCGCGGCGCCCGACGCCCAGCTCGCCGAGTTCGTGGCCAAGGCCCGCGGTCTCCCGGGCCGCAGCCTCATCTACCTTGAAGCCCCCACGGCCGCGGGCAAATCCACCTTGGCCAAGCAGCTCGAAGGCGTCCTGGCCGGCCGCATCGTGACCTTCCCGGCGGACCGGTACTACAAGTCGAAGGCGGACCTCCCCTTGGGCCAGGACGGGCGGCCCGATTGGGACCAGCCGGAATCCCTCTACATCGACCAGGCGGCCTCCGACATCCGCGCCCTGCTCGCGGGCGAGCCCGTCGAGCTGCCGTTCCACGACACGGTCTCCGAGACCTTCACACCCAAGAGCGGCGAGTTCCTCCGGCTCGACGGCGACGACGTCCTGATCGTGGACTCGGTCTACGCCTCGCACCCCAAGCTCGTGGAGGCCGGGGCCGGACGCCGCTCGCTCAACGTCTACCTCACCGCGCCTGCCTCCGTGCGCTTCGCGCGGCGGCTCAAGCGGGACGCGGTCGAGCGCGGGATATCGGTCGAGCGCAACCTCGATGGCTGGACCAACGTCCTGGCCAACGAGGATGCCCACATCCTCGGCCTCCAGAAGCACGCGGACATGGTCATCAACCTCATCACGGCCGAGGAGCTCGACCGCCTCACCGAGTCCTACGCCGAGATCCTGGCGGCGGAGTGGCTCAAGAACGGGCGGGACGCGGCCATGACCCGGCGCTTCCTCGACATGGTCCGCGCCTCGCTGGAAGAGGATTTCGGCGCCCCATCGGCCCGTGAGCCTTCGGTCCACGCTCCGGCGGCCGTCCCGGCGGCGCCTCAGGCGCCCGGCACGGCCTTCAGGTGGAGCGGCCTTCCGGCCTTCGAGGCTGCCGCGGCGCCCCTGCCGGCGTAGAAGGCTGAACCATGGGAGAAAACCGCGCCGCTCTCGTCCTTTCAGCCGCGGTGCTCCTGGCCTTGGCCGCGGCCCCGAGCCCGGCCGCCAATCCTCATGGGGAGCCTCCCGGCCAATCCGGCGACAAGCCCGTCAAGAAGGACCGCGACCCCAAGAAGCCCGACAGCCAGACCTCGGCGACCTCCGAAGCGAGCCCGCCGCCCCTGCCGCGCAGCCTGCGGCGGACAAGCCCCCCGAGGCCGATCCTCCGCGCATCGACGGGCCGGACCCGGCCGGCACGGCCGAATTGGTGAAGACGCTGAGGGCCGCCAAGGCCGGCATGGGCGTGGTCTACGAAGGAACGGACCTCGCCCTGCAGCGCAAGGTCGCGATCAAGAGGATGCGGGGCGACTTCCGCCAGGGCTCCGCCTTCACCGAGGCGTTCCTCTCCGAGGCGCGCCTGGCGTTGCCCGAGGCCCTGCACCTTTTGGGGCAGGTCGCGGCGGGCCTCGACCATGCCCACTCCAAGAACGTCATCCACCGGGACCTCAAGCCGGGCAACATCCTCATCTCCAACGAAGGCACGGCCAAGATCACGGACTTCGGGATCGCCCATCGGGCCAGGACGCCCGATCCGCACCTGACCCAGGCATCGGCGTCCGGCACGCCCCCCTACATGCCGCCGGAGCAGGAGATGGGCTCGGTCTCGCTCGAATCGGACGTCTACGCGCTGGCCGTGATGGCGTACGAGCTGCTGACCGGCGGACTGCCCTTCCCGGGGCCGGACTTCACCGCGCAGAAGAGGAGCATGCGCATGTCCCCGCCGACGGCCAGGGTCCCGACCCTGCCTGCCCGCGTGAACACGGTCCTGTCCCGAGCCCTCGACGCGAGGCCGGAGGTCCGCTTCCATTCCGGCGGGGACCTGATCCTGGCCCTCGGCGCCGAGGATCCCTCCCAGGGGCCGGATTCCGGGCTGATGACCCCGCCGGCCTGAAGGCCCTTCCCCGTCGCGCTTTGCAGGGGCATGCCGGCGTGTGGTACCATGGGACCGTGGAATTCATCGCCGACCTGCACATCCATTCGCATCTCTCCCGGGCCTGCAGCAGGGATTTGAGGCCCGAGTCACTCTATCATTGGTGCCAGAAGAAAGGCATCACTGTGCTGGGGACAGGGGACTTCACCCATCCCGCCTGGCTCGCCGAACTCAAGGAGAAGCTGGTCCCGGCCGAGGAAGGCCTGTTCCAGCTCACGGGCGAGCTCGCGCGGTCGGCCGATGGAGGGATCCCTGACCTGTGCCGGGCGCAGGTCAGGTTCCTGCTCGAGGGAGAGGTGAGCTGCATTTACAAGAAGAACGGCAGGGTCCGCAAGGTCCACCACCTCGTCTTCGCCCCGTCGTTCAAGTCCGCCGAGCGCATCGGCCATAGGCTCTCCGAGATCGGCAACGTCAAGTCCGACGGCAGGCCCATCCTGGGCCTCGACTCCAAGGACCTGCTGTCCATCGTGCTCGAATCCGCGGACGGCGCCGCCCTGGTGCCGGCGCACGCCTGGACCCCGCATTTCTCCGTCTTCGGCTCGGAATCAGGCTTCGACTCCATCGAGGAATGCTTCGAGGACCTGAGCCCCCACATCTTCGCCTTGGAGACGGGGCTCTCCTCCGACCCGCCCATGAACTGGCGCATCTCGGGCCTTGACCGCGTCACCCTAATCTCCAACTCCGACGCGCATTCCCCGGAGAAGCTCGGCCGCGAGGCCAACCTCTTCGACTGCGCGCTTTCCTATCCCGCCATCCTCTCAGCCCTGCGGCGCGGTAAGCGCGCGGTCGAGGCCGGAGGCCCCGGCAGGCTCCTCAAGACCCTGGAGTTCTTCCCGGAGGAAGGCAAGTACCACGCGGACGGCCACCGCAAATGCGGGGTCTGCTGGTCCCCCAAGGAGACGCTGCGCCACCAGGGGCTCTGCCCCAAATGCGGCTCGGCTGTGACCGTCGGGGTGCTCCACCGGGTCGAGAAGCTCTCCGACCGTCCCGAAGGCTTCCGACCCAAGGTTGCCGCGGGGTTCGAGAACCTCGTCCCCTTGAAGGAGATCCTCGGCCAAGTCCTACGGGTCGGCCCGGCCAGCGTCAAGGTGGGACGCCTTTACGACCGGCTCCTGGCGACCTTCGGCAACGAGCTCTTCATCCTGCGCCAGGCCGAGCCCCGCAGCCTCGATGCCGCGGGCCACCCGGTGCTGGCCCGGGCCATCCGGAGGATGCGGGAAGGCCGCACCGAGGTCCAGCCGGGCTACGACGGCGTGTACGGCGTCATCACCCTGGTCGCTCCCAAGGACTTCGTGGCCGATGGGCAGCTCTCGCTGTTCTGATGCTCGAAGGGCTCGACGAACGCCAGCGCGAAGCGGTCCTCGCCCCTGAGAGCCGGCTCATCGTGGCCGCGGGCCCGGGCACGGGCAAGACCAGGGTCCTGGCCGCGAGGATAGCGCACCTCGTCGTCTCCCGCGGCGTCCCGTGCCGCAACATCCTGGCGCTGACCTTCACCCGGAGCGCGGCCGGCGAGATGCGCGAGAGGCTCAAGGCCGGCTTGAGCGGCGCCCCTGGAGCCGACCGCCTCGGAGAGCTCTGGGTCGAGACCTTCCATGCCGCGGCCCTGCGCATCCTGCGCGAGCAGCGGCATCCCTTCGGCCCGGACCGGATCCTCGCCGTGGCTTCGGAGGACGACAAGGCGCGGGCCTTGGAGGAACTCGTGCCGAGGAGGGAACGGCGGGCGTTCCTGGAAGCCCTCAGACTCAAGAAGGAGCTCGACCACGAGCCCCTCAACGAGGTCGAACGGCGCTACCAGAGCCGCCTGGCCGACAACGGCCAGGCGGACTACGAGGACGTCCTCGGCCTCCTCGCCCGGCTCTTCAAGTCGCGGCCCGAGGTGCGCGACCACTACGGCGCCCTGTTCCAGCATGTCTTGGTCGATGAGTTCCAGGACACCGGCCCGGCCCAGTACCGGCTGCTGAGGCTCCTGGACCCGGACCACCTCTGCGTAGTGGGCGACCCGGACCAGTCCATCTACGGCTTCGCCGGATGCGCTTTCAAGCCCTTCGAGCGCTTGCGCGATGACCATCCGGGTTGCCGGACGGTGGCGCTCTCGAACAACTACCGCTCCCAGGCCGCGATCGTGGCCGCCGCCGGCCAGGTCATCAGCCGCAACCCCGCCGGGCCCGACCCCAGGTCAGGCGCCCCACGGGCGCGGCTCGTCGCGCTCTTCGACCAAGGCCTGCCCGTCGAGATCGCCCGCTTCCAGACGGACCGCCAGGAGGCGGAGATGGTCGTGCGCAAGGTCGAGTCGCTCCTGGGGGGCTCGAGCCACTTCGCCATCGACAGCCTGTGGGCCGGCCCCGACGGGGAGACCGGCCGCTACGGGTTCCAGGACATCGCGGTCCTCTACCGCACGCACGCCCAAGGCCGCAGGCTCGAGGAGGCCTTCTCGTCCGCCGGCCTGCCGGTCCGGGTCTTCGGCCCCAAGACCGCGGAGGAGGTCGCGAAGAGCGAAGAGCGCGAGGACTTCGTCACCGACGCCGAAGCGGCCCCTCCCTCGTTTGAGCCCCGGGGCGAATGGATCAGCCTCATGACCATGCACCGGGCCAAGGGGCTGGAATTCCCCGTGGTCTTCGCCACCGGCTGCGAGGACGGGGTCCTGCCGTACCGCCGGGAGCTCTGGCTGGGCGGGCCGGCCGCCGCAGGCCAGGGCCGGCCCGGCAAGGCCCCCTCCGGACCCGATGACGGTCTCGAGGAGGAACGGCGGCTCTTCTTCGTGGCCATGACCAGGGCCAAGAGCCGGCTGTTCCTCTCCCACGCCGGATCGAGGTCGCTCTTCGGCAGGACCCTCCAGAACCCCCCGTCCCCCTTCCTCGCGGACATCCTCGAGGCGCTCCTGGTGTCCGAACAAGGCCGGGCCCGCAGGAAACCCCGGGCCGTCCAGCCGGACCTGTTCTCTTAGGGCCCATCCGGGCCTGGGCCTTCTGCCGTCGGACGGCGAGCCCCAAAGGCTCATCCCCGACGATGCCGGGGTTGTGTAGAATCGTTCCGATGCGGCGCTCGCTCTGTTTGGCGCTCTGCGCGGCCATCCTGTGGCCGTCCTCACCCTTGCCGGCCTCGGCTCAGGTCGTCTTCTCTGCCGGCAAAGCCTCGGGCGCCGCGCCCGTGGCCGTCGCCCTGCCGGTCTCGACCCTGACTCGCGGCGGCCCTGCCGCGACCCCGTTCTTCAACGGTCCCGCGGTCCCATCCGGCTGGGCCCGGCCGACCCTGCCGGGCTTGGAGGCCGTGACCTTGCAGGCCGGGCCGTCCGAGGTCGCCGCGCCCCAGTTTGCCATGCCGGATATCGGGTCCGTCCTCCCAGGAGAACGCCGACAAGTCCCGGCGGCCAACGCCGCCCCGGCCCAGGGTTCTCCGGTCTGGGAGGACCTGGACAACGCCCGCGAGGTCCTCGGCTCCGCGGCACCCGAGGACTTGGAGCGGATGTCTCCAGAGGAGAGCCTTGCCTTCGGGGCCTCCCTGCTGGAAGGGGCCGTCGCAGGCTCTCAGGCCGTCCGGGCGGCGGCCCCGGACCATGCGCCCACCCTCGTGGGACCCGCCGGCACGGGACTGCCGAAGCCCGCGGTGTGGGTCCTGGGACCTGAGCGCCGAGCGCGCGCTTTCAGCCTGGACCCTGTGAAGAAAGCCGCGTCAGCTTCGGGACCGGTCACCGAGGACCCTGCCACGCGGCGCATCATCCGCGGGCTCTCCCTGGCGCGCCTCGTCTCGAATTCCGCCTACATGCTGCAGGCGATCGCCTTCCCCATGATGGCCATCGCGGCGGTGGGCGCCCCGGCCTTCGCCATGATCGGCATCGCGGTCTCCGCGGCCGGGATACTGCTGGCCTTCGCCAACGGCGCGCTCGCGGACAGGCTCTCGCCACGGAGCATCCTCGTCGGAGGCTCGGCCATGGCCGCCGGAGTGTCGGCCATCATCGCGGCCGCGTCGGGCTCGGGCGTCTTGAGCCTCTGGACCCTGGCGGGGCTGGCCGTGGGCTTGAACGGCATCCTCCAGGGCGTGGTGGTGGGCGAGAGCTCCCTGGCCGTGAGGGCGGTCGGAGGAGACCCCAGGAAGATCCAGGCCGTGGTCTCGCGGTTCGACCTCATCTTCTCGGCCGCGGGCGTGGCCGCTTCCCTGGCCGGCGGCTTGGCCGTGACAGCGCTGGGACCGGCCTGGACCTTCGCCTTGTTCGCGGCCGCCCAGCTCGCGGCCATGGGCATCTACCTCTGGACCGCACCCAAGGGCCGCCAGGACGGCGCGGTCGAGGCCGGAGCCCGAGCGCCCCGGCCCAAAGGCCCGGGCCTGGCCGAGACCCTCTCCATCCTCCGGAACAGCCCCTATCTCCTGACCCTGATGGGCCTGGTCCTGGCGGCCGCGGCCCTGGTGTTCCCCCTCCAATTCACCCTGCTTCCCATGATCGTGCAGGGTCCGCTGCACGGCTCAGCCGCCCTGCTCGGCCTGGTCAACGCCGCGGTCTACGCGGGGACCTTGGCGGCCAGCATCTTCAACTCCTTCTATGCTCACCGGTTCAAGCATGCGACCCTGCTCAAGGCAAGCAGCCTGGCCTTCCCGGCGCTCGCGCTCCTGATGGCCGCGCCCTTCTCCGTCGGGGCCCTTCTGGGCGCGGTCGGTCTGGTCTTCCTCCTCCAGACCGTGGGCTTCGACGTCCTGCGCGCGCTCTACATGTCCGGGGCGCAGCGCTCCCATCCCCAGCACCTCGGCAGGCTCATCAGCCTGTTTTCCGCCGGCTTCGGCGCGGCAGTGGCGGCCGGGACTTGGCTCGCAAGCCTTGCCATGGCCTGGCTAGGCTACCCTGGCCTGCTCTATGTCCTGGCAGTCCCGTTCGGATTGGCCGCTCTCCTCTACGCCTTCGCGCCCAAGCTGCTGGAGCGCTCCCAACGCCAGGGCAGCCAACAAAGCCAGCCGTAGCCTGTCCGGAAGCCCGGCTCCACCATCCGACCCGCGCGCTAGCGACCCGTAAAGGGTCAGTACCGTGTCGATGCAAGCAGAGGCCATCCGGAGGTGCGCTCCCGCATGGCGGCAGGCCTCGGGTGAAGGGCCTTTGGTCCTGATTCCGGCTGGGCCGTCCTCCGTCTGAAAAAAGCCTTCAGGACCCAGTCTTCCCCAAGGATTTCCGGCTATCCTAAGGCCATGAGGCGGTTCAGACGCCTTGTCGGCGTCTTCCTTGCGCTTGAGCTGGCCCTCCAAGCGTCGGGGACCGGCGCTTTCCTCGCCTTCGGCCAGATGGTCGAAGCAGGAGCGTCGCGATCCGCGGGCCCGCACGCCAACACCGGGGCTCTCGGCACGGTCCCGGACTTCTGGGCGAAATCAGGTCCGGCGGCCTGGGCCCTTGGCCCAGGGGTTGCTCCCGTCAAGTTCCAGGGCTCCCTCCCGCTTCCCCCGGCAGCGCAGCTCTCGTTCGGGGCTCCGTCGGACGACGCGGCCTCGACCGCGGTCGTACCCGAGCCCTTGCTCAGCCCTGCCGAGGTCCCGGCCTCTCCACTGCCAGGGCCCAGCCCCCCGGCCAGCCCGGCAGCGCCTTCCGAGGCCAAGGCCTCGTTGTCCCTTCCCGCGGCGCCCGGTGCCGGCCAGACCCTTGAGCACGGCCAGCCTGCCGAGGAAGGCCCGGCCCCTTCGCCGGATGAGGAAGCTGCCGGTGGCTCGGCCGCCCGATTCGACGGCAGCTTGGTCCGGCCGCGCTCCGAGATCGACGCCGTCGTCCTGGGAGAATCGATCGCGTGGCCGAGGAGACTCTTCCTGGCCGGGCACTACGCGGCGGTCGCGGTCGGGACCCTCGCGATGGCCGCGGGGTTGGGCTTGGCCGCCTTCTTGCCCGCCGCGGTCTTGGCCTGCGTCGACGTCGGTCTCAAGGCCAAGAAGCTCTCGCACCGGCCGCAGGCCTTCAACTCGAACCTCTATGGCGAAGCGCGCAGGAAGGCCGAGGAGGAGGGCGGAGGACTCCTGCGGCTCCTGGTCGAGCGCATGGGTCTCGACGCCTCCTCCGCGCCTCGCTTCGCCCTTTCCAACGACCACGGAGGCCCCATGGGCGGCGCGGCCGACGGAGCCGGCGTGGGCCGCGACGCGGCCGTGATGCTGGGCGAAGGCTACCAGTTCAGGAAGGCGGAGCAGGCGGCCGGGGTCATGGGCCATGAACTCGGGCACCTCCATTTCGGCGATCCGGAGAAGGTCGGGTTCCTGCGCCGGACCTCCGGCGGATGGATGCAGGGCCTGCGGGCGCGGTTCAGGAAACTCGAACGCGGGGTCTTCTCCACCCACCCGGACCACGCTTCCCGCGAGGAGCGGCTGCGCCGGATGGCTGAGGAAGCGGATCGCTAACCGAAGGCCTCTTCGAACCCGGCCAGGAAGTCCGACGCCTTCTGGAAGCGCGCGTTCGGGTCGCGGGAGAAGGCCTTGTCCATGAAGGCGTCCACCTTGGGTCCCAGCCCGGGGACCGCCTGGCTCAAGGGCCGGTAGTCGAGGCGCTCCTTCTGGGTCAGATGCTCCGGTCCGGGGAAGGGAAGGTCCCCGGCCAGCATGTGGTAGAGAGAGGCGGCCAGGGCGTAGAAGTCGCCTGGCTGGCGCTCCTGGCCCAGGTGCTGCTCGGGCGACATGTAGGCCATGGTGCCGCTGACCGCGCCGGGGGTGAGCCTCGAGAGCGTGACCGCGGCCTGACGGGCGATGCCGAAATCCATGATCTTGACCGTCCCGGAGGACGCGACCATGATGTTGCCGGGCTTGAGGTCCCGGTGCAGGACCTTGCGGCCGTGGGCGAAATCGAGCGCCGCGCACGCGGCCCGGACCACGGGACGGACCTCCGCGACGGAGAGCCTCCCCTTCTCGGCGATGATGTCGCGCATGTTGACCCCGTCGATGTACTCGAACACGAGGCACAGGTCCTGCGGGGTGTCGATGACGGAGTGGATCTGCACGATGTTGGGGTGCTGGAGGGCCGCCACGATGCGGGCTTCCTTCAGGAACGCCTCCTTGCCGACGCGGTCGATCCTGATCTCCGGCTTCATGCGCTTCAAGGCCACCTTGCGGCGCAGCACCCGGTCGAAGCCCTCGTAGATCTCCCCCATGCCGCCCTCGGCGATGAGCCGGACGATCTCGACGCTCTCGATGACCTTCGCGGGCTGCCCCGGAGTCCCACTCGTGGCCGGAGGCTGCGCGGCAGGCTGGCCGCGAAACGCCGGGGCAGGCCGCGGCTCCTTGGCCGGGCTCCCGGACAATGCCAAAAACGCCAGGCCTGAGAGCAGGGCCAGCAGGAGGACCGCGCCGATGACGATGATGGCGGAGATGGCCATGCCAGGCGAGTCCTAGAGGCTGGCCTCCCTGACTTTCCGGGCGGCCTTGCGCCGGAAAGCTTCCAGCCTCCTCTTCAACGCCGGGTCGTGGAGGGCCAGCATCTGCGCGGCCAGGAGAGCGGCGTTGGCGGCGCCGGCATCGCCGATGGCCAGGGTCCCGACCGGGACGCCCTTGGGCATCTGCACGATGGACAGCAGGGAATCGAGCCCTTGCAGGGCCTTGGACTGGATGGGGACGCCGAGGACCGGCAGCAGGGTCTGAGCCGCCGTCACGCCGGCGAGGTGCGCGGCTCCGCCGGCCCCCGCGATGACGACCCGCACGCCCCTCCTCTCGGCCGTTGCGGCGAACTCCGCGAGCAGGTCGGGAGTCCGGTGGGCCGAGATGACGCGCTTATCATAGGGGATGCCGAGTTCCTCGAGCATGGCGCACGCGTGCTGCATGGTCTCCCAGTCGGAGGCGCTGCCCATGATCACCGCGACTTTCCCCGAAAGTCGCGGTCTTGTTCTGCCGTTCTTCATGGAATCTACCTTCTTGCTCCGGATGTTTCCGTCATTCCCGCCCCGACATCCCTCCTGCACTGCATGCCGTCGAATCGGATGCGGGAAACGCCCGCATACGCTTTCTCCCGAGCGCCGGCGAGGGAAGGCGCCGAAGCCGTCACGCCAAGCACGCGCCCGCCTTTGGTGATCCAGCCGTCAGCGGATCTCGCGGTCCCCGAATGGAAGACCATCAGCCCGTCGTCGGGCGCCGCCTCCAGCCCGTCGATCTTTTGGCCGACGACGGGCTTGTTGGGGTATCCTTCGGAAGCCATGACCACGCAGAGGCAGGCATCGCCGGACGACTTCACCCTGCGGCCGGACAGATTCCCGCCTGCGACTTCCAGGAGGACCTCAAGGAGGTCCTCCTGGAGCAAAGGCAGCACCGCCTGCGCTTCAGGGTCGCCGAAACGGCAGTTAAACTCGAGGGTCTTGGGACCGTCAACCGTGAGCATGAGCCCGGCGTAGAGCACCCCGCGGTAGTCGAGACCGTCCCTAGCCAGGCCCTCGATGCACCGCGTCAGCACCTCGCCTTCGATCCTCCTCGCCAAGTCCGCGTCCACCGCCACGGGAGCGAAGGCGCCCATGCCGCCGGTGTTCGGCCCCGTGTTCCCGTCGCCGAGCCGCTTATGGTCGCGCGAGAACGGCAGGAGGCTGAAGGACTTGCCGTCCACCAAGGCCATCACCGAGAGCTCCGGACCTTCGAGGCATTCCTCCAGCACGATCGTCTCCCCGGCCCTGCCCAGGCTTTTGGACTCCATGAAGTCGTCGACGGCCCCCAACGCCTCGGCCCGGTCCTCGCAGATCCGCACGCCCTTGCCCTGAGCCAGGCCGTCGGCCTTGAGCACGACGGGGTACCTATCCGGAGGATAGGTCCGCAAAGCCTCTTTCGCCGCCGCAGCGCTCGAGGCCACCCGATGGCCGGCGGTCGGGATGCCGTGGCGGGCCATGAAATCCTTGGCAAAGACCTTCGAGGTCTCGAGCCTCGCGGCGTCCCTGCCCGGGCCGAAGACCGGGACCCCTTCCCGCCGGAGGGCGTCGGCGACCCCGGCTTCGAGAGGAGCCTCGGGCCCGACGACCACCAAGCCGATCCCGTTGTGCCCGCAGAACCCCGTCACGGCCGGCGCATCGAGGATGTCCAGCCGGACGCAGGCCGCGTGTCCGGCGATGGCGTCGGAGCCCGGAGCGCAGAAGAGCTTTCCAAGCCCTGGCGAACGGGAGAGCTTCCAGGCCAGGGCATGCTCGCGGCCGCCCGAACCGAGGACCAGGACGTCGGTCTTGCGGCTCATGGCTCGGCCTTCAAGGCGTCCTGCCCGCGCCCGGCGTTTCTGGTTCGTATAGTCCCTTCCTTCCCGAACCGTCCTTGGGCGCAAGCCCAAGGGCTGGCGCGGGCGTGCCGCTTCGACCCGAACGGGAAGGCGGCCCGAAAGTCCCGAGTCCGGGTGGGATAGACGCCGGTGAAGCAGGCGCCGCAGAAGCCCCGCGGGTCGCCTCCCCCGGCGGCGTTGAGCATGGCCGAAAGGCTCAGGTAGTGCAGGGAATCCACCTCGAGGAAATTCTTGATCTCGGCCAGCGAGTGCCGGTTGGCGATGAGCTCCCCGGAGCGGGGCGTGTCGATGCCGTAGTAGCAGGGGGAGACGATGGGCGGGCTGGAGATCGCCATGTGGATCTCCTTGGCCCCCGCCTCGCGCAGGCTACGGGTGATCTTCCGTGAGGTCGTCCCGCGCACGATCGAGTCGTCGATGAGCACGATCCGGCGGCCCTTGAGGATCTCGGGCACCGGGGCGAGCTTGAGGTGGGCCGCCACCTCCCGCAGCTCCTGGGTCGGCCTGATGAAGGTGCGGCTGACGTAGTGGCTGCGCACCAGCGCCATCTCGAAGGGGATCCCCGACTCGTCGGAGAACCCCAGCGCCGCCGGGAGCCCCGAGTCGGGCACCGGCACGACCATGTCGGCCTTGACTCGCGCCATCTCCCGCGCCAGGGCCCGGCCCAACTCGCGGCGCACCGACTGCACGTTCCTGCCGAAGACCATGGAATCGGGCCGCGCGAAATAGACGTGCTCGAACACGCACCGGGCCGACTCGGCCGGCTTCTTGGAGGCCTTGAAGGACCTCAAGTTCCCGGCCTCGATGACCACGACCTCGCCCGGCTCGATCTCGCGGACGGTCTTGGCCTTGACGAGGTTGAGCGCCGTGGTCTCGGAGGCGACGACGAAGGCGCCGTCGAGCTTGCCCAGCACCAGGGGCCGGAACCCCTGGGGGTCGCGGGCGGCGATGAGCTTCTCCGGGGTGAGCACGAGGAGGCAATAGGACCCGTCGAGCCTTCCCAGGCTCTCCATCAGCGCGCCCTCGACCGCGCCACCGGCCGCCAACGCCCTTGCTGAGGGCGGCCGGGACGCTCGGCCTCCGGCCTCGACCGCGCCCAGGCGCCGCGCCAGGAGGTGCACGATCACCTCCGAGTCGGTGGAGGACTGGAAGATGGCGCCCTTGCGCTCCAGGCGCTCGCGCGTCTCCCGGGCGTTGGTGAGGTTCCCGTTGTGCGCGATGGCGACCGTGCCGTGGTTGCAGTTGAAGACGAGCGGCTGGGCGTTCTTCAGGTGGCTGGCGCCGGTCGTGGAGTACCGCACGTGGCCGACGGCGCTGCGGCCCGGCAGGCAGGCCAAGGCGGGCCGGTTGAACACCTCGGAAACCAGCCCCATGCCCGTCTGCGCGAACAGCTGCCCCTGATGGGCCGTGACGATCCCGGCCGACTCCTGTCCCCGGTGCTGGAGGGCGAAGAGCCCCAGGTAGGCCAGGTCCGCGGCCTCCGGATGGTCAGCGATGCCGAAAATGCCGCACATCACGGTCTCCTGAGAGAGAGCACCGCTCCAGGCAACAGCCGCGTCACCACTCGCTTGATTCGCCGCGCCATCGCAACCGAGGCTTGCGCTTCGGCCAGCGAGATTGGCTCGTAGCCTCCGGGGTACCGGGTCACGGTCGCATAGTCCGTCAGCCTCCGCTGGTCGCCGGCCCCAAGAATTCTGCGGACCTTCGCTGGAGCCAATGGAAACAAACGGCGTCGGTCGGGCAAGCCTTACGCAAGCGAAGGGTGTGTGCCGCGACAAGCAGATCGTTCTCCGCCTTCTCCACCCATTCACGGACGACCTCTGTAATCCGGTCAGGCCCTGGCATACAAGACCCTTCCCTCCCGCGCGGCGGGCCATTCGATCGTTCCCACGATCCGCCGGATCATCTCAGTGATGAGCTTCCTGGGGTCGCGCTTCTTCATTTGAAGAGTGTCTCGAATCTATCCGCTTTCAAGACTGACAATACCTCACCGCGTTCCTGAACATCTCCAGCCCCACCCCCTCCTTCATGAAGGTCTGCCGCGTCCAGTTCGGGTGGTGGTGACGGGTCGTGAAGCGTTCCGGATGGGGCATGAGGCCCAGGCAGTTGCCCTCGGGGTTGGTGAGGCCCGCGATGTTGAAGACCGAGCCGTTCGGGTTGTGCGGGTAGCCGAGGAGCTTGCCGTCGTCCGAGACGTACTGCAGGGCGATGGACTTGTTCTTCTTGAGCTCCTCGAGGTGACGCGGGGACTTGAGCACGAGCTTGCCCTCGCCGTGCGCGACCGGGAGCTCGATCATCTCCGGCAGGCCCTGGGTCCAGAGGCACATGCTCTGGGTGTTCAGGCGGATGTGCACCCAGCGGGCCTCGAAGCGTCCCGAGTCGTTGCCGGTGAAGCTCGCGGTCTGCTCCCCGGCGGCCGAGAAGGGCAGGAGCCCGGACTTGACCAGGGCCTGGAACCCGTTGCAGATGCCGATGACCGGCCGGCCGAGCCGCACGAAGTTCCTGATCTCCCTCATGTAGAGCTTCACCTGGTTGGCCAGGATCTTGCCCGCGGCGACGTCGTCGCCGTAGGAGAACCCGCCCGGGATGGCGATGACGGCGAACTCCATGAGGCGGACCTTGGCCGATTTGAAATCCGCGATGGAGACCAGTTCGGGCTCGCCTCCCACGGCCTTGAAAGCCAGCGCGGTCTCGACGTCGCAGTTGGTCCCCGGCGCGCGCAGGACCAGCACCTTGGGCCGGCCACTGGTCCGGGGCTGTCTTGCGGGAGTCATTTAAGAAGCTCCGGGAGGGTCCGCTGCCAGGCGGCCTTGATATCCACCAGGTGGGACTCGAGCACGATGGAGCCGTCCAGGCCCGAGACCTTGATGACCGGGTTGGCCGTGGTCGAGCCGATGCGCCGGGCCGGGACGCCCTTCAAGCACCGCATCACCGCGAGGTCGTCCTTGGGGCTCACCTCGAGGAGGACCCGGCTCGGGCTCTCCGAGAACAGGATCGTCTCGTCCGAGAGCATCGGGGGGCTCGTCAGCGCCTGGTCGAGCTCGAGCGAGGCGCCGAACTCGCCGGAGAAGGCCATCTCGGCTAAGGCCGTGCCCAGCCCCCCTTCGGAGAGGTCGTGGCTGGAGAGGACCAGCTTCTTGGCGATGGCGGCGGCCACCCCCCTGAAGGCCTTGCCGGCGGCCTTGGGATCGGGCTTGGGGACCTCGCCGCCCTCGCCCTCCATCTGGCCGAGGAGCGACCCTCCCGTCTCCCCCTTGGTCACGCCCACCAGGATCAGGGAATTGCCGGGCCCCTTGAAGTCCAGCGTCACGGCCTGCGTGATGTCGGGGACCGGCGCGACCGCGGTGATGAGGAGGGTGCCGGGGATCCCCAACTCCCGGCCCTTCTCGTCGCGGGATTGGTTGTAGAGGCTGTCCTTGCCCGAGATGAACGGCACGCCGTAGCCCTTGGCCGCGTCATGGCAGCCCAGGGCCGCCCGGACCAGACCGCCGAGCTGCTCCGGAGCCTCGGGGCTCGCCCAGCAGAAATTGTCCAGGAAGGAGGCCTTGGAGACGTCCGCTCCCACGCACAGGAGGTTCCGGAGCGCCTCGTCCGCGCAGCACATCGCCATCCAATACGGATCGAGCTTGCCGTAGGAGGGGTTGAGGCCGTGCCCGACGGCGAATCCCGAGCGGTCATTCCACTCGGAGGTGGCCGCCACGGGCCAGATCACGCAGGCGTCGCCGGGTCCGTCGTGCCTCAGGCCCTGGAGCGGCTTGATGACCGTGCCTGCCTGGACCTCGTGGTCGTACTGCCGGATGACCCATTCGCGGCTGCACACATTGGGATGGGCGAGCATCCTGGTCAGGATCCCGCTCAAGCGCCCGCGGTCGGCGTGGCCGGCCCCTGCGCCTCTGGCGTAGGCGGCCGGGGGCCGGGTCTTGGGCCGGGCACCGTCGCTCCACACCGCGCGGCGCTCGACCTTCGGCATGCCGTCGTGGAGGAAACCCATGTCGAGGTCCGCCACCTTGACGCCCTTGTGGGTCACCACGAGCCGCCCCGAGCCAGTGAACTCGCCGATCACGGTGCAGTTCGTCCCCTCGGCGCGGAAGAGGCGCTCGAGCTCCGCAAACCCCTTGGCCGGCACGGCCAGCACCATGCGCTCCTGCGACTCCGAGAGCCAGATCTCCCAAGGCTCGAGGTCCGAGCATTTCAGCGGCGCCTTCTCGAGCTCGACGAGTGCGCCTCCGGCGCAGGCGCCGCACTCCTTGGCCAGCTCGCCGACGGCCGAGGAGAACCCCCCGGCGCCGCAGTCCGTGACCGCGCGGTAGAGCTTCCGGTCGCGGGCGACGAGCAGGGCGTCCAAGACGCGCTTCTCGTTCAACGGGTGGCCGATCTGGACCGCGGCGCGGTCGGACCGCCCGGCCATCGCGGCGGAGGAGAAGGTCGCGCCGTGCAGGCCGTCGCGGCCCGTGGGCCCGCCCACGGCCACGACGAGGTCGCCGGGCTTGACCGACTTGCGCACGGCCCACGCAGGCAGGACGCCCACCGTGCCGCAGAAGACGAGGGGGTTCAAGCGGTAGTCGTCGTCGAACCAGAGCCCTCCCCCCGCGGTGGGGATGCCCATGCGGTTGCCGTAGTCGCGCACGCCCGCGACCACCCCGCGCAAGGTCCGCCCCGGCTGGAGCGAGCCTTCGGGAAGCGGCCCCGCGTAGTCGGGATAGGCCAGGCAGAAGGTGTCCGTGTTCAAGACGGGCTTCGCCCCGAGGCCCGCTCCCAGGACGTCGCGGATGACGCCGCCGATGCCGGTCTCGGCCCCGCCGTAGGGCTCGATCGCGCAGGGATGGTTATGGGTCTCGACCTTGACCGCCAACGCCCAGCGCCCGCTCTTGCCGAAGGCCACGATGCCGGCATTGTCCTTGAAGACCGAGAGGCACCAGGGCTTGGAGAGGTCCTTGGTGGCCTTGACGATCGTCTCGGCGAAGAGGCTCTTGAAAAGCCGGGACTTCTTGCCATCGGAGTAGCGGATGGGGCCGTTGAAGGTCTTGTGCTTGCAGTGCTCGGACCAGGTCTGGGCGATCGTCTCCGCCTCGCCCCTTGTGGGCTCCCGGCCGACCTTCTTGAAATGAGCCCGGATGTCCTCGAGCTCGACGTCGCTCAAGCTCCAGCCGAACTTCGCGCTTAAGTTCCGCAGATCCTTGGGAGGGAGCGTCGTGAAGCGCAACCCCTCCTCCACCGGCTGCGCCTGGCGCAAGGGCGCCAGGTCAGTCATACGCCTCCGTCACCGTGAAGGTCTGGATGACGGGGTTCACCAGCGTCCGACGGACCGCGCGCTCGAGCACGTTGCGGGTGGTCCTGCCGAGCACGCGGTAGGCCGTGCCGCAGCGGACGCGCTCAGGCTCGGGCAGGCCCAGCTCCGCCATGGCCCGCCGCACGGACTCGCCCACCGCGTCCGTCATGGTGGACTTAAGCCACACCTCGACGCGCCAGTGGTTCATTCCGTCGAGCACGGGGGCGCCGCTCAAGAGCTTGAACTCCTGGGTGACCCCGTCGCTGAGGAGTTCCTTCGCCGCCTGCTGGACGTGGGACTGATTCAGGAGCCCGCAGACCGCGTAGAGGCTGCTGACGCGCACGGAGCGCGCCGCCGCGAAGCCTGCGTGCTGGAGTTGCGCGAGCGCCGCGAGACCCGCGGCGTCCGCGAACTCGGCCCTAAGCCGAACCTCGACCAGGTAGGTCGTCCCCGTTGCGATCAAGCTCATTGCGTGACCATCCTTAGCGCCTCCCCGTACAGCCGAGCCGTCCGCTCCGCGACGTCGGGCGGCAGGGCCGGCGCGGGAGGAGACTTGTCCCAGCCCGTCTTCTCGAGATAATCGCGGATGTATTGCTTGTCGAAATTGGCGGGCGAAGGACCCGGCTTCCAGGCATTGGCGTCCCAGAAGCGCGAGGAGTCCGGCGTGACCATCTCGTCGATGACGATAAGGCGTCCGCCCAAGACGCCGAACTCGAACTTGGTGTCCGCGAGGATAAGCCCGCGAGCGGCCATCCGGCCGCTCGCGAATTCATAGAGGGCAAGGCTCAGGCGCTCCAACTCCAAGGCGGCCTCACGACCCACGAGAGAAGCTAGAGCTTCTCTCGTGATATTCTCGTCGTGCCCCCGGTCCGCCTTCGTGGAAGGGGTGAAGATCGGCGCGGGAAGCTTCGACGACTCCTCCAGGCCCGCCGGGAGCCGGTGGCCGCAGACCGCGCCCGTCTTCCGGTACTCCTTCCAGCCCGAGCCCGACAGGTACCCCCGCACGACGCATTCTACATCGGCGCGCTCCGCGCGCCGAACCAGCATGCTCCGGCCGGCGAACTCGCCGGCCGGCAAGGCCTTGAGTTCCGGTCGCCGTTTACAGATTTCCTTCCATTCAGCCGATATCAGGTGATTCGGAACGATCGCCTTCGTCTCCCGGAACCACCACGCGGCCATCTGCGTCAGTATCTTGCCCTTGCCCGGGATCGGCGTGGGCAGGATGGAATCGAAGGCGGAAACGCGGTCTGAAGCGACCATGATGAGATCGCCGCCGAGGTCGTACACGTCCCGGACTTTGCCGCGGCGGAAGAGCTTCAAGGCTTGCAAGGTGCCCATTGTCGATCCCACGGCGCCTCCTCTATCAAACGACTTGGCCCCCACGCCTGCGCGCCTCCCCCTGGGGGAGGCTTGCAAGATGGGAGGCAAGGATCATTCCCACTCGATGGTCGCGGGCGGCTTCGAGCTGATGTCATAGACCACCCGGTTGACGCCCTTGACCTCGCTGATGATGCGGCTCGACATCTTCTGCAGAAGGTCGTACGGCAGCCTCGTCCAATCCGCAGTCATCCCGTCCACGCTGTCCACGCATCTGAGGGCCACGGTGTTCTCGTAGGTCCGCTCGTCGCCCATGACGCCGACGGACTTGACCGGGAGCAGGACGGCGAACGCCTGCCACGCCTTGGCCTGCCAGCCCGAGGCGCGCAGTTCGCAGCGCATGATGGCGTCGGCGCGGCGCAGGACGGCGAGCCTTTCGGCCGTGACCGCGCCCAGGACCCTGATGGCCAGCCCCGGCCCCGGGAAGGGGTGCGCGCCCAGGATCTCCTCCGAGATCCCCATGGCCCGCCCGAGTGAGCGGACCTCGTCTTTGAAGCACATGCGCAGGGGCTCGACCAGCCTGAGCCTCATGCGCTTGGGGAGCCCTCCCACGTTGTGGTGGCTCTTGATGACGGCCGAGGGCCCCTTGACCGACACCGACTCGATCACGTCCGGGTAGAGGGTGCCCTGGGCCAGGGAATCGGCCCTGGTCTTCCTCGCCTCGGCCTCGAAGACCTCGATGAAGGCCCTGCCGATGATCTTGCGCTTGCGCTCCGGGTCCTTGACGCAGGCTAAACGCTTGAGGAAGGTCCCCGAGGCGCGCGCGACCTTGAGCGAGAGCCCCAGGGTCTTGGCCAAGACGCGCACGCGCTCCAGGTCGCCTTCCCGCAGGAGCCCGGTGTCGACGAAGACGCAATGGAGCCTCGAGCCGACGGCGCGGTGGACCAAGGCGGCCGCGACCGAGCTGTCCACGCCGCCCGATAGGGCCAGGACGACCTTGCCGCCGCCCACGCTCCTCCGGATCTCGGCGACGCTGCGCTCCAGGAACGAGGCCATGGTCCAGCGCTGCGACAATCGGCAGATGCGGCGGGCGAAATTCTCGAGGAGCCTCGCGCCCTCCGGCGTGTGCGCCACCTCCGGGTGGAACTGCACGCCGTAGAACCCGCGGCTGGCGTCGGCGATGGCCGCCAGGGGCGCGGTGTCCGTCTTGGCCACGACCTTGAACCCGTTGCCGCCGAGGCCCTTCGCGGAGTCCCCGTGGCTCATCCAGACCTGCATGGTCTTGGGCAGGCCCTCGAACAGCGGGTTGCCGGCCGTGACCCGCAGCCGCGCGAAGCCGTATTCCCGGCGGCGCGCAGGCGCCACCCTGCCGCCGTGCAGGGTGGTCAAGAGCTGCATGCCGTAGCAGATGCCCAGGACCGGGAGGCCGAGCCCGAACACGGCCGGGTCGGGCCTGGGGCTCCCCTGCCGGTGCACGGAGTCCGGGCCGCCGGAGAGGATGAGGCCCTTGGGGCGTCGGCTCAGGATCCTTTCGACCGAAGTGTCGAAAGGGAGGATCTCGCAATAGACCTCGAGCTCGCGCAGGCGCCGGGCGATGAGCTGGGTGTACTGGCTGCCGAAATCCAGGATCAGGACGGAACTCTGCCCCGAGGCCACGCTCATCCCTTGCCCATGCCGATGCGTTGAGCTTTTTGGAAAAGCTTGCCCTCGGTCTGGATCGAAGGAGCGATGACCACCTCCGTGAGCTGGAATTCCCTGACCGTCGAAGCGCCGACCGACCCCATGCAGGTCTTCAAGGCTCCGACGAGGTTCTGGGTGCCGTCGTCTGTCTTGGAAGGACCGTAGAGGATCTCCTCGAGAGAGCCGGTGATGCCGACGTGGATGCGGGTCCCGCGCGGCAGGTTATGGTGCGGGGTCGCCATCCCCCAATGGTAGCCCTGGCCAGGGGCTTCTTTAGTACGGGCGAAGGCGGATCCGATCATGACGCCGTCGGAGCCGCAGGCAATCGCCTTGCAGATGTCGCCGCCGGTGCTCATGCCCCCGTCCGTGATGATGGGGACGTAGCGGCCGGTCTTCTTCCAGTGGAAATCGCGCGCGGAGGCGCAGTCGACCGTGGCCGTCACCTGGGGAACGCCCAAACCCAGGACGCCGCGGGTGGTGCAGGCCGCCCCGGGGCCGACCCCGACGAGCAGGCCCGCGATGCCCTGCTCCATGAGCTCGAGCGCCACGGAGTGGGTCACGCAGTTGCCGACCACGACCGGGATCTTCATGCTCAGGCAGAGCCGGGCGAGGTCGAGGCTCTTGTACTTGGTGGACTTGTGCCGCGCCGTGATCACCGTCGCCTGCACGAAGAAGAGGTCGGCCCCGGCCTCGGCGGCCGACGGGCCCCACTTCTCCGCGTTCTGCGGGATGGTGGACACCGCGCAGGGGACGCCCGCCTCCTTGATCTCGCAGACCCTCTTGCCGATGAGCTTCTCGCGGACCGGCTCGCGGTAGAGCTCCTGCACCAGCTGGGTGGCCTTCTCCGGGCCCGCCCCCGCGATCCGGGCGACCACCTCGCGGGGCTTCTCGTAGCGGGTGTTGATGCCGTCGAGGTTGAGGACCCCGAGGCCACCGAGCTTGCCCATGGCGATGGCGAACTGGGCGTCCACGACCCCGTCCATGGCGGACGCCAGGAACGGGATGTCGAGCTTGGTCTTCCCGATGGTGAGGCTGGTGTCGGTTTCCTCGGGGTTGACCGTCACTTCCCCAGGGACCAGGGCGATCTCGTCGAATCCGTATGCCCTTCGGGCCTCTCGGTCACGACCGATGAAGAACGCCATCGCTGCCCTCCCGGAACTGCAAGGTTTACGACATCGCCCGTTCAAACTTTACAAAATTAGGAAGCATGGGGCAACCGCTGGTTCCCTGACCCTTTCCCACGCGGACCCCATGGAAGCCGGCGGGTGTTGACTGAATCCGTCGACAACTCCTATAATATTCGTCTATGCGCATATATCTCACTAGTAATACCGCTCCATGAACCTCCACGAGACCCAGCGCCTCCTCAACATCCTGGCCGAGCCCAACCGCCTGCGCCTGCTCATCGCGCTCTCCTCGCGCAGGCTCTGCGTCTGCGAGCTCTCAGCAGCGCTCAAGCTCAGACAAACCGTGGTCTCCCAGCACCTGCGGGTCCTGCGCGACTGCGACCTGGTCGTCAACCACAAGGACGGCCTCTGGGTCGAGTACGAGGTCTCTCCCGAGGCCCTCCAGGGGCCGCCCGGCCGCCTGCTCAAGGCCGTGCTGACGGAGGCAGGCAGGGACGATGCCGTTGCGCTCGACCAGCAGGCCGTGGCCGAGGTGGACCGCAAGGTCGTCTGCCGCAAGCCCAAGGGGACCGCGGCGTGAGCGAGCGAGGAAAGCTGGCGTTGATGGCGTCCGTCTTCCTCGCCGTCTGCTTCGCCCCCATCTCGCACCCAAGGGTCCAGGCGTCCATCCTGGAGGCGTTCTGGATGCTGCAGGACTACGCCTATCACCATGTCCTGACCTGCCTCATCCCCGCGTTCTTCATCGCCGGCGCCATCTCCGTATTCGTGTCCCAGGCGTCGGTGATGAAGCACTTCGGAGCCAAGGCGAACAAGTTCCTCTCCTATGGGGTCGCCTCCGTGTCAGGGGCCATCCTGGCGGCCTGCTCTTGCACCGTCTTGCCCATCTATGCCGGCATCTCGCAGAGGGGAGCCGGCATCGGCCCGGCCGTGGCTTTCATCTTCAGGCATGAGGAGAAAGCCGTGCCTGACGACTCCATGTTCGAGGCCGCCACCGAGGAGACCGCACGTCCCATTTGGAAGGACATCCTCTACTTCTTCAGCATGGTCTGCGTCCTCGTCTTCGCATCCCACCGGGTCCACTGGTGGCTGGCGGCGGCGGCTCTCATCGCCCTATTCTGGATGCTGGCCCGGATTCGACCTGGGAGTTCGCCAAGCAGATCTTCCCCCTCCTGCAGGGGCTCATGGGCACGAAGAAGATGCTCACCTATGTCGGCCTGGTGGTCGTCATGTCCACCGTGGCCGGGATGGCGTACGGCGCCCTATTCTCCCTATTCTTAAGGAAAGGAGGGTAGGATGAAGATCGAAGTCTTCGGGCCAGGCTGCCCGAAATGCGCGAACACGGTAGGTGTCATCAAGGCGACCCTCGCCGAGCTCAAGCGCGACGCCGAGGTCGTCAAGGTCACGGACATCACCGAGATGGTCAGCCGGGGCGTCATGTTCACTCCCGCGGTCATCATCGACGGCAAGAAGGTCTGCGAAGGCAAGGTCCCGACTCCCGACATGGTCAAGGGCTGGCTGAAATGAGGATGCTGTTCCTCTGCACCGGCAACTCCTGCCGAAGCCAGATGGCCGAGGGCTGGGCCAAGGCCCTCAAAGCCGCCGACATCGAAGCCCATTCCGCCGGCGTGGAGCCGAAGGGGCTTCATCCTCTAGCCGTCAAAGTGATGGCCGAAGCCGGGGTGGACATCTCGCGCCAGCAGTCCAAGCATGTCCGCGTCCTCAAGGACATCCCTTTCGATTACGTCGTCACCGTGTGCGACCATGCCCGGGAGAGCTGCCCTCTGTTCCCGGGCAAGGCCGTGATCGTGCACCGGGGATTCGAGGACCCGGCCGCGGCGAAAGGAACCGATGAAGAAGTGCTGGCCGTGTTCCGCCGCGCGCGCGACCAGATCCGCGATTTCGTGGCCGGCCTGCCGGGAACTCTGACGGAGGGACTACGCGCATGACGGACGAACCGACGATCGCATCAAAGCTTTCATTCCTGGACCGCTGGCTGACCCTGTGGATATTCCTCGCCATGGCCGCCGGCGTGGCGCTGGGCTGGCTGTTCCCGGCCGCCGTGACCTCGTTCAACGCGGCGTCCAGCGTGGGCACGACCTCGATCCCCATCGCCATCGGCCTCATCCTCATGATGTATCCGCCCCTGGCAAAGGTGCGCTACGAGGAACTGGGCCGGGCCTTCGCGGACAAGAAAGTCCTGGCGCTCTCCCTCATCCAGAACTGGGTCATCGGCCCCGTCCTGATGTTTGCTCTCGCGGTAACCTTCCTGCGCGGACATCCCGAGTACATGATCGGGCTCATCATGATCGGCCTGGCGCGCTGCATCGCCATGGTCATCGTGTGGAACGACCTCGCCAAGGGCGACACCGAGTACTGCGCGGGACTCGTGGCCTTCAACTCCATCTTCCAGGTCCTATTCTTCTCGGCCTTCGCGTGGTTCTTCATCACGGTCCTGCCGGGGAAGCTTGGCTTGACGGGGGCGGTGGTCGATGTCACCATGGGCGAGATCGCCAAGAGCGTCTTCATCTACCTGGGCATCCCCTTCCTGGCGGGGATGGCCACGCGCTTCGCGCTGGTCGCCGCGCGAGGGAAGGAGTGGTACCACGGCCGATTCATCCCGGCCATCAGCCCGGTCACCCTCATCGCGCTGCTCTTCACCATCGTGGTGATGTTCTCCATCCAGGGACGCCGCATCGTGGAGTCGCCCCTGGACGTGCTGCGCATCGGCGTGCCGCTCCTGATCTACTTCGTGATCATGTTCTTCGTCTCGTTCTTCATGAGCCGCCGCGTGGGAGCGGGCTACCCGGTCTCATGCACGCTGTCGTTCACTGCCGCGTCCAACAACTTCGAGCTGGCTATCGCGGTGGCCATCGCCACTTTCGGCATCGGCCACGGCGCGGCCTTCGCCGCGGCCACCGGCCCGCTAGTGGAGGTGCCGGCGCTCATCGGACTGGTCAACGTCGCGCTCTATTTCCAGCGGCGCATCGACCGGTCGGGGAAGAATGCCATAATCTCGGCATGAGTCGCCGGCCGCGGAAGTTCACCCTCTCCTTCGACCCGAAGGCCGAGGCGCTCGAGAAGCGCTACCCAATCACCCCCGCGAGCCGGGACCTCACCGTGGCGGCCACGGTCGCTCAGCTGCGCTCCATGGAAGAGACGGTCCGTGCCGCGCTCGAGCGCCAGGGCTTCGGCAACACCGACATCATGGCGGGCATCACCTGGGAAAAGCCCGCGGGCCCAATGACCGACAAGGAGCGGCTCGCCTGGCTCGAGTCCCAGGCCGAGAAGTTCTACGACCTCATGTACGACTCCAGGAGCCCCAGCTTCGAGTACCGCGAATCCAAGGAAGCCTTCGAGAACGCCATCGCCCTGGCCAGGAAGCTGGGGCTCGAGGAGAAGATGACGGAACTCTCCAAGCGCCTCGAGCACGTCAAGGCCGTCTACTGCAAGCAGTTCAGCGGCTTCTAGCCCGCTGCCGCCCGCTTCCTCTTTATGACGGCGCGCGGGATATTGTAGAATCCTTGAAGATTGCCGGATGGTGAAATGGTATCACGGGTGGCTCTGAACCACTTATTCTAGGTTCGAATCCTAGTCCGGCAGCCAGTTTGTACGTTGTTCGACAATGCGCCCCCGTGATCCAGGCAGAGGTCCATGCCCGGCAGGGGGCGCAGCTGTATCCGCATCCTGCCGTCGAGCCCGTCGTAGGTATGCCATCCAGTAGAATTGAGACGTTCTGGAGCCGTTTGATCTGTTGACAGCTCTCCTCCAGAGAGACAAGGACTGGAGGGAGTCATGGGAAAGAAGAAGTCGTTGAAGAAGGTGTGGGCCGTTTCAGAGAAGCTGGAGGCAGTCCAGGCATGCGAGAACGGGTTGTCGTATACGGAGGTGGGCGAGATCTTCGGGATGAGCCACACGACGGTGCGTGCGTGGGCGAGGAAATACGAACGCGGAGGGCTGGCGGGGCTGGAGAACGCGCCGAAGGGCGGGGAGAGGGGAGTCTCAAGCCCCAAGGCGGAGGCGGCGGCGGTGGTGGTGGCAGAGGTGAAGGCCTGCGAGCCGGAGGCAGGGGTGGGGAAGGTGCAGGGGGCGCTGTATCGGCGTGGCTTCCTGGACATGGCACGGGAGACGGTCCGGCGCATCCTGAGAGGCCAGGGGCATGGGCCTGTGGTGGTGCGCAGCCGGCGGCGCAACCCCCGGAAGCACTTCGAGCGGGCCACTCCCAACGAGCTGTGGCAGACGGACATCATGACGTTCATGATCAAGGGGCAGTATCGGGTGTACCTGATTGGGTTCATGGACGACAACAGCCGGTTCCTGGCGGGCTGGGGGCTCTACCGGTTCCAGACGGCGGACAACGTGCTCGAGGTGTTCCGCGCGGCGATCGAGAAGCACGGGATGCCCAAGGAAGTGCTCTCGGACAACGGGCGGCAGTATTACACGTGGCGCGGGAAGAGCAAGTTCTCGGTGCTGCTGACCAAGCTGGGCATCCGGCATATCCGCAGCCGGCCGTACCATCCGCAGACGCTGGGGAAGATCGAGTCGTTCTGGCGCAACGTGCTGCAGGAATGCCTGATGCGCACGCCGGTGGGGACGTTCGAGGAGGCGCGGGAGAAGATCGGGGAGTACGCGGAGTACTACAACTTCAAGCGGCCGCATCAGGGGATCGGCAACCTGTTCCCGTCGGACCGATACTACGGGGTGGGGACCCAGGTCCAGCAGATCGTGGAGGCGAACACCGCGGATGTGGAGGCGTCCGAAGGGAGCGTGGCGGAGTACCGCGCGCCGACGTACCTCGTGGGGAACATCGGGGGCAAGGAACTGCGGATGGTGGCGCGGGATGCGGAGGTGGTGCTCCGGGATGCGCCGGCCGAAAAGGTAGAATCGGGGGGAGCCAAGGAGAGCCATGGACCCGATGCCAAGAGCGGTGAAGCTGCCGAGTCCGCGGGAGCGGCTGGACCTGATCCTGCTGGGGCTGGGGAGGCGGGAGCCGGTCAAGAAGCTCTGCGAGCAGGCGTGCGTGTCGAGGGAGCTGTTCTACCGGTGGATGCGAGCGGTGCAGGCGGCGGGGCTGCGGGCGCTG
>JACQWX010000134.1 GCA_016209035.1 Elusimicrobiota bacterium | reverse complement strand
CCATAGGCCGAATACCTGCCGCTCTCCCCAGGGTCCTGTCAATGTCCAAGGGGAGGAAATACTCGGCGTAATGTGGACAGACTCTAGCATTTTTTCACGCAAGAACCCGCTGCGAATTCATCGCCGGGGGTACTAGTTCCCATGCAGGACGAGCCCTTCAGCACCGAGTACGAAGGCTTTTTCGCCGAGTTCTACGACATCATCCAGGCCGACGTCAGCGACGTCCCCTTCTTCGTCTGGGCCGCGGCCGAATACGGCTCCCCTGTGCTGGACCTCGGCTCGGGCACCGGCCGCTTGCTCCTGCCCATGGCCCAGGCCGGAGCCGAGGTGGTGGGCCTCGATTCGAGCCCGGACATGCTGGAGCTGTGCCGACGCAAGCTGGCGACCCTCGACGACGGGACCCGCGGGAGGGTCGTCCTGGTCCAGGGCGACATGCGCAGTTTCCGCGCGGACCGGCCGTTTGCCCTTGCCGTGCTCGGGTGCAACACCGTCCTGCACCTTCTGACCCTGGAGGACCAGGTCGCGGCCCTGCGCGGCATCCACGCGCACCTGCGGCCGGCCGGCATCTTGATCGTGGACAACAGCGTGCCTCCCGTGGCGGCATGGGTCAAGTCCATGGACCAGGAAGCCGTCTTCAAGTTCGCCAACCCCGTCAACGGCAACGCTGTCATCGACAAGGTCACGGCGAGCTTCGACTTCGCCAACCAGGTCGAGCACGACTTCATCGTTCTGGAGGAGTACGCGGGCGACAAGCTCGTCCGAGCCGCCCGGACCAGATGCTCCATGGCCATCATGTTCCCAAGGGAGCTCAGGCTCCTTCTGACGCACTGCGGCTTCGAGGTCCTCCACGTCTGGAAGAACCACCGGCGTGAGCCTTTCGACGGCGAGGCTCGCGAAGTGATCGTCATGGCGCGGAAGGCCTAGCGTCCGCGGACGAGCTTCAGTATCTCCGCGCCGTAGCGGCTGCGCTTGAGCAGGCTCAAGGGGCCCAGGGGGTCTCCGCCTACGAACGCCAGGCGCGAGATGGCCTTCAGGTCAGCGGTCGGCAGGACGTCCACGGGGTCGACGCCGGCCTCCTGGGCCTTTGTCTTGCGCCAGAGCCGCAGTTTCTCGAAGAGCCTGCCCATGCGCGGGTCGCGCTTCTTCGGCTTCTCCCGCGAGTCGGGGGAGATGGGAGCGGCGGCGAGGCCCTTCTTGACCGCGGCGAGGATCGCGGGCCCGTAGTTGTCGAGAAGGTAGGGCGTCATGCCCCTGACGCCGCGCAGGGCCGCGGGATCCTTGGGCAGGGCCATGGCGAGCCTGGGGAGCACTTCGTCGGGCATGACCCTGAAGGTGGCGCGGTTGCGGGACTCCGCCTCCCGCTCCCGGAGGAGGTAGAGCTCCTTCAAGACCGCCAGCCGGGCGCCGTCCGGCTGGGTGAGTCCCCGGGACAGCCGCCAGAACCCCTCGGGGTCGAAATCCCTCTGCACGGGAGCGGACCGGGCGAGCTTGGCGAAAGCCTCGGCCGCCTCCTCCTCGAGGCCGCGCTGCTTCAGCAGGCCCAGCTGGATGTCGGCCAGGCGCAGGAGATAATGCGTGTCCAGCTGGGCGTAGCGGATCTGGGCGTCGGTGAGCGGCCTCCTGCCCCAATCGGCGCGCTGGAGCTTCTTGGAGAGCTTCGCGCCGAAGTGCCGCTCGATGGCGGCGGCCAGCCCCAGTTCCTTGAAGCCCAGGAGCCGGCTCGCGATCATCGTATCGAAGACGTTGGCGAAGGAGAAGGCGTAGTCGCGCTTCAGGCAGGCGACGTCGTATTCTCCCGCGTGGAATACCTTCTCCGTCCCGGGGTCCGCGAAGACGGGTCCCATCGACGAGAAATCGCGGATGGCGAGCGGGTCGATGACGTAGTCGGTGTCGATCGTGGACACCTGGACCAGGCAGACCCTCTCGCGGTAGACATAGAAGCTGTTCGACTCGATGTCGACCGCGGCGCGCCGGGTGCGGTGGATCTCCTGCGCCACCTCCTCGAGGTGCTCGCGGGCCGTCACCAGGACGGGATCCCTGATTTTGTCTTGCGGTGTCACCGGAAAATAAAAAAAGCAGGACCGCCCACTCGGCGGTCCTGATGGCGTTGAATATATAGCAGGTGGAGCGTTAAGTGTCAAGGGCTTTGTCCGCGAGTCTCTGGCCGCCGGGCATCCGACGAAGATTCCGGTGAATCCCCGAAAGTGTTGTAGAATATACTCAGCCGGGCAGTTAGCTCAGCGGTAGAGCACTGTCCTCACACGACAGGGGTCATAGGTTCAAATCCTATACTGCCCATCCTTCCGACGGAAAACCCAGCCTTTTCGTGAACCCGAGCTTGTAAACCAGGCCCCGAAACCGGGCACTGTATTCGGCCTGCCGTGGAGGCAAACCATGGGCGGGCAAATCAGCATCATCCGCAGCAAAGCGAGCGTCCGGGACCTGGCCCGGCCTAGCTCCCAACACCCAGGAGGAGCGTGAAAGACCGGACAACGAAGGAAAAGCGGAAAAAATCGAGGCCTGGCCGCATTAGCCCATGCTGAACGCGACTGTCCAACACCCACGGAAACCCCCCGTGCGTATTTCAACAGTCTGCGCCTGCCTTGGGGCCCCTGGCAGGTCGGGCCAATCCCTGGTATAATGACCTTGGAGGAGTCATGACCCTACAAGCCCAACTTGTCTCGGAGATGAAGTCGCTGCCCCTCGCATACCTTCGGGAGGTTCTGGATTTCGTGCGCTTCCTGCGCCTTCGTCGCTCGATTGACCCGGACCAGGCCTACTTTTGGACCAGGAAGTGGCAGTCCAAGGAGCGGGCCGTGGAGCGGGACAAAAGGCACGGCCGCATCATCGGGGACGGGACGGTGCGGGGGCTGGCGAGGGCCTTGGGCCGGTGAGGGTCAAGGCCTACGCCAAGTTCCACGACCTCTACCGAAAGCTCCCGCAAGCCATCCGCCGCAAAGCGCTCCGCCAGATTCACCGGCTCTCCAAGGACCTGCGGCATCCATCCCTCCAGGTCAAAAGAATCCAGGGCACTCCCGGCATTTGGGAAGCCCGCGTGGACATCCGCTACCGCATGACGTTCGAGTTCGAGGGCGACATCCTGTTCCTGCGCGTCATCGGCGACCACGACGAGGTTCTGCGCAGGCCCTAGGCCTTCAGGCCCTTGCGCGTCGTCGGAAGAGGGGTTAGAATGGTGATGCTCTTGGGCCTGACCGAGGCAAGAATTTGAGCCCCTGGCGTAGGTGCTTCGGAGTGCCCCTAAGAGCCGTAGGACGCGAAAATCTGGGTCATGGCACGCATATATCAGCGTACCGGCAGGAAGGGCACCCACTGGTATCTGGACTACGCCGTGGACGGCCGCCGGCTACATGCACCCGGCCAGCGGGCTCTCCAACTTCCGGGCCAAGATCGGGGCCCAGGGCATGGCCCTTATTGAGGAAGCGCTCACCGCCGCCGGCCAGGGCAAGTCCCGCAAGCGCGGCGGCAAGCTCATCCTCGACACGACCTGCGTGCCCGCCGATATCCTCTACCCCACCGACATCCGGCTTTTGGAACGTTGCCGCCAAGCGGTGATCCGTCTCCTGAAGAAGGCGAAGAGCTTCGGGATGGACGCGCTCTACCGGACCTGCAACCGCACGGCCCGCAAGGTCTTCGTCCAGTTCTCGAAGATGGGCAAGCCCGCCGAGAAGACGCGCCACCGGGTCCACAAGAGGATGTTTCAGTTCGTGCGGCGCAACCTCAAGCAACTCGCGGACCTGCGCCAGAGTGCGAGCCGGGAACTGGGCCCGCTGTGCCGCGTCGACGAGGACGTGAAGGCCTTCCTCCAGGAGATCAAGACCGTTGAGAGCCGCATCCGCACGATCCTTCACCAGCAAAGGCTTGTGCGCCAAGGGGTCGTCTCCATCCCGAGCCGGATCGTCTCCTTCCACAAGGACCACATCCGCCCCATCGTGCGAGGCAAATTCCCGCTTTCGACCGAATTCGGTCCCAAGGTCCTCTTCGGGATAGTCCGGGGCTGCACGTATCGCATCGCCGCCTTCCAGAACAATTCGGCCGACGCCACCCTCATCACGCCGGCCCCGCGCTGGCGGGTGCGAGTTCTCAAGGCCATGGGGATCACCCCGGGATTGCAGCAGCGGGGCAAGGCCATCGAGAAGTCAGCGGCGTGGCGCCGGATGATCCGCCAGCGCCTGGTCATCGAGGCGCGCATCTCCCTGGGCAAGCGCAAGTTCGGTTGGAACCGTTGCCGGGCACGGGTTGCGGAGCACGAGACCTCCTGGATCGGCTTGGGCGCCGCGGCCATGAACGCGCATCTGGCGTTTGCCGCTCAGCCGCCCTGAGTTTGTCCACCGTTTCCACGGCCGCCCTACGTCGCAAGCCAAGGAGGTGATTTGACCGGATGAGGGCCAAAACGGGCCGGATCGGGTAGGACGCCAGGGGCTCGGGGCCGCGGCAGGGCGGCAACGCGGTTACCGGGACCCCGGCGCGAGGGTCCGCGCTACGCCCGCCGCCTCAATCCTGAGTTCCCGAGCAGAAACTAAATAGCCTGGCCGGCGCTGAGGCGAAGAAATCCGAGAGCGCCTTGGCGTCCGGCCGGCACCCTTCGAGACGACCTTGATGCCGCTGTTGTCTCCTCCGACCGCCTTGCCGTTGTGGTAGAGCCTGATCTCGTCTATGCCGCCACCCTGGTCTGTCGCCGAGACCGTCACCTCGACGCTGTCGCCCTCGATCTCGGCGCCGTCCTTTGGGCTCGTGATCCTGACTGAAGGCGACGGAGGTAACCCAGCCCGTGTGCCCCATCTGCATGATCAGTTCCGCCTTCGGCCGGGCCGAGGACCTGCCGAAAGCCGGGTTCCCGCCGCAAACCAGAAGTAGGGTCATCCCCCCGGCGGCCAACCTGCGAAAAAGCGCGTTCATCGTGATCCCCCCGAAGGCGGGCCGAGCCCGTCTTGCATGTAGTCGGCGACGATGCTGATGATCTTCTTGACGGTGTCGTTGCAGGACTTGAAAGCCAGGCGGTCCAACGCCGAGCCACCGTGTTTCCTGATGACGTCGCTGATGAGGGCGTGGATGAAGGATTGAGTCGCGGCGTCCACCCGATCGAAGTCGAGCACGACTTCCTCGCCCTTTTCCAGGGCGGGGAGGATTTCCAGGGCCCGGATGTCCCGGGCCACGTCCTTGTTCTCGGCGAACGCTCCGGCTTTGTCGAAGATCGAGATTTTCATATGAACCGGGGCCGCTTGTAGCGGGCTTTCACGCGTTCCCTGACGGCGGCCCTGTAGGTGTTCCCGATGGCGTCCAAGAGAGACGAGAACTCGGCCGTCTGGTCGAGCGTGATGTCGGCCCCGACCGCCGTTCCTTGCCAGAAGGGAAGCTCCCCCTCCTTGGAGTGCCTGTCATCGAAGGGGTCCGCCTTCAGGTGGGGTCTTGAGGACGCCGGCTTCTTGAGCAGTTTGTAGAGGCCCCTCCCGCTGTAGATCACGAAGAAATCGCGGTTGACGCTGGCGATGGACTTGATGAAGAAAAGACCAGCGCCGGCGTTCTGCTCGGTTCCCCCCTCCCTGGCCGTGGCGCCCGTGATCCCGGGCCACAGCGCGAGCCGGATGGCGTCGAGGTCGGTCTCCGCGGGGTGGGCACGGTTGATGGTCGCCTTGATTCCGACGCCAGTGTCTGCGATCCCGATGCGGATGGAGTTGCTTTTCTTGTAGTATTGCGCGCACAACAGCGCCCCCTGTTCGGCTTCAGCGTGCTCGATGACGTTTCGCGCGAGCTCGCTGATGATGTAGCCGATGGTCCTGGCCTGCCCCGGTTCAAGATGCAGCAGGGGGATCATCTCCGTCATGAATCTCGTCAACTCGTCCGAGGTGCGGACCCGGGTGACCGGGATGAACCTCCCGGCCGGCTCGTGTTCCACGATGCTGATGTCGGATGGAATCCCCAATGTCCTGAAAAGCCCCATCCGAACGAGATAGTGCCTTGATTTCGCCTCCAACGGCTGGCAGTGGATGTTCTCGGGCGCTACCTTGGACCCGAGCGCGGCGACCATGGACAAAACAATGGGATGGATGGCGATCCATTTGTCGTTCGCCGTGATTTCCAGGACTTCCGGGGATGCTGGGTCAAACCCCATGATAAAAGGATCGATGTTTCCAAGAAAAGCGCTGTTCGGAATATGAATCCTCACATGACTATTATACCGGGAATCCCGGCGAATGTCAAGTATACCGGGAATTCCGGTAGTCTACAGAATCGCCGGGATTTCCGGTCATGAGAACCCGGGAGAAGGCGGCGGAGCCGGCGGTAAAGCCGCCCATCGCAGGGGTCAGGCCGAAGAAGGGGCCTTTCCGGGCCTCAACACTCGGCCGGGATGGGGTCAATGCCGTCGTACTGGTCGGCGAGGGGGTTGGCTTGAGATTCCCCGCCGGGGGCGGGTTCCTCCGGGGGCGGCCTGGATGTGGCGGGGACGGTCTTGGGCCAAGCCAATGACCGAGGTGGGCGAGCAGGCGGTCCAGGCGGGATTGACGCCGGGACAGGCCTTGATCTATGTCCGGGCGCAGATGAACGCGAAAGACGACGACAAGGTCTTCGGCTGCGGACGGGAATGAGTCCTCGAAAATGCTAGGGTCTGCGAGCGGACGATGGTCCGTTTTCCCGATGGCTCCCGGCAACCGGACTTGCACGTACGCAACACCTCGTGCGCCACGAAGGGTCCGTGCGCCAGCGTGACGACGTTTCGCTCGACGGACTTCAGGAAGCGTGTCGGCCCCGCGCAACGGGGGCACGACTCGGTTCCCGGCAGAGCCGCCACCGTCAGGCCCGCGGTGGTCGAACCCCGACGCCGATTCTCGTCCTCGACCAGGCGCAGATGGGTCCTCAACGCCGCGAGCGCGGCGAGCGGACCCCCTTTTTTCGACCCAGCTTATAGCGCTCGAAGACCTGACGGACTTGGGTCGCCGTGGCGCCCACCCCCCGGGCGATCAACCGCCGGGCTACCTCGGCGGGAGCCGCATCCACCGTGGCCGCATCCAGGAGTTCCAGCAGCACTTCGACCACCAAGTCTGCCTGCGCAGGCCCCTTCGTTGCGGCCCCTTGGAGCCGACGCGCGAGCTGCTCGGCGGCGCGCGCCTCATCGGCGCTGAGGTAGAGCGAGCGCTCCCCGCCGGACGGCTCCCGCCGCACTTTGCCGGCGCGCGTCAGATCGAGCAGCGCGTTATTGACGCGCACGCGCAGGAGTTCATGCAGTTCGCGCGGCGTGCGGCCGGCGGGGGAAGAGCCGACGATGTCGACCACGGCTCCCTTCAGCGTCCCCGCGCGGGAGAATCCGACGTCGCGGTAGTGCCACAGGCCGAACGAATCGAACTGTGGGATGCGGCGCAGGGTGTAGTAGCGGCAGGTGTGGGTGTAGCTGGAGAGGTAGCCCACCTCCTTCATGCGCCGGAACACGCTCATGCGCGAACGCGTCTTGAGGGTCCGGTAGAGTTCAGCCAGTGCGACGACTGGCGTCCTTTGGAAGAGCTTGTACAACGCGGATTTCGCCTGCCGGGTGTCGAACATGGGGCCTCTGGTACACTGAGTATCTGAGCGTATCCAGTGTGGCAGTTTTAGGCCTGAATTGCCAGCCCTTGGAAAGTGGGCTCCGACGGAGGGACTAACTACGGGTGCGGCTGGGGTTGATACACCAAGGAGTTTCGAGGAGGAGAAAAGTCCTGATGTGTCCAGTCAAATCTGGCAGGCCAACCGACTTTTGACGCTGTGGCATCGCCGCCGCTGGAAAATATGCGGATATATTCTGGCGGCATAGCACGGCGCGAGATTCATTTCGATAGTGATGATAAAAGGAACCTTCGCCGAACCTGAATCGTATAGAGTATACCAGGCCGCAGGACGATTGCCAATACGTACAGGGGGCTTCGGCCCCTGTCGCCCGATGGGACCGCGCGCCTCAGAGGCGGATGAGAGGCAGGACGCTTGCGTGCCGGTCGGTCCAGGCGCTCACGAAGCGCGATTTCCAGCGCGAGAGGTCCTCCCACTGGCGGGTTTCTTCGAGCCTCTTGACCTTCCCGGGGTCCTTGGACAGCGCCACCCATTGGCAGAGGTAGTACTCCCGCCCCATGCCCTCGGGCGGCACCGCGTGCCGGATGAGTCCCCGCACGCCGAAGGCTTGCGCCTGGGCGGCCAGCGCGGGCCTCAAGTCGATGTGCTTGTTAGAGGCCTGGACGAGGATGAGGCCTCCCGGCGCGAGCCTTCGCGCATAGAGCTCGAAGGCCTCTCGCGTGAGGAGGTGCATCGGGATGGCTCCCGCGCTGAAGGCGTCGACCACGATGAGGTCGTACCGGGCATCCTCCGAGGATGCCAGGGAGAGCCGCGCATCGCCGATGACGGTCCGGACCGCGGCCTTGGTCTGCGCCAGGAAGCTGAAGCGATCTCGGGCGATGGCGAGGACGTCGGGGTCGAGCTCGTAGAAGGTGATGGACATGCCGGGGCCGCCGTAGGCCGCGATGTTGCCCGTGCCGAGGCCGATGACGCCCACGCTGTGCAGGCCGGCGCCGAAGAGGCGGAAGACGTCGCCGATGGGGCCTAGCCGGTGGTAGTAGGCGAGGGGCTCGGAGGACAGGGCCGGGTCCCGGTACTGCATCCCGTGCAGCGTGTTGCCGTGCATCAGCATGCGCAGGCGGCCGTCATCCTCGATCTTGTAGATGCCGTAGAAGTTGCGCAGGGCGAAGGCCCTCTCCCGGACGCTCGCGCGCGCCGTGAAGAAGAAGACGAAGATCATCAGGAAGGCGCCCAGGAGCGTGGAGGGGCGCAGCACGCTCTTCGAGCGCCATAGCTCCCAATCCCGCAGCACCAGGGCGGACAGGGACACGGCGCCTGCGACCAGCCAATCGAGGCCGACCAGGCCGCTGCGGCGGCCGAGCCAGGGCACGCCGACGGCCAGGAGGACGCCTCCCACCAGGCCTCCAAGGGCAAGACAAAGGTAGAACAGCGAAGACAAGCCCTCTTGGGAGGGCTTGTCTTCGGACAAGGAGCGGTGGCAGATCATGGCGATGATGAAGAGGGCGGCGACGTTGAGCGCGAGCCCGACGAAGCTGATGATGCCCGCCAGCACCCGGGCGCAGCCGGCCATGACCAGGTGGCCCAGGACGGCCAGCAGGAGGGGCCCCAAGGCCAGACCGACGACGAGGAACAACACGCATCCGTACGGCCGCCAGGGGGTCGCCTTGAAGTTCAAGACGATGGTGGCCAGATAGATCCCCAGCGGCACCACCCAGATGAGCGGCACGGCCGCCAGGGTCGACGAGAGGTACTGGGTGGCCGCCAGCATGGCGGCGCAGGGTCCAGCCGCGAGCGCAACCCATGCCAACAGCCTGCGGCGCGGGATGGCGGGCTGTTCCGGGGGAGCTGCCGGAACCCAGGGGGCGGCCTTGGGCAGGCACAAGAGATGCCCCGCGGCGAAGAGCGCGTAGCAGGCCTGCCAGGCCCGGACCTGGGAGTCAAGCGGCAAGAGCGGCTCGATCAAGAACGGGTAGCCGATGAGGCCGGCCAACGCCCCCGCATTGGAGGCGGCGTAGAGCGAGTAGGGAAGGGTCCGTTCCGGGCGGGCGGAATGAGTCAGCCACCGTTGGAGCGTGGGCACGGTGGCTGACAGAGCGATGAAAGGCGCCCCGATCGAAGCCCCCAAGGCCGCGAGGAGGGCCGCGACCGGATGGGCGGTGGAGTAGGGGACGGCAGCCAGGGGGAACGCCAGGGCCGCCGAGGCGAGAACCGCGAGATGGAGCCATGCCTGCCCTCGGGGCGAGAGGCGCGTGCCGGCGAGATGGGCGTAGAGATAGCCGGCCAGGAGCGCCGCCAGGAAGAACATCATGCAGACCGTCCAGACCTGGGCGCTCCCCCCGAAATGGGGCAGCAGCAGCTTGGCCATCAGGAGCTCGCTCTGGAAAAGAAGGAACGAGCCAGCGAAGGCCAGGATGTGGTGGCTGCTCATCGGGGCCTCCTCATGCTAACATATCCCAATGATTCCCTGCCCGAAGTGCTCCAGCGAGAACGACGACGAGGCTTTGTACTGCGACCAATGCGCGACGCCGGTGGCTCCCTCGGCCCAAGGCGCGGTCCTGGATATGTCCTGCCCGGCCTGCGGAGGCGAGGTGCGGGAGGTGCCAAGCATGGCGGCGGTGTGCCAGGGCTGCGGCATCCATTTGGGGGCGGGCGGCGCCGCGGAGGCCTGCCTCCCTTGCCAGGACGCCGGGGCGGCCTCTCCGGCGCAGGACCAGGAGTCGGCCGAGGCCGAGAAGTCGCCCTGCCCCGTGTGCGAGACGCCCAACGCCGTCGGCGCGGCCCGTTGCGCGGCCTGCGGGATCGCCTTCAAGAAGCTCACGCGCCCCGTCGCGTGCCCGCAGTGCTCGGCCGAGTCCATGGACGACAAATGCGGCTGCGGCGCAGTCCTGACCTTGGAGAAGCTCCTGGAATACGTCGACGACTCGATCCGGGTCGTGTGCCCGGTCTGCAAGCAGCTCTTCTCCGCGAAGAAGGACCTGTGCTCGGACTGCGGCGCCGCGCTTCGGTCCGCCGGCAGCCTGAAGAAATACGCGGCTACAGCAGGCCGAAGGCCTTGAGCCTCTTCTTGAGCAGGTCCCGGCCGGCCGGAGTCAGCGGGGTCAAGGGCAGCCTGGGTTCGCCCCAGCAAGCGCCCAGCATCTCCATGGCGGCCTTAACCGGGATGGGGTTGGTCTCGATGAACAGAGCCTTGATCAGAGGGAACATCCTAAGATGCAGCGACCGGGCTTTGGACCAATCGCCGCGTGAAACGGCCGAACAGAGAGCGGCGGTTTCACGCGGAGCAATGTTGGCGATGACCGAGATGACGCCCTTGGCGCCGACCGCCATCATGGGCAGGGTCAGGGAGTCGTCGCCGGAGAGCACGGAGAAAGGCCGCTTGATGAGCGTGAGGATCTCGGAAACCTGGTCCAGGCTGCCGGCGGCCTCCTTGACGGCCGCGATGTTCGGGAAGTCAGCGGCGAGGCGCGCGATCGTCGAGGGCAGGATGTTGACCGCGGTGCGGCCCGGGATGTTGTAGACCACGATGGGAAGGCGCACGGCAAGGGCTGCGGCCTTGAAGTGCTGGTAGATGCCTTCCTGGGTCGGCTTGTTGTAGTATGGCGCCAGGAGCAGGATGGCCGAGGCTCCGAGAGCCTCGGCTTCCCTCGAGAGCTTGACCGCCTTGGCCGTGTCGTTGGTGCCCACGCCGGCGATCACGGGCAGGCGGCCGGAGGATTCCTCGACGCAGATGGAGACGAGCCTTCGGGACTCCTCATGGGAGAGCGTGGCCGCCTCGCCAGTGGACCCGCAGGGCACCAGCCCGGAGGTCCCGGCCTTGAGGTGCCGGCGTACCATCCTCCGGTAGGCGGTTTCGTCGACGGAGCCATCCCGGGTGAACGGAGTGACCAGCGCCACGATGGACCCAACCAGTTTCATGGTTTCATCTCTCCCGTGAACACGATCCGCGCGGGGCCCTCCAGCCACACCTCGGCGTAGGACGGCCCCTGCAATCGGAAATCGACCTTGAGCACGGCGCCGCCGCGGATCCGGACCCGGACGGGGGGGCGGACCAGGCCGAGTGCGTGGGCCACCACGGCGGCGGCGACCGCTCCGGTGCCGCAGGCCAGGGTCTCATCCTCCACGCCGCGCTCGTAGGTCCTCAGGAACAATTCTTTGCGGCCGACGGAGACGAAATCAGCGTTCGTTCCGGAGGGCGCGAACGCCGGGTGGCGGCGCAGGGCCCGGCCGGCCTCCGCCACGGCGAGGCGCTCCACATCCGGCGCCACGATCACGGCATGGGGGACCCCGGTGTTCACGGCGTGCACCGTGGTGCGTCTGCCCAGGAGAGAGAGGCTGATGTCGAGCCGGAGGTCGCGAGGGTCCGGCATGCGGACGGCCGCGGTTCCGCCGCGCGGGGAGACCCGCGCCTGGACGGGCCCCGCGGCGGACCTGAAGGTGAAGGAGCCGGCGCCTCTGGTGAAGCCCTGACGGTGGAGCCAGAGAGCGGCGGAGCGCGTGCCGTTGCCGCAGAATGCCGTGGAGCCGTCGCAGTTGTAGTAAGAGAGGCGGGGCACCACGTGGCCCGTGTCTACCAGCAGGAGGCCGTCCGCGCCGATGCCATGGCGGCGGTCGCAGAGGAGGCGCGCGAGACGGCCGGGAGCGAGGGAGGACTTGGCGGCTTCCTTGCGCTCGAGGAGGACGAAGTCGTTGCCGGCCGCGGACATCTTGCAGAACCGCAGAGTTCTCGCAAGCCTCCCCCACGGGGAGGCGCGCAGTCGTGGGGGCATAATCGTTGTCATGGTTCCTTCTTTAGCTCATCGAGGAGCGCCGCCGAGGCTTTGGCGACGAAGGGGGCCCGGCCGGCGGCAGAGACCTCGAGGTCCTTCATGGACAGGTCGCGCCGGCCGGTCTGCAGATGGGCGCGGGCGCGGACGTAGCGCGCGAGCGGATCGTCGGGATGCGCTTTCAGGACGAGCCCTGCTTGGGACCAGGCATTGTGCCATTGTCCGGCCTCCATGTGCCAGACGGCCGCGAGCAAGGCGTAGCGCAGGGCGTCCTCCGGGAGGGCGGCATCCTCCATCTGCCGGACGATGTCTACGGCCTCCATGCCGAAGCCGCGGCTCCGGCGGATGTAGGCCAGCACCAGCAGGGACTCGGGGGAGGTCTGGAGAGTGAGGGACCAGCGGATGGCGGTCTCCGCCGCGCGGAAATCGCGCCTGTCGTAGAGCACCTCGGCGTAGGTCCGGTACAAGGAGGCGTCCTTGTCGCGCGCCTCGAGCGCCCTCTCGTAGAACCCCACGCTCCGGTCAAGGAACCCTAGGGACCTCTCGATCTCGGCCAAACCGACCAGGGCCGCCGGGTGGCGAGGGTTGATCCGCAGCACCTTCTCGAAGAGCGGCCGGGCAGCCTCGTCGAGCTGCATGGCGTGCAGGAGGGACGCGAGCCTGGTCAGGGCGTCGACGTTCCGGGGGAAGAGCCTCGCCCCGAGCTGATAGACGCCCACGGCCTTGTCGAACTGGCGCGTGCGCTCGTAGCTGACGCCGAGATAGAGATACGCGCGGCTCAAACCCCCGGAAAACCGCAGGCGGTTGAGGCCCTCGCCGGAGAGCTTGGCGATGACCTCGTCGTAGCGCCTCTCCTCGAAGAGCCTTTCGACCTGCTGTATCTCCCCGGACCGCCAGCCCGGGATGCCCAGCGCCCGGGCCGGCGCCGCTGACCAGGCGCCGACGAGCCAGCATGCCAGCAGGAGGGCCCGCCGGGCGCAGCCGTTCTCCGCTCGCCCGGTGCCTGCGCGCTCAAGGATGGCACGCAGGCGCCGGGAGGTCATTCCGAGCCTCCGGGCGCGCCGGCGCCGGGCCGCATCCAGTCCTTGGCCATCGGCGGATGGGAGAAAATGATGAGGCTCTCCTGGGCCGCCGGCAGGAGCCTTCTGGCGGCGATGACTCCCTGGGCGACGACCTCCAGCGCCCGGGGAGATTCGACGAACCCGATGTCGGGGACCCGGGGCTCGATCAGGAAATTGGCGCGCTTGCGCTGCTCCCGGGCGAGCAGCGATCCCCTGATGTCGATGACCTGTTCAAGGGTGTTCAGCACGCTCTTGAGGCGCGACTGCGAGAAATCGAGGTCGGTGACCGAGGCGATCACGAACTCCGCGCCGATGAGGCGGGCCGCGTCCACGGGGATGAAGTCTACCACCCCGCCGTCCACCAGGTACCGGTGGCGGTACTCCACCGGCGAGAAGATGCCGGGCAGATTCATGCTCGCCCGCACCGCCGGGGACAGCGGGCCTTCCCGGAACACGATGGCCTCTCCGGACTTGATGTCCATGGCGACGCAGGCGAAGGGCTTCTTGAGGTCCTCGAAGCGGCGGGCGCTGAGCGAACGGTCGATCCAAGCCTCCGTCTTCTCGGACGAGAGGGGACTGTCGAAGAAAGCCAGGCGGAAGAGCCCGAACGCGCCGTAGTTGCTCGCGCCGCGGAAGCCCATGTGCGGGGTCAACCGGGAGAGCTTCCTGCCTGATACGCCGTCGGCGATGGCCGAGCCGAGGACCGCGCCCATGGATACGCCGGAGACCACGTCGACGGGGAACCCGGCGTCCTGGAGCACCGAGTAGACGCCGGCGTGCGCCAGGGCCCGCAGCGACCCGCCGGAGAGGACCAGCCCGACGGTCGGGCGGCGGCCCCGCGGCCTAGAGGTGAGGTCGCGCCAGAGGTGGTCGCGCAGGATGGAGTCCTGGTCGAGGCCGGGGAGGCCCGCAGAGGGAGACGCGAAGAGGAGGACGGCCCCGAGCGCGGCGGCGATCGCCCGGAGGCACCTGGGGGTACCCGTGGGGTACCCAGCCAGAGGCTGGGTCCGGACGGGGCCGCTCACCGGTCGAGGGCCCTTCCCACCGCCCATTCGAGCTTGGCGACCGCCAGGACGTGCTCGGTCACGGATTCAAGATGCGCCAGCCGCGCGTCGGAGAGGCGCTTGGAGGCGCGGATCCTGGCCAGCGCCGCGCCGGGCAAGCTCGCCGCCTGGTCGTAAAGGCGCTTCAAGGCCGCGTAGTGCGCCTCGCGCAGGGGGAACTCCTTCTCCCAGTACCGGAGGTTCTCGTAGGCCTGCCGGACCTCGAGCCGGACCCGGTCCTGCAGCTCGGCGCGTTTGAGCGCGCCTTGGCGCTGCTCGGCCTCCTTCTGCTTGACCTGGGTGAAGAGGTCGTAAGCGAGGGGGACCTTGACGCCGATGGTCGCGTCCCAGTTGTTCTGCTTGAGCGGGAACCGCTGCCCGGTCAGCTCGTAGTCGCCGGCGAAGAAGAGCGTCGGGTGCCTGCGGCCCATGGCCAAGTTGACGCCGATGGCGTCCATCTCGGCCCTGTAGGTCTGGGATTGGAGCTCCGGGCGCAGCTCCATGGCCCAGACGATCGCCCGGTCGATGTCCATCTCCAGGGGCTTGGTCTCAAGGGCGCCCTCGACGCGGAAGACGGTGTTGAACTCGAGGTTCAGGTTCTTGAGCAGGGAGAGACGCTTGAGGTCGAAGTCGTGGCGCGCGGCCGTGGCTCCGGCGCGGGCCTCCCCCAGGAGGGCGGCTCCCTCGAGGCGGTCCCAGGCCCCGAGGTCCTGGTCGGCGGCCGGGGCAAGCGCTGCGGCTTCGTTGCGGGTCGCGGCCGCGAGCTTCTCCTGGGCGAGGATGAGACGGTAGAAGGAGTCCTTGGCGGCCAAGGTCACCTCGCGCCGGACCGTGTCGTAGTTGCTCTTGGCCGCCTTGTGGGCGGCCTTGGCAAGGTAGAGGGTGTTGATATGGCGGCCGCCCTCGTAGACAGGGAGGTACCAGTAGCCGCTGCCCGAATAGAGGTTCTGGTGCTCCCCAGGGAACGCCAGGAGGTTGCGCGAGACGCCGGAGAGCGCGAAGGGGTACCTCGCCTCGTATTTCGAGGCGCTCGCCTGGAAGCCGACTTCCGGCAGGAATTGGAACCACGCCTCCTTCACGCGCTCAACCGCGATGATGGCGTCCTGCTCCGCGGAGAGGACGCGCGGGTCGTTGATGGTCGCCAGCCGCACCGCTTCGTCGAGGGTGATGACCCGCCCTTCCGTCGCTTGGCTGTTGGCAAGCGACGGAAGGAAGGGAAGGAGACTTAGTGAAACAGCAAATGACAGGATTCCTGGGCCGGGAACGCAGACAAGAATGCGCGAGAAGGAGTCCCTGACGACTCCAAAGAGGATGCCTGGGAGGGACTCCTTCTCGCGCATTAAAGTTTAAACGCGCTCGTGAGGTGTTCCAGCTCCAGCTTGATGGACTCGAGGTCCTCGCGGGCCGCGGCGGCCCCCTCGGGGAGCTTCTTGGCGGCGGCGGCCACGCGCTCGGCCAAGTGACGGCTGAGCGTCCTGTCCTTCTGGACCAGGGACTGCAGGCTCGCCGTCATGGCGTTGAATTCGTCCTGGAGCTCGACGAGCTCGTCGCCGGTGCGCAGAGCCACGCGGTGCGTGAGGTCCCCGCCCGAGACGGCCTGCGCGGACTTCTCGAACCGGTAGATGGGGCCGGCGAAGCGGTGGGAGACATAGAGGGAGATGAGCACCATGAGCCCCAGATACAGGACGAGCTTGACCAGGATGATGAGGTTGAACTGGCTGATCGCCGGCGCCAGCGACGGGTTTTCCGCCAGGACGACGCGCGCCATGGAGTAGTAGATGTCGCCGCCCACGATCAAGGACGAGATCAGCACGCTCAGGAAGACCATGCCGATGTACTTGAGCTGCAGCGAGCGCTTCACGAGGACGGTGCGCCGCTGGAACCGCAGGGGCTCGGGAGCCGTCATGCCTTCTCCCGGACGGGGGCGCGGTCGAGGCCGGAGGCCGAGCGCCCCGGCCGCCATCGGGATGGGCGTTGGCGGACGGGGTTGCGGCAGAGGGTGTCGAGGATCGAGAGCCACTCCGGGGTGACGGTCTTGAGCTTGGCCGTGGCTTCGTCGAGGGAGACCGGCACTATGTCGTTGCCGCGCAAGGCCACCATCTGGCCGTAGCGCCTCTCGTGCACCAGCTCCGCGGCGCGGATGCCCGCCCGGGTGGCCAGGATGCGGTCGAAGAGCGTGGGATGGCCCCCGCGCTGGATGTGGCCGATGGTGGCGTGGCGGGTCTCGATGTCCGTCTCCTTCTGGATGATCTCCGCGATCTGCTCGCCGACCTCGCGCTCCTGGAGCAGCATGTGGCCGAACTCGTCGAGGGGCTCGTCCTTCTTGCGCTCGGTCCGGAGCTCGACCGCCTCCGAAACCACTACCAGGGCGACCTTCTTGCGCGCGACCGCCGCCTTGACGGCGGAGGCCATCTCCTTGATGTCCACCTTGCGCTCGGGAAGGCCTACGTAGTCGGCGCCCGCCGCGATGCCCGTGTAGAGGGCGACCCAGCCCGCGTGCCGGCCCATGACTTCGAGCACCATGCACCGGCGGTGGCTGCGGCCCGTGTCGATGAGCCGGGCGGCCGCGTCCATGGAGACGCTGACCGCGGTGTCGAAGCCGAAGGTGAAGTCCGTGGCCGAGAGGTCGTTGTCCATGGTCTTGGGCACGCCGACCACGGGAGCCGCGTGCTCCCTGAAGAGGCGCGCGGCCACGCCGAGGGTGTCCTCGCCGCCCATGGCGATGAGGGCCGAAAGCTTGAGCTTCTTGAAGGTCTTGAGGACCGCGGCCGGGCCGCCGTCTTTCTTGAAGGGGTTGGTCCGGGAGGTGCCGACCATGGTGCCGCCGCGGGAGGCGAGCTCCTCGACGATGTCGCGGGTGAGCGGCGTGGTCTTGGCCCCGATCATGCCCTTCCAGCCCTCCTCGATGCCGACGCACTCGTAGCCGAGGGCCTCGAGCTTGTACACGGCGCCCCGGATGGCCTGGTTCAAGCCCGGACAGTCGCCCCCGCCGGTCAACATGCCCACTCTCCGGGTGCCTGGCATTGTAGTTTTACTCCTCAAAAGTTCCCGCTGTACCTGATCTGCGCGACCCGTTCCGGGCCGCGCGGCGCGCCGTCGTCGAAACGGCCGCCTTGTCCGATGCCCCGGACGCCGAAATCGAGGTGGAACCCGGGGGTGACGTAGACCCGGAGCCCTGAGTTGATGCGGCTGTGGGACCAGTCCGAGACGCTGTCCCACTCGAACATCAGGCACACCCAGTCCCGGAAGTTGAGGCTGAGCGGGATGGCGCCATATATGGAATTGGAGTCGAAATCCGAAATGTTGACGGAAGGGTGCGCCTGCAGGCCCGGGATGAAGAGCTCCTGGGTCGCGACCAGGAAGAAGCCGCGGTGGCGATGGTTGTAGCGTTTGGCCGTGCCGTCGTAGAGGTAGCCCTGCCCGTCGAACCCGACCGCGGCGGACGGGATCCAGCCGTCCCCGTCGAAGAAACGGTACTTGGCCTGGACGTTGGGGGCCCGGACGCGGGTCGAGGAGTCGCTTCCGATGAGGCGGTCCACGTTGAGGGAGGCCCCGATGTTCAGCCGGTGGAAAACGCCGAAGGAGACGTGCTCGAGAACGCCGCCGGACGAGAAGAACCGGGCGGTCGTGGCGTAGCCGTGGTAGTCCAAGACAGAGGTCGTGGGCGTGTCGATGAGGCTGACGTCGGGCTGGAGGCCGCGTCCGCCCGCCTCGGCGGCGTGCTTGGGCCGGATGGACACCTTCGACGGCCCAGCCTCGGGCCGGGGTCCGGAGTCGCGGCGGGACTCCGGACCCCCTGTCTCGGCGGAGGCGACGGCGCCCGGGGATGAGAAAAGGAAGACCAAGAAGAAGAACGCCAAAACGCCGCGCGGCAAGGAAGGCCCCCTCCCAGACGGCCAGCCGGGCCTTCCTCGCCGCGCGGTCATGTCTTCGCGAATATCTCCGCGAGCTTCCTGTGAAGGGCGTCCATCTCGAATGGCTTCTGGAGGACCTCGGCGGCGCCGCTCATGATGGCGATGCCTTTCTCTCGGGCGGTGTCGCGGCTTGTCATGAGCATGATCATGGGGGCGCCGGAGCCCAGCTTGCTGGTGACCTCGTAGGCGACGTGATAGCCGTCGATGTACGGCATCATGACGTCCAGCAGGACCAGGTCGATCTTCTCGCCCATGGCCATCTGGAGGGCTTCCTTGCCGTTCATCGCGACGAGCACCTCGTACCCCTGGTTGGCGAGGTCCATCTTGAGGAGGTCCACCAGGTCCGGGTCGTCGTCCGCGACTAGGATGCGCTTTCGATCCGCCATGATTTTTCTCCGAACATGGAATCGAGAGATTCTAACAGATTTTGGTCGATTAATACGCGGGTTTCCACCTCCAGAACCGAGACCCCTTGCGTGGTCCGGTGCTCGAGCTCGACCGGGCAGCGCCCCCGGTGGCTCTCCAGGACGTCGCGAAGGGCTCGGAGCGCCTTGTCGTCGAGAGAGGCCATCGGGGCCGCGATGACGAGCTTGCGGGCGTAGCGGGGGAGGGCCTCGGCGAGCGGGGAGACGTCGTCCACGAAGAGCTCCGGCCCGCCTTCGGCTTCGTCCGAGCCGGACTTGGAGAAGCTCAAGCGTCCGCTGGCCACGACGACGGCTCCCGCCTGGAGCTTGTCGCCGATGCCCGGGGCGTGGTGGGTCCCGGAATACGCCCGGGGGAAGACGAGGAGCCTGATGGAGCCGGTGAGGTCCTCAAGGACCGCCTCCGCCATCTGCTCGCCTTTCTTGGTGATCTTGCGCTTGACCTGGGCCAGGAGCCCCGCCAAACGGACCGGCGTGGTCACCTGAGGAGAGAGGGCCGCGATGTCGTGCGTGCGCGGCGCCTGGAGCTGGGCCCGGACTTCCAGCAAGGGATGGCCCGAGAAGTAGAAGCCCAACATCTCCTTCTCGGACCGGAGGACGTCGTTGGAGCTCCAGGGCGCGGCGTCCTGGAGCGACGCTCCCCCTGCGTCGCAGGACAGGCAGTCCATCGCGAAAAGGGTCGCCTGGCCGCGGGCCAGGTCCTCCCGCTCCCGGGCCTGGCGGTCCGCGGTCTCCTCCAGGGAAGCCAGGAGCCTCGCTCGGGCGGCCGCGGGGGGCTTCCCTGGGTCCAGCGCGTCGAGCGCTCCCGCCCGGATGAGCGACTCGATGGCCTTTTTGTTGGCGGCCTTCAGATCCACGCGCGAGCAGAAGTCGGCTAGGCCCTTGAAGGGTCCTTGGCTCCGGGCCCCGACGACGGCCTCGGCCGCGCCGAGGCCGACGTTCTTCACCGCGACCAGCCCGAATCGGATGGCGTCGGGATTCTCGATGGTGAACTCGGCCCCCGACCGCTGGACGTCAGGGGGCAGTATCTTCAGCCCCGTCCGGCGCCCGTCCTCCAGGTAGACCGCCAGCTTGTTCTCCTTGTCGTCCGAGCCCACCACGGAATGCCCGATCTCGGAGGTCGCGACGGCGCACATGAACTCCAGGGCGTGGTTGGCCTTGAGGTAGGCGGTCTGGTAGGCCAAGAGCCCGTAGGCGGCGGTGTGGGAGCGGTTGAACCCGTAGCCGCCGAACTCGAGGAGGTGGTCGTAGATCTTGTTGGCGAGCTTCGGCGGGATCTTGTTCTTGGCGGCCCCGGACACGAAGTCGGGCCGCATCTTCTCGAAGTCCTCCGGGGTCTTCTTGCCCATGGCCTTGCGCAGGGTGTCGGCCTGGCCGCCCGTGAAGCCCGCGAGTTCCTTGCTGATCTCCATGACCTGCTCCTGGAACACGATGCAGCCGTAGGTGTCCTGGAGGACCGGCTGGAGCAGGGGATGGTCGTAGGAGACCTTGCTGCGGCCATGCTTGCGCTCGACGAACATGTCCACCATGCCGGCCTTCATGGGGCCGGGGCGGTAGAGGGCGAGGATCGCCACGATGTCGTTGAACACGGTGGGCTTGAGCTGCTGGAGGAGCGTGCGCATGCCGCTCGAGTCGAGCTGAAAGACCGCGAGGGACTCTCCCCGGCGGAGGAGCTCGTAGGTCTTGGGGTCGTCCATCGGGATGCCCTCGATGTCGAACGCCGGGTCTTTCCGGGTCCGGATGGAGCGGACCGTGTTCTGGATGATGGTAAGGGTCCGCAATCCCAGGAAGTCGACCTTGAGCAGTCCCAGGGCCGGCAGGACGTCGCCGTCGTACTGCGTCGTGACGACATCGGACCGCGGGTTCCTCGCCAGGGGGCTGTAGCGGACCACCGGCTCCTTCGTGATGACCGTGCCGGCCGCGTGGACGGTGGTGTGGCGCTTCAAGCCCTCGAGCTTGAGGGAGAGGTCGAGGAGCTTCTTGATCTGCGGGTCCTGGGCCGCCTTGGGCAGGTCGGGGTTCTTCTGAATCGCGCCGTAGAGCGTGACGTCCGGCCCGCCGGGGACCATCTTGGCGATGCGGTCGACCTCGGGCAGGCTGATTCCCATGACCCGGCCCACGTCGCGGATGACGCCCTTGGCGCCCATGGAGCTGAAGGAGATGATCTGGGCCACGTTCGACGCGCCGTATTTTCCGCGCACGTACTCGATGATGCGGTCGCGGTCCGTGTCGGCGAAGTCGATGTCCAGGTCGGGCATGGTGGGCCGGTCGGGGTTGAGGAACCGCTCGAAGAGGAGCTTGTGCTCGAGGGGGTCGAGGTTCGTGATGTCGAGGGCGTAGGCGACGAGCGAGCCGGCGCCCGACCCCCGGCCCGGGCCGACCGGGATGCCTTCGCGCCTGGCATAGGCGATGAAGTCCCAGACCACGAGGAAATAGCCGGCGAACCCCTTCTTCTGGATGACCGAGAGCTCGTAGGCCAGCCTACCATGGTGGGCTGGGGAGGGCCCGTCGGGGAAACGGCGCCGGAGGCCCTCGCGGGCGAGGCGCTCGAGGTACGAGCCCTGCGTCATGCCTTCCGGGACCGCGAATTCCGGCAGGATGAACTTTCCCTTGGGGATCTGGAGGTTGCACATCTCGGCGATCCGCACGGTGTTGGCGACGGCCTCGGGCGCGGATTCGAATAGCCCGGCCATCTCGGCCGGGGATTTCACGTAGAACTCGGGCCCCGCGAAGCGGAGGCGCTCCCCGTCGGCCAGGAGCGCCCCGGTGGAGATGCAGAGCCTCGCGTCGTGGGCTTCCTGGTCGGACTTGCGCGCGTAATGGCAGTCGTTGGTCGCGACCAGGGGGATGCCGGTTCGGCGGTGGATCTCCATGAGGCCGGCGTTGGCCCGCTTCTCGTCTTCTATCCCGTGGTCCATCATCTCGAGGAAGAAGCACCCGGGCTCCGCGAGGTCACGGTAGCTTGCGGCCAGCGTCTCCGCGCCCGCCATGTCGCCGGCCAGGACCGCCTGGCAGACCTCCGACTTGACGCACCCGGACAAGATGACGAGCCCCTTCGAGTGGCGGGCGAGGATCTCGCGGTCGATGCGCGGGTCGTAGTAGAAGCCCTCGAGGAAGCCGGCGCTCGAGAGGGCCATGAGGTTCTGGTAGCCCGCGTAGTCCTTCGCCAGGCACACGACGTGGCGGTTCTCCCGCTGGGGATGTCCTCGGTCCAACCTGGAGCCCTTGACGATGTAGAACTCGGACCCGATGACGGGCTTCAAGCCCTCCTTGGAGCACTGGGAATAGCACTCCATCGCCCCGTACATGTTCCCGTGGTCGGTGACCGCGAAGCCGCGGGCGCCTTCCTTGGCGAGGCTCTTGATCAGCTCGGAGGGCTTGCCGTCGTGGTCGGAGAAGCGCAGGATGCCGTCGAGGAGCGAGTATTCGGAATGGTTGTGGAGGTGGACGAATTCGGGCTTGGAGCTCATGTCGCAAGCGAAGGCTCCGCCTTCGCGCGCAGATGATTAGGATGCCCGGTTATCTTTGTTATAATTCCGTATCCATGGCCCGTTGTCTGGTGGAGACGCTGGCGCGCGAGGTCGAGGTCTATCGAGGGCATGTCGTCAACTTCCGCGCCGACCGGGTGCGCCTGCCCGACGGCAAGGCCGCCCTGCGCGAGTACATGGACCATCCGGGAGCGGTCGCCGTGGTCCCGTTCCTGCCCCGCCGGAGGGTGGTGCTCGTCCGGCAGTACCGCTTCCCGGTGCGCCAGACCACGCTCGAGGTCCCTGCCGGCAAGTTCGACGGCAAGGAGAATCCCCTGGCCTGCATCAGACGGGAACTTAGGGAAGAGACCGGGTACGCCGCGCGCAAGATCACCAAGCTCCTGGATTTCTGGCCTACGCCCGCGTTCGCCAACGAACGCCTCACCATCTACCTCGCCGAGGGGCTTTTGCCCGGCGACTTGAGTCCCGACCCGGACGAGTTCCTCGACGTCGTCGCGCTTCCCTTCCAGGAGGCCTTGCGCTTGGTCCGCTCCGGCAGGATACGCGACTCCAAAACGGTGATCGGACTCCTTGCCTGCGCCCTGTGGCGTCTCCCGTGAACTCGGCTCTGATCGAGGCGTCTGACAAGCGGATTATACCAAATTGAGGGGAACGGCTCGGAGCGCTGATGAATCCAGAGGAGAGGCGGGCCTGGGAGCCTTTCCTGAAGAGCGTCCCCTTATTCTCGGGTTTGAGCTCGTCCGAGATCAGGCGCGTGGCGGGAAAGATGCAGCTCTTATCCTTGCCCAAGGGGGCCACGCTCTACAACCAAGGCGAGGAGGGGGACGCCCTCTACATCATCGCCTCCGGCTCGGTGCGGATCGTCAATCCCCAGCAGGGGCCCGACGCGGTCGTCGCCTTCATGGGGCGTGGGGACGTGCTGGGCGAGGTGGGGCTGCTCACCGGCGAGCGCCGGTCGGTCTCGGTCAGGCTCGACACGACCTGCGAGTTCCTCAAGCTGGCGCGGCAGGATTTCGAGGGGCTGGCCCGCGAGAACCCATCGATCCTGACGCACCTGACCAGGCTGCTCTGCGCGCGGCTGACGGCCTCGGGCTCCGGCGTCCAGCGGCAGGCTCCCGGCGCGCCCAAACTCGTCACCCTGAACGTTGCGGCCGGCGCCGACGACAGGCTGGTCCTTGCCCTGCACCTGGCGTTTTCGCTCGTGGAGCAGACCCGGCGGCGCACCCTCCTCCTGGACACGGGGCCCGACGCCGGCCGGGCCGCGCGGGCCGTGGGCTTGAAGCCCGTGCTCGTCGACGAGGACGCCCTGCGCGCTCTGGACTTGAACTCGCCCGGGTCGGTCCGGAGCATCTCCCAACAGCATCCGTCGGGCCTCGACCTCGTGAGCCTTCCTCCGGGCGTCCTCGGCGGCAGGCTCTATAGCGGGATATACCTCTTCCTCAATTATCTGCGGGAATCCTACGACATCGTGCTGGCGAGCCTCGGCAACGACCTGGGCGACGTCGAGCGGTCGGTCCTGGCCGAGGCGGACCTTGCCGTGCTGGCGGGCGTGGCGTCGGCCCGGCCGCAGTTTCGCCAGCTCGACGCCGAGTTGGGCGCGCTGGTGACGGACCGGGGGAGGCTCATCGAGACTTGGCTGGGAGACCGCGATCCCGAGGTGGACGTCTTCTCGGTCGGGGCGAGGCGCATGGCCATCCCCTGGAGCGACGCCGTCGCCGAGAGGCTCGCGGCCAGCGGCTGCGCTTACCGGGCGCTCGATCCGGAGCCCAAGGCCTTGAAAGGCATCGGGAGGCTCGCCCGCCTCATCGGCGGGGTGCAGGTCGGGCTGGCCCTGGGCTCGGGAGCGGCCCTGGGTCACTCCCTGATCGGCATCCTGAAGGTGCTCGAACGCGAGCATGTCCCCGTCGACGTCGTCTCGGGGACCTCCATGGGCTCCCTGCTCGGAGGGTTCCTGGCCCTGGGGATGGACGCCGACGAGATGGAAGAGGTGGCCGTCCGCATCGACAAGTCCTGGGTCTTCGAGAACTTCCTGTGGGACCTGACCCTGCCGCGGTCGGGGCTCTTCGCCGGCGAGTCCCTGCTGCGGTTCATACGCTCCTATTTCGGGACCAAGGAGTTCCACGACCTCGATCTCCCCTTCGCGTGCGTGGCCACGGACATCGAGACCGGCGAGGAGGTGATCCTGCGCTCGGGCAGGGTGGCGGAGTCCATCCGGGCGAGCTGCGGCCTTCCGCTCGTGTTCTCGCCGCTGCGCCTGAGCGGCCGCTACCTGGTGGACGGCGGGCTGGTGGCCCCGGTCCCGATCCGCGCCGCAGCGGCCCTGGGCGCGGACATCCTGCTGGCCGTCAACCTGACGCTCCCCGCGGGCGCGCGGCTGACGAGCGCCGTGGAGCGCCGCCGCAGGGGGGAGGGCGTCCTCTCCCTGCCTATGGACCTGGCGACCCTCACCGAACTGGCGCTGCCCGAGGTCCTGCGTTCCCCCAGCGTGGTCGACGTTTTCTTCCAGATGATCTACACCATGGAGTACGAGATCGCCCGGACGCGCACGGACCCGGCCCATCTCGTGATCCAGCCGGACCTCCGCGGTTTCCACTGGACGGAGCTCCATCGCGCCCGCGAGCTCATCGAGCTCGGCGAGCGCGTCGCCGAGGAGTTCCTTCCCCGGATCAAGGCCCTCATCCCCTTCTTCGCGGACTACTGCAGAGCCCCGCTCCGGACGGGCTCTAGTCTTCTCCGAAGATGACGCGCTCCGCCCAGAGCCACAGGAGCAGGGCCGTCGAGACCGCGACAGGGTGGAAGTACACGGGCAGAGGGATGACCAGCACGGACTGAGCGAGCATGAGGAGGTTCGCCAGGGTCAGGGCCGCGATCGTGACGAGGACGGGGCCGGAGGTCTTCTTCCGGCGGAAGGCCGCCATCCACCCGAGGCCCGCCGCGCTCAGCAGGGTCAAGAGGAAGGCGTTGACGCCGAGCACCGTCACCGGCATGCCCAGCGACCGGAAGGTCTTCTTCGCGTAGATGCGCAGGGCGCTCCCGGGTCGCCGGGCGATGCTGCTGAAGTAAAGCCTGCAGGCCCGTGCCTGGTACGCGGGGGACCTCGGATCGAGGCTCGCGTCTGCGGCAGCCACCTGGGCGAATACCGCCCCATCAGCCCACTGCAGGCCCCACGGATTGGCCTCTGTTCCCAGGCCCGTGACGAGCGAATGCCAGAATCCGTGCGTTGCCATGAGGCGGGTCGGCTGCATGCCCAGCGCCCCGTCGCGCGCCCTGACCACGGCTCCCGGGATCATGACGACCGTCAACAGGGCCGGAGTCAGCAGGCGGCACCGCCACCAGGCCGGCGAATACGGCGCCGCGTCCTTCAGCCACAGCCGCGCCTGCCACGGCAGGCTTCCGGCCAGGCCCACGATCCCGATGTTCTGGCGCAGGAGATAGGCGCAGGCCAGCGCCAGCCAGGCGAGCGCGTCGGCCGCCGCCATGGCCCAGGCCTCTCCCCGGGGCGGGTCAACGGTGAAGCGCAGGAGGCCAGCGAGCGTCAGGAGGAAGATGCCGGTGAACCCGGCCGAGACGTCCGGGCTGGGGAACGGGCCGGGCAGGGCCCAGACGAGGCCCGCGGCCAGCGCCGCCAGAGCGGCCCGGCGCAAGCCGCAGAGCAGGATCGCTCCATGCAGGAAGAGCGCGCCCGCGGCATTGACCCCGAGGTGGAATCGGCTCAGGAAGAGAGCGTCCACCGGTCTGCTACGGCCCTTGGCCAGCAGGGAGCCCAGCGCCGGGACGCCGATGTCGTCGTGCCAATAGGCTTCCAGGGGCACCACGGTCCCGTCGGCCAGGCAGGCGATCAGGACCCCCGGATGGCCGCGGCCGCATTCCATGCTCCGGACCCAGATGGCGGACCTGGGGTTGCCCTTGAGCTGGCGCTGGGCCTTCTCAAGTCCCTCGTCGATGCGGCCCGGCAGGTCCCGCCAGACCACGGCGGCCCTCGCGCAGAAGGCGGCCAACAGGAGCAGCCAGAGCCGCCGGAACAGCCGCTTTCCCGGGCCTGCCGACGGCGGGGGCATGAGGCTACGAATTTCCGGCGCACCCGACGCAGGCCACGAAGTCGTGCGAGACCTCGTACTCCGGCTTGCCTTCGTTGCTCTCTTCGAGGAGCTGGAGGAACCGCTCCGCGGCTCCGGCGCGGCGGTCGGCCTTGACCGCGTTGTAGAAGGCGGTGCCGGCCCCGGACTTGAGCAAATGGTCGAGGACGGCTTGGGGCGAGGGGTAGCGGAACACGGCCGCGCCTTCCCACAACTCCTGGCAGACGAGCCCGGCAGCCTTGAGCTCGGAGGCGACGCGCTCCTTGGTGGGGAAATCGAAGGCGACCTTCATCTCCATGATGCCGGGGTCCTGGGCGCCCAAGGAGTAGAAAAGCCCGAGCTCCCTGGCCGGGGAGTTCTCGCGGTGGACGATGAACGCGAGCCGGCCGCCCGGCCTCAAGGCGCGCTTGGCGGCCTTGAAGAAGGGCGCAATCGGGATGTAGCCGAGGACCCATGAGGAGAAGACGAGGTCGAAGGGGCCGCTCTCGGCCAGAAGCTCGAGGGCGTCGCCCTGCGCGAAGCGCACCGGGGCCGCGGGTTGAGCGGAGAGCCGCTTGCGGGCGAGAGAGAGCATCTCGCCGGAGAGGTCGGCCGCCAGGAGCGAGCCTCCGGCGGTCAGGCGGCGGGCGATGAGCGAGGTCGCGTAGCCCGTGCCGCAGCCGGCCTCGAAGACGTCCTCGTCGCCTTTCCAAGAGAGCTTGGCCGCGAGGTCCTCGATGGGCTTGCCGGCGGCGCAGAGCCAATAGGCGTCGTAGTCGGAATGGATGGCGTCGTAGGCTTCCTTGAGTTCCCTGCTCCCGGCCTCGTCGACGGCCTCGGCGCGGATGCGGAAGAAGCGCGGGATGGGATGCTCCTTGGGGAGGAGCTTCTCGCAGAGAGCCTCCGAGGCATCGGGGGGCAAGGGGAGGCCCTTTTCAGGCAGGTGCGGCCCCAGGACCTTGCCGATGCAGGAGGGGCGCGGGTTCTTGAAGTGGCGGCCCATGCGCGCGAGGATATCCTCGAAGGGGGTCTTCAGCAGGTTCCCGAACGAGATGGGCACGAAGTTGCACGGGGAGACCTCGCCGCTGCCGTCGACATAGAGGTGGGTCAGCCCGGCCCCGCAGCCGAAGGCCTCGACCGACTCGACGTAGGCGTAGGCGGAGAGGATTGGGAGGCTCTCGTCCGAGGCGACGCCGGCCTGGTAGTCCAGTATGCTCCGGGAGTCCTCGGGAGGAAGGACCGCGTCCTTCTTCCCCTGGAGCCTGCCGATGGGGCAGGGTTCGAGCAGGTGCACCTCGTAGGCGCCTGAATCCCCGCAGAACCGCATGAAGCCGAAGAACCGTCCGCGCTCGAGGAGCCCGCGGCTCGCCACGGCCACCACGTAGGAGTAGAGGCCCGCGTCCCGGCACAGGCGCAGGGCGGCGAGGGCCGTCTTGAAGGCGCCGGGCGCCCCTCGCAGCCGGTCGTGCTCGGCCTCATCCTGCGAGTCGAGGCTGACGCCGACCGCGAAGACGCCCGCGGCGCGCAGGGCGGCCGCGCGGTCCCGGGTCAAGCCCGCGCCCGTGGTTCCCACGGTCAGACAGAAGCGGAGGTCGAACGAGCGCACGATCGCGTCGAGGTCCTCCCGGATGAGAGGCTCGCCTCCGGTCAAGGTGACGCAGACCGCGCCCAGCCTTCCCAGCTCCCGGGCCAGCTCCTGGAAGCGCGGCAGAGGGACGTCGCGCTGGCTTCGGCCCGCGTTGTAGCAGTGCCAGCACTTGTAGGAGCAGCGGTTCGTCACCGCGAGCGTGACGGAATGGAGGCGCCGCTCGGCGCTCGAGCCGGCCTGGTTGAAGCCCTCGGCGAACTGGTCGAAGGCCCTGCTGGGATACGGGGGGAAGTTCGTGTTGACCACCCACTGGTCGCCGAAGCGGACGACCCTCTCCCGGGAGAGGTAGTCCTTGAAGAAGGCCCCGACCTTGGGGTGGAGCCTGGTGAACGGCGGCCTCGCGGCCATCTCGCGGAAGAACTGGTCGCCTCGCATGGGAAGGTCCCCCTGGGGAATGATACATCATGCGGAGGGCAAGCGGCGGGCGCTAGCGCAGGTTCCAGTTGACCAGGAGCGCCTTCTCCGGCAGGCCGGGCGGCGGGTAGGACCGGAGGTTGGGGTCGTAGTTGAGCGAGCGAAGCGTGCTGAAGGAGTTGGAAGGGCTGATGCCGATGCCCTGGGTGCGCACGCCGTAGAGCCAGAACTTGCGGCCCGAGGACCCGGAGAGCTGCATGTTGCCGGTGCCCTGCTCCACGAAGAAGACCCCGGCGGCCAGGAGATCGGATCCCGTCTTCGAGAAGCGGACGCAGTTGCGCGCCAGGGCCGCGAAGGATTGGCCGGGGCCGGCCGCGACGGAGCTGGCCCCGACGTAGTAGAGGTTGTCCGAGACCGTGATCTTCCCGGCGGCGCTGGAGCAGTTCCCGACCGCGCCCCCTGCCACGGCGGTTACCCGGCCGCTCACGACGCCGCGCAGGGTCAGGCTGCAGTTCTCGCAGTAGATGATGGCGCCGTCGGCCGGGATGGCGTAGGTCAGGCCTCCCGCCACGGTGAAGGTGTTGGTGGAGTTGAACACGATGGTCTTGTCGGAGGTCGCCTTGTAGGTGTAGTGGGCGTCGTAGTAGCCGAAATCGAGCGTCGGCCAGGTCACCGCGGGGACGTAGTTGTACTTGTTGCCCAGGACCGTGACGGACCCGGCGCTCGTGCCCGAGTAGTAGAGGTCGCCGTCGATCACGACCGAGGCGGCGCCCGAGAGGTTGCCGTTGACGACGACCGGCCCGCCGTTGAACCGTACGTTCGTGCCGGTCACGGAGAGGTTGCCGTTGGTCCAGAAGCCCCCGTCGTATCCCACGTTGGAGGCGGAAACGGTGAAGGCTCCGTTGACCATGGTCCCGTATTGGACCAGGTCGGATTGGAACTGGATGAGAGCCTCCAGGGTCTTGCGCGCCAGGGGCTTGGCCTCGCTTCCATAGGTGCCCACCGCGCGAAGGAAGACCGTGCGGTTGACCTGGTCGGCCTCGAAGGTCATGGAGGAGAATCCCGCGGAGTAGAAAGTTTCCGGCCGGGAGAGCCTGTCCACGTCGTAGTGGCCGTTGTATGCGTCCTGGGAGAACTGCCGCATGTAGTCGGTCACCACGCTGTTGGCGATAAAGGCCGCGGTCTTCTGGCGCTTCTCGGCCATGGCGCTCAGCAGGGTCTGGGCCGAGTACTTGTAGAACGCGATGGCGATGGGCAGGGCGAACAGGAGGATGGCCAGCGCCGCGAGCAGGGCGCTGCCCTTCTGCCCGGCGGCCTTATCTGCTCTTGAGCGGCAGGAGCGGCGGATAGACGTCGGTTTCGACTGCATAATCGGTGGTCCCGTCCCTGTTGCGATCCGCCCCCAGGTAGACGCGGATCGTCGTGACGTAGCGCCTCTCGTTGGCCGTGTCCAGCAGGCCGTTGCGGTCGCCCATGCCGGCCGGGGGCGCGACCATGTCCATCTCGCGGCTGGAGATGACGCCGTCGTTCTCTCCCGTGTCCGCGGTGCCGGCGAGCCCATCATAACCCCGGTCGAGGTTGCGGCCGAGGGTGTTGGCTTTGTTGCCCCAGTAGGTCAAGGTGAAGGTCGAGACGTTCGTCATGAGGGTCTTGAGCCGGGAGCCGCCCCAGGCGCCGCCGTTCAGGCTCGCGTCCAGGTAGATGGCGCGGTTGGAGAGGTAGAGCCGCTGCCGGACGTCGGTCTGGCCGTCTGAGTCCTCGTCGTCGTCCTTGAGGTTGAAGCCGGTCCTCCACTGGTTGGCGGCCGGGACGAGCTGATTGGCGTCGTCGTCGCGGTCGCCGTCCCGGTAGTTGGGGATGCCGTCGCCATCCAGGTCGCCGTTGGGGTCGTAGGAGGGGCTCTGGTCGAGGTCCGCGACGAATTCGACGAAGGTCGATGACGTGACCGTGACCTGGCTGGCGTGGGCCAGGGCCTCCTCGATCCTCATGAGGCCCTGGCGGGTGTTCTCCTGGGCCTCTCCCGTGGTCTGGGCCTTGGTGGTGGTGATGATGACGTACTTGAGGAGCGAGGCGAAGCCCGCCACCATGATCCCCATGATCGCGACGCCGAGCATGAGTTCGGTCAGCGTGACGCCGGCTTGCCGTTTTGTCATTGGACGGTGAAGCTCCAGGAATCGACGAAGGTCACTTTGTCGGCCGGGGCCGTGGCCCAGTGGCTGGCCGTGAGCTCGACCGTGTGGGCGCTCCCTGATTCGAAGGCCGAAAGCGGGGTGTAGGAGACCCGCTCCAGGCCGCCGTCGTAGTAGGAGCCGACGTTGGAGGAGTCCACCACCACGACGCCGTCGAGTTTGAGCACGATGCTCGAAGGGATGATGCCGCTTTGGTTGTCGAAGACCTTGGCCGAAATCTCGGGCAGGGCCGGGGCGGAGGCGCCCATGGGGGCTTGGTTCGCGATCGAAGGGGCCGAGTTGTCCGTGTCCGGGACCGAGAGGGTGAAGGTCCAGGTGGCGCTCGCCTTGTAGCCGGCAAAGTCGCCGAACTCGACCACGGCGGAGTAGGTCTTGGTGGAAAGCACGGGGACGGTGCCGGTAACGGAGTCGATCCAGACCGCGGCGCCGTCGCCGTAGGAGTGGTTGACCTCGACGCCGTCGATCTTCAGGGTGATGACGTCCGGGCAGATGCCGCTGGTCGTGGTGGTGGACGCGCCGGGGTCGGCCAGGACCGCGGCGACATAGGGGGCTTTGGTGAAGGCCGTGCCGCCGTCAGCCGGGGACAGCGAGGCGGCGGCGGGCCACTGCGTATCGTAGATGAGGTCGCGCTGGCCGATGGGCGAGGTGTAGCCGTCCTTCGTGGCCTGGCCGCGGAGCTGGTCGGCGCCTTCCACCAGCGCGAGCGTGACCGCCGCAGGAGCGGCCAAGAAGGCGCCGGCCATGTCCGCGGCCGGGCTGTCCAGGATGCCGCTCGCGTTCACGTAGAGGTTCACCGTGGCCATGGGGTCGGTCTCGCCGGAGATGGTCAGGGCCGAGAGCGAGTCGGCGCGGTAGCGCGAGACGTCGGAAGGGTAGGATTTCGAGATGGGCAGGTTCCAGGCGTTCTGCCGGTTCGTCGTGTCGAGGCTGTAGAGGAAGCCGTTGTTCACGGGGGCGGAGATCAACAGGGAGAGGGATGCCTCGCTGGAAGGGGTATAGTCGCCCGTGAACTGCTCCAGGGAGACCAGCTCGGTCTGGGAGCAGACCAGGTTGCCCCGGCGGAAGACGTCGAACCGCACCTTCTTGATGTGGGTGTCGGGCTGCTCCGCGACGGTGCGGCCGCCGGAGACGTAGGTGTCGTAGAAGTCGCCGTCGAGGTTCTGGTCGAGGTACTTGATGTTGGAGTCGTAATCGTCGATGTTGTTCCCGTTGTTGTCCGTGAAGGGCACGAGATCCGAGGTCAGGCCGTCGCCGTTCGAGTCCGAGGTGTCCCGGCGCATGAAGGTGACCTGGACGCGGAAGCGGTCGAATTTCGAGGATGCCAGGGTGGCCTGGATGCCGTCCAGGGTGGCTTTGTAAGGGTAGGCGGTCCAGAGGCCGTAGTTCGCCTGGCCGGAATCAGCAGCGAAAATGTAATAGAAATCAGCATTTTTAACCCGGGCCGAGTTCGTCTGCACCATGCGCGAGCAGGTCATCTGCTCGCGGGCCTTATAGGAAACCATCAGGGACCGCTGGATCATGGACAGGAGCGCGACGCCCACCGTGGTCATGATGACCATGGCCAAGACGGTCTCCAACATGATGGAGCCCCGAGTCGCCAACGCCTTTCCTGAGGGCGCTCGGGGCGCTCGGCCTCCGGCCTTGACCGCGCCCCTGGTCGCGCCGGCAGTCCGTCTGAAGGCCCTGGCGGTCATCACCCATAGGATACCCCCAGGCCGAGATGCCCGCCATCAAACTTTCTGTTAACTTTTCGGCGCCAGCGGCAGGGAGACCACGGCCGTGGCGCCTTTGGCCTGGCCGGGGCTGGCGAGCATGATGTCGCCGCCGTGCTTGAGCACGATCCAGCGGCCGATGGAGAGGCCGAGCCCCGTCCCTCCGGACTCCGGCCGGGAGGTCGTGAAAGCCTCGAAGAGGCGCGACTGTTCCACGGCCGTCAGGCCGACGCCGGTGTCCGAGATGGAGACCACGGCCTTGCCGGCCTGGGCGCGGACTTTGACGTTCAGCCGGCCGCCCAGGGGCATGGCCGCGATGGCGTTGTCGATGAGGATGGTGAAGAGCTGGGTCAAGTGGCGCGTGCTCCCCTGGACCGCCGCGTCGTCCCCCAAGTCTTCGGCCAGGGCGATGGCCATGTCTTCCAGCCTCAGCCGCGCCGAGGCCAGGGCCCGGCGCAGGGGCTCCTGGACCGCCAGGGGCTTGAGCGCCAGGTCCGTCGGCCGGACGAATTCGAGGTAGCCGGATACGATCTCCGAGGCGCGGTCCGCCTCGGCTTCGATGGCGGCCAGGGGATCCTTAAGACCGCCGGCTTGGACCTTGCCGGCCGCTTCCCGGGCGGATTCCGCGGTCAGGCTGATGGTCGCCAGAGGGGTCTTGAGCTCATGCAGGATGCGGGCGAGGGCCTGGCCGGTGAAGGAGAGGCGCTCCAGCCAGGCCAGCTTCTCCTCGTAGGTTGCGGCGGTCTCCCCCTTGACGCGGCGGGCGTGGTCCGCGATGAAGGTGCTGAAGAACGCCGTGGTCAACAGCAGCGAGAGGCGCAGCAGGTAGAAGGGCTCCAGGGCGTCTTTGAAGGAAGGCAGGGCCAGGGAGGAGTAGACCGCGCAGGCCACTCCGCCGACCACGAAGCTGAAGGCCATGCTGTCGATGAAGGCCGCGCTCAGGATGACCAGGAAATAGGCCATGTAGAAGTCGCTGGCGAAGCCGCCGGTGACGGCCAGGATGAGGGAGGTCATGCCGAGGTCCACGAGGAAGGATACCGGAAGCCAGGGGCCTAGGGCCGGGAGACGCCTTTCCAGCAGGAAGAAAGCGGCGGCGAAGAAGGCATAAAGCCCTAGCAGGACCCACTCCCAGCCCAATGCGCCGGGCAAGCCCGGCGCGTACAAGCACTGCAGGAGCAGGGTCTCGGCCAGGACGCCGCGGAAGAACAGCAGGTATCTGCTCCGCATATTCACTAAGGTTATATAATATTGGCGGTGGCTCAAAGGGTCCTGCTCATCGAAGACGACGCGGCGTTCCGCAAGGCCGTGGCCGACGTTTTGATGCGGGAATCCTTTGTGGTCTCGGAGGCCGCCACGGGCAAGGTCGGGGTGGCCAAGGCCCTGGAAGAGACCCCCGACCTCATCATCCTGGACCTCGTCCTGCCCGGCATGGGCGGCATCGAGGTCTGCCAGCGGCTCAAGCAGGACCTGCGCGGCGCCAGCATCCCCATCCTCATCCTGACCGGCAACGACCGGGAGGGCCAGGACGTCGCGTGCCTGGACATGGGCGCGGACGACTACCTGACCAAGCCCGTCAAGTCGAAGCGCCTGTCGGCCTATTGCCGGGCGCTGCTGCGGCGCTCGCGGCCCGACACGGAGCACCCCCCCGAGGTCGCGGTGGGGGACCTGCGGCTCGACTACGGCCGCAAGCTCGTCGCGGTCAAGGGCAAGGAGTATCAGCATCTTACGCCCAAGGAATTCAGTCTCCTCTACGAGCTGGCCTGCCGGAGCCCGGAGCCGGAGGACCGCGTGTCCCTGTACCGCCGGGTCTGGGGCATGGACCCGCCGTCCGAGGGCGCCCTGCGCACCGTGGACGTGCATGTCCGGCGCGTCCGCCTGAAGCTGGGCTGGCGTTCGGACCGGTGGCTCACAGCCGTCTCGGGCCGGGGCTACCGCGTCGAGCCGCCCGGACGCGCGGATGCGCGGCCGGAGGTGCCAGGCTTGAGCCCCGGTCCGGGACCTCGGCCCAAGCCTGGCACCTGATGCCTATAGCCCCGCGCGCAGTATCTCGTGGGCCGCGTCGAGGTCGCCGGAGGCGATCTTGACGAAGACGTCCTTCAAGCGGCCCAGCTCCCGGTCGTCTTTCTGCAGGCGCAGGGCGTAGCCGCTCGAGGGCAGGAAGCGCCGGATGAGGTCGTCGAGCCAGCGCCGCCAGCGGGGCTTAGGTCTCCAGGCCGAGGCCAGGCGCGCCGGCACGGCGGTGTAGTCCCGGATGTTGCGGCCGAGGTCTTTGCGCAGCCCCGCATTCTGGGCCAGCAGGGCCTCCACCTTGGAGACCGCGGACTCCCAGCCGTCGGCCTCGAGCGTCGCGATCGCCGAGACGTCGTTGGCCTTGAGGGAATCGAGCCGACCTTTGAAGCCCTCGCCGCTGCGCTTGTAGGCGGCCTTGACGTCGTCGGCGACCGGGCAGGCGTCGATGGCCCGGAGGAGCTCCGCCGAGAGGAAGCCCGCCTCGGCCCCGATCCTGGAGAGCTCTTCCTCCAAGGCGGCGACCGTGATCCAGCGCGCCGCCTCGCCATGCTTGGAGCCCAAGGCCAGCAGGAGCCTGCGCGTGATCTTGGAGGGGTCGCGGCTGGGCGAGGCCGCGGCCTCGAAATCCGCGAGCACGGCCTTGATCCTGTCGAGGAGCTTTTGGCGCTTGGCCAAGCGGGGGTCGAGCTTCGCCTTCCCCGCCGCCTCGGCCTCGAGCCCGCGGCCCACCTCCTCGCGCAGGAGGTCGTCGGGCTTCAGGCTCCGCTCCTTGCCCAAGAGCCTCGCCAGGGCGTAGTTCCTCTCGTAGCGCAGGCGCAGCTCCAGGTTCTTGCGGTCGAACCTCATCTGGTAGGAGGGGTAGTTGAGGGTCGCGTAGTCCAGGCGGCCGGTCTCGATGAGACGGGGGGCGCCCGGCACGCGGCGGGCGTTCAGGGCGCTCTGGACGGCAAGGAGCTGGGGCGAATAGCCCGTCAGGTTCCCGGCGCTGAGGGTGTCGTAGAAGCCGGACCCCCCGATCACGGAGACCGCGGTCTTCGGCTGGTCCGAAGGGCCGCCGAAGGAGAGGATCTTGTTCGACATGGCGCCGTCGCCCTCGAAAAGAGTCTTGACGAGCTCCTCGCGTTCCTCGTCCTTCATCTCCTCGTCCTTTTTTGCGTTCCGCGCGTCCTTGCTCGACTTCTTGAGCCTGCCGTAGATGCCCTTGTCGATATCCGGGTTCTCCCTAAAGGCGGACTGGCTCAGGAGGAGGCTGGTCTTGAGCGCCGTCTCGAAGGCGTCCGAGCCTTCGGCGTCGTCGCGCGCGAGCCCCACCGCGACCTGGGCCGCCTGGTCGGGGCGCTCGGTGATCCAGCGCTTGATGTCGGCGAGGCGTCGGTCGAGGTCGCGCTCCGTGGAGATGACCGCTCCCAGGGAGGACCGGCCGATGCGGTCCGCCAGGGAATCGACGGTGGAGGGATCGGTCTCGACGGCCAGCTTCATCTGCCGGATCAGGGCCTCGTTCTCCGAGAGGTCGAGTTCCTTCTGCGCCCGGAGAGGGACCGCCGCAAGGCAGGCCAGCAGGTTCATCAGGAGCAGGACCCGCATCATTTGCGGGCCCCTTGTTTGAATTCATAGAGAAGCCTCTCGCCCGCGAAGACCTTGCCGTCGTCGGTGAGGCGGGCTGGCCCCAGGACGAAATCCTCCGAAGCGATGTCCTTGCGGGCCTTGGTCGCGACCTCGACGAAGGTGTGGGTCGCGCTCTTGTCCGGCTCGGACCAGCGGATGAGGGCGTACTTCCCGTTGGGGGTCAGGAAGGCGGAGGAGAGGCTCTTCAGGCCCGTCATCTCCCACTGGGGATTGCCGAGGAAGGTCCGCACGAGGACCGTCCACTCGCCCTCGGTGTTGACCGCCACGGCCACGGTCTCGCCTGAGGCGCTGGCGACCAGGGGGTCGGCGTCGGGCGGGGCGTCCGCCAAGGCCAAGCTCCAGAGTCCCCCGGCGGTCGTTCCATAGTAATGCAGGACGCGGTCGGCCTTGAGGGTCTTGGTCTTGGAGGCGTTCCAGGCCGTCGTCTTCTCGAGGGTCCAGGCGAAGCGTCCTCCGGCCACGGTCCCGCCCAGCGTCTGGGTCGACTGGACCTGGGCCCCGGAGGCCTCCTCCCAGAGCCCCAGAGGGACCTCGTGCACGATGGTGCCGGAGGAGTCGTAGAGGACGAGAGACGAGCCTTGCTTGGACCAATGGGCGGCCGGCTCCGGCGGAGTCTCGACCGCGCCGCAATCCAGGGCGATGGAGATCATCGCGAGCCCCGATCCCAGGAGGAATCCCGCCGGCCGGACCATGAGGTTATGATACCATACGGACGCAAGACCCGCATCCCGGGCCAATGACCGCGCGTTACGGATTGCCCGTTTCCCGCACCAGGACCTGGAGGTCCGTCTTGGGGAACAGGCGCACGGCGTAAGGCTGGGTGAAGGCCTGGGTGACGAAGCCTTTGGGCGTCAAAGTCTCGTAGCGGATCTTCAGGGTCTTGCCCTCGGCGACCGGCTCCATGAACCGGACCCCGTATCCCCCGGTGTTGCGCTGGCCTAGGAACACCGCCGCGGCGAAATGGGTCCCGAGGTCGGCCTGCGGCGCTTCCCGGCCGATGTCGCTCCAGAGGGCCGCCCATTGCGCCGCCGTGGTCGCCACTCGGGTCGAGGGCTCGGCTTGGCTGCAGTATTGGCCTTTCCATTCCATGACATTCTCCCCGCCGGACGACGCGCGTCCGGCGGGGACAGGCCGGCGTTCGGCGTCCGGGACGTTAGGCGATTTGTGGCATGCGCTCATGAACACCAAGAGACTCAAGAGAAAGAGGACTTCATGAGAACGACGAAGGCTCTTGGCGTTCATCCCTATTCCTCCACCGTCAAAATTAGACACCGGCAGCCGCCGCCTCGTGCCGTCCCCCGATGAGCAGCTTGGGGATGCGCATGGTCGGCTGGCCGTCCGTGACCGGGACGGTCTGGCCGTCCTTGCCGCAGCTCCCGATGCCCCAGCCCAGGTCCGAGCCCAGCCGGTCGATGGACCGGAGCACCTCCGGCCCGACCCCAAGCAGGTTGACGTCGCGCACGAGGTGCCTGACCCGGCCGTCTTCCACCCAGTAGCCTTCGTCCACCTCGAAGACGAACTCGCCGGTGGTGGTGTTGACCTGGCCCGAGCCCATGTGCGTGACGAAGACGCCGGCCTTGAGGCTGCGCAGGATGGCCGCCGGGTCGTCGGGGCCGGGCGCGATGTAGAGGTTCGACATGCGCGGGATGGGCCGGCAAAAGAAGGATTCCCTCCTGCCATGCCCGTTGGAGGACCGGCCTTCCTTCATGGCCGTGGAGCGGTCGTAGAGGAAATCCGATAGGACGCCGTTCTTGACCAAGACGGTGGGACCGGTCTCGATCCCCTCGTCGTCGAAAGCGAAGCTCCCGCGAAGCGAGGGCAAGGTCGGGTCGTCGATGATGGACACCGTCTCGGGCGCGACCGCTAGCCCAAGCTTGCCCTTGTAGGCGGGGGAGGCTCCCTCCTGGATGGCGTCGGCCTCGAGGGAATGGCCGATGGCCTCGTGGATGAGGGTCCCGCCCGCCGAGCTCGAGATGACGACGGTCATCTCCCCGGCCTTGGCTTTGGGCGCTTCGAGCTTGGACACCGCGCGTCTGGCCGCGGTGCGGCAGAGATCCGTGGGGACCTGGCCTCCCAGGAGCTCGAAGCCCTTGATCGCCCCGACGGAGGCGGTCCCCGTCTGGAGGAGCGCGTCCTTCTCGGCGACGACCGTGACGGCCAGCAGCAGCCCCGTGCGGTCTTCCTTGCGGAAGGCTCCGTCGGAGTTGATGACGGCGAAGACCTTTCGGCGCTCGGCGTAGGAGACGGTCACCTGCCGGACGTGCGGGAACTCGGCCCGCACCAGGCTGTTCATCAGGCGCAGCATGCTGATCTTGTTGTCCAGGGGGACCTTCATGGGGTCGGTCCGCATCGGCTGGCGGCGGGAGTTGAGGCGCAGGCTCCGGCCTTGGCCCGCCCTGAGCGCCTTGCCGCCCAAGAGCTCCCGGCCCAGGCGCGCGGCGGTGGCGGGGTCGGTGGAGTTGGCGCTGCCGTGCAGGGTCTCGACCGCCTGGCCCCGGCGGCGCAGGAACCGCACGGCGAGCCCCCGCTCCGAGACCGAGGCCACGTCGTCGACGCTGGAATCCTCCAGCCGGATGCCCAGCCCCTGGGATTCCTCGAGGTAGATCTCGCCGTAGTCGGCGGCTCCCGCGACGCAGGGGTAGTCGTCGGGCCGCACGTCGTCGAGACGGGACGTCATCAGGCGCCGGGCAGGGTGAGCGTGACCGTGGTGCCTTCGCCCAGGGCCGACTCCAGGCGCACCTTCCCGGAGAGGCGCTCCACGACCTTCTTGACGTAGGCGAGGCCGAGCCCCGCGCCTTCCATCTGGCCGGTGAAGGAGTCCTCGATCTGATGGAACTGGCTGAAGACCTGTTCCTGGTCCTCGGGGGGGATGCCGGGGCCCCGGTCACGGACCGAGATGGCCACGACGCCGTCCTCGGCCCCTGGGCCTTCGGCCCAGGCCAGGACCTTGACTTCCTTGCGCGGCTTGGAGTCGAACTTGACGGCGTTCTCGATGAGGTTCTTGAGGACCTCGGTGAGGAGGTAGCGGTCCGCCAGCACGAGGTGGCCGCCCGCCTCGACGCTCACGGTGGCCCCGCTCTCCTCCAGCCACTCCTTCATGGCGGACACGGCGTCCGCTGCCACGTCGGTGACCGGCAGAGGGCCCACCTTGAAAGCGAAGCTGTCGTCCTCGATGGTGGTGAAGTTGAGGAGTTTGTTGACCAAAGACGAGAGCCTGCGGCCCTGCCGCAGGATCGATTCGAGCGCCTTGCGGTCCTGGGGCCCCAGGGCCTCCGGGGGGTCGACGGTCAGGATCTCGGCGTAGCCCGTGATCGCGGCCAGCGGGGTCTTGAGCTTGTGGGACATGAGCGAGAGGAAGGTGCGCTTGAGGGACTCCTTGCGCCTCTCCTCGGTGATGTTGCGGAACACCCAGAGGTGCCCGCCCTGCGCCGCGCCGCGCCCGCCCGAGGCGCTCAGCGCGATGGACGTCGCCATGCCGGCAAGGACGAGCTTCGTGGGTTTCTCGCGCTCGGCCTCGACCTGGACGCTGGCGCTGGAGAAGACCTCGGAGAGGGGAGGGGTCACGGTCATGCCAGAGAGCGCCGCCGTCAGCGAGGACTGCCCGTCGGTCAGGGCCAGGAGCTTGCGCGCGGCGTCGTTCGCCATCAGGACGGCGCCTTGGGCGTCCACGAGGACGGCCCCGTCCGTCATCTGGGAGAACATCGCGTCGAGCTTGGCGCGCTCCTCGCGCACGCTCGAGAACAGGCGCGCATTCTCGAGGGCCACGGCGGCCTGGGAGGCGAAGGCCTCGAGGGCGCTGCGGTCGAGGTCGTCGAACGAGCCTTCCACCTTGTTGATGGCCTCGAGCACGCCGAGGAGCTTGTCCTGGTGGCACATGGGCACGGCCAGGATCGAGCGGGTCACGAACCCGGTCTTGGCGTCGGTGGAGGAGGACCACCGGGGATCGGCGCGGACATCGTTGATGACGGAGGCATTGCGCTCCTGGGCCACGGCGCCGGCGATGCCCTTGCCCACGGGGAAGCGGAGGCTCGAGACCTCCGGGCCCAGGCCCAGGGCCACGTCGAAGTAGAGGCACTGGGTCTTCTCGTCGAGGAGGAAGAGGCTCGCGCGTTCCGAGCCGACGACCTTGCTGGCGAACTCCAGGATGGTCTTGAAGAGCTCGCTGAGCTCGAGCTTGGAGGCGATGAGGCGCGAGGCCTCCAGGAGCAGGTCGGCGCGGCAGTTCTTCTCGGAAGACATCCCCTCAAAATACCATATCTGGCTCCGTAAAGGGAACGGGGTCTCCTTTTGTTGTCGGAGAGAGGCTTTGCTATGATTTTCCATCAGCTTTTCATCCGCGAAGGAACTGACGAAGCATCTGGGATGGCTGGCGGGCTCGGCCAGGCTGGGGCTGGCGGCGTCCCGCCGGGCCCCCGGCCGGGAAGGAGGCCCCGGGCGCTGGCTGGTGCTGGGCTACGCGGCCATCGGCGACGCGGTCTTCTTCCTGCCCGTGCTCGCCGGGTTGCGCCGCATGTTCCCCCGGAGCCGCGTCACCTTCCTGGCCAACCCGAGCCCGGTCTCCCTGGAGCTCATCCCCGCCTCGGGCCTCGCCGACGACGTGGAACTGGCGCAGTGGGAGGGCGTCGACGAGCGCGAGCGCCGGTCGGTCAACGCCAAGCTCGTCGAGCAGGGCTTCGACGGGATCTTGTTGAGCCTCTCGTCCCCGGCGCACTTTTTCCGGGAGGCGCTTGCGAGCGCCTCCATCAGGGTCGGGCACTGCAGCCGGCTCGTCGCGCCGGCGGCTCTCGGGGCCGCGGCCCGGATCGGCTGGCTCGCGAAAAGGGCCCTGGTGACCGGGGAATACAGCCGCAGGCTCCTGCTCGACCGCAAGGTGTGGATCGAGCCGGGGCCTGAGAACGCGGTCCGGAGGAACCTGAGGCTCCTCGAGGCTCTGGGGGCCGGGCCCGCGGCCGGGCAGCCGGGCCCCGTGCTCCCCATCCCGGAGGGAGCGCGCGCCTTCGCGCGGATCGCCTTGGCTGACAAGCCCAAGCATATCCTGGTAGGCGTGCACCTCGGCTTTCCGGAGAACCCCTACCGGAAGATGTGGCCGGCGGAGAGGTTCGGGGCGGTGTGCCGGAGGCTCCGGGACGAGGCCGGCGCCGAGCCCTTCCTCGTGGGCGGGCCCGAGGAGGCGCGGGCGGTCGCGGCCGCTCGCGCGGCCGCTGGATGGGAGATCCCATCGTTCGCCGGCAGGCGCAGGCTCGTGGAGACTTTCGCCCTCATCGAGAGATGCGGCGCCTTCCTCTCCAACGACACGGGCCTGGCCAAGGCCGCCATGGCGCTCAGGGTCCCGACCGTCACGGTCTGGGGGCCGACCGACCCCGCGGAACTCGGGGCCTGGGAGTCGGCGGGACACCGCGACGTGCGGCTGGGCATCGGCTGCAGCCCGTGCGTGCGTCTCGGCATGCCGTTCGCCAGGGGAGGCATCGACTTTCGCGGCTGCGGCCACCATCGGTGCCTGGGCTCTCTCGGGGAGGAGGAGGTCTTCCGGGCGGCGCTCGAGGCGTTCAGGGGACGGTGAAACGGGACCAAATGCTATATTCACAGCGACAGATTATGAGGAAGCCCGATAGGAGCCCGGGAAGGAACGCCTTCCCGGGCTAGCACATGTGCGGAATCTGCGGCATCATCCGTAAGGACGGGGCGGTCCCGGACCGGGCCAGGCTCGAGGAGGCCAACAGGCTGCTGACCCACCGGGGCCCCGACGACGAGGGCTACTTCGTGGACGGCCCGGTGGGGCTGGCCATGCGGCGGCTTTCCATCATCGACCTGGCCACGGGGCACCAGCCCATCTCCTACGACGACGGTTCTCTCTGGGTCGTCTTGAACGGCGAGATCTATAACTTCCTCGAGCTGCGCGCGGAGCTCGCCAGGCGCGGGCATGTCTTCAAGACCAAGACCGACACGGAGGCCATCCTCGCCCTCTATCAGGAGACCGGGGTCGATTGCGTGAAGCACCTGCGCGGCATGTTCGCTTTCGCGCTGTGGGACAAGCGCAGGAAGCGGCTGTTGCTGGCGCGCGACCGCATCGGCAAGAAGCCCCTCGTCTACGCCGACGAGCCGGGGTTCTTCGCCTTCGCCTCGGAACTGCGGTCCCTGTTCGTGTGGCCCGGCCTCTCCAAGGAGATCGACCCGACCGCCATCGACGAATACCTGAGCCTGCAGTACATCCCCTCGCCCAAGACCGTCTACAGCCGGGCGAAGAAGCTCCCGCCCGGCCACATCCTGGTGTACGAGGGCGGGCGGGCGACGGTGAGGAGGTATTGGGACCTGCCGCTGGGGGCGCCTCCGGTCACGACGGACCTGGAGGAGGCCAAGCACCTCATCCGGGAGAAGGTGCGCGAGGCGGTGCGCCTGCGGATGATCTCGGACGTGCCGCTGGGCGCGTTCCTCTCGGGCGGCATCGACTCCTCGGTCGTGGTGGCGACCATGAGCCGGCTTTCGGAGAGGCCCGTGCGCACCTTCTCGATCGGGTTCGAGGAGGCCGAGTATTCGGAGCTGCATTATGCCGGGGAGTTGGCCCGCCGCTACGGGTGCGACCACACGGAGTTCATCGTGAAGCCCCAGATGGCGGAGGTGCTGCCCACTCTCGCGTGGCACTACGGCGAGCCCTACGCGGACTCCTCAGCCTTCCCCTCCTACTACGTGGCGCGCGAAACCCGCAAGGCCGTGACGGTCGCCTTGAACGGCGACGGTGGCGACGAGAATTTCGCGGGCTACGTCAGGTATTTCGCCATGAAGGTGGCGAGGGCCTACGACAAGACGCCCCGGCCTCTCAAGGCGCTCCTGCAGGCGGGCCGGGAATGGCTGCCGGAGTCGGGGGCGCCGTTCGGCCTGACCTGGCGGATCAAGAGGTTCCTGCGGTCCGTGGCCTTCGACGACATGCCTCGGCGCTATCTCAGGATGGTGGGCTACTTCACCGAGGACCAGAAGTCCGAGCTCTACAGCGACGCGTTCAAGGCGCGGCTTGGGCCCCAGGACCACGCGGTGCGCTACATGGCTGCCGCTTTCGACAGGGCCTCGGGCGAGGATTTCGTCAACGGGATGCTCTACGTGGACTTCAAGACCTACCTCCCGGAGTGCCTCATGGTCAAGATGGACATCGCTACCATGGCCAATTCCCTGGAAGGCCGCTCGCCTTTTCTCGACCACGAGCTTGTGGAGATGGTGTATCGGATGTCCTCCGGCTGGAAGCTGAAGGGGTGGAGGGGGACCAAATGGATCCTCAAGGAGGCCTTCAGAGACGAACTGCCTCCCTCGATCTACAATCGAGGGAAGATGGGCTTCGGCATCCCGCAGGACCGGTGGTTCCGAGGGCCGCTCAAGTCGTTCTGGGAGGACCGCGTCCTCTCTCCCAAGGCGCTCGGCCGCGGGTACTTCAGGGAGGAGTACCTGCGCCGCGTCTGGAGCGAGCACCAGGCCCGCGGCCGGGACCACAGCTACAGGCTCTGGGGCCTGCTGATGTTCGAGCTGTGGCACGAGGCCTACCCGGGGTCCTGACGGACCGCGCCGCGGCGTCCGCTACGAGTCGCTCGATGCCGGCTTCAAGAGCCTGCGACCGCGGTAGGCATCGTAGGCGCGCAGGTACAGGCCGGGAGAAACCAGGGCCGCCAAACAGGTGGCGCAGCGGAACAGGCCTAAGCGCCGGCCGCCGTGCTTGCGGAGCATCCCCAGCCACTCGTTGAAGGCGCGGCCGCGTTCGCCGCGCAGCATATGGAGGAGGATGCGGCGGCGCATGTACTCGAGCTCTTCTTCCGCGAGATAGCGGTCCGTGCGTCGGAGGTTTCGGCGGGCCAGCAGGGGGTCGATCTCCGAATTGAAGAGATCCCGCATGCGCATGTCCAGCTCCAGGTTGCGCGGGCTGCCGTATTGGCGTCCGGCGGCGCATAGATTGCTGTCATGCAAGCGGCGCAGGCCCAGCCTCTCGGGGAGGTTGACCAGGCGGGAGAGGAGCAGGGACTTCACGACGAGCAGGTCGTCGAAATAATAGGACATCCCTTTCGGGATGGGCAGGACCTGGTCCAACACGGTCTTGCGGAAGACGAGCCCGCTCGTCGCCCCGAGCTCGACGCGCCGATCCAGGAAATCGTCGAGAGAGTAGCTCGGCGGCCAGAGGGGGAAGTACTGCGGCAGGTCCGCCCCGCGGGCGTCGACGTCCTGCAGGAAATGCTCGACCACCCCCACCCCGGCGTCCTCAAAGAGGGGGATGACCCTGCTCAATTTCGTGGGCCGCCAATAGTCATCGGCATCCAGCAGGCCGACGAACTCGCCCGTGGCGGCGGCGAACCCGTTGTTGAAGGCCATGGCTTGGCCCTGGTTCGCCTGCAGAACGGCGCGCACGCGGCCGCCGAAGGAGGCCAGGACCCGGCGCGATTCATCCGTGGAGCCGTCGTCGACGACGATGCACTCCACCTCCCCCTTGAAATCCTGATCGAGGACGCTCTCGACGGCTTGTCCTAGGAAACGCCCGTAATTGTAGTTATCGATGACGACCGAAACGCTTGCCATAGTTGATGGCGTCAGGCATTGCGCAATTTGCGCAATGCCTGACGCCAGTACTCAGTACTCACAGCCGGATGGGACCGCTGCGCAGGGGGATCCCGAACGCGCGGTCGGCGTCCATCTGGTTGAGGAACTTGACCACGACGTGGTCGAAGGCATCCAGATACCGCCAGTCTCCCGGCTCGACGGCGACCGACCGGCCGCTGGACAGGAAGTCGCGGATGACGGCTTCCAAGGACCGCTCCGTCGATATCCTGCCGATGACGTAGCGGCGCGCTCCCGGGCGGTCCAGGAACCCGGCCTCCCTGTAGATGTAGACGTCCCCCAGCAGGTCGATGACGACGCAGACCTGCGGGAATCCCCTGCCGCGGATCTCGCAATCACCCGCCATGACGATCCCGCCCGACGGCGGGACGGCTCCCTGCTCGATCGGCTGGAGCGCGTAGCCGAAATCGACATGCAGCCGGCATAGGTCCGGCCGCTTGCGCCGCTCCCGCAGCTCGGCGAAGACCGAAACGAGCTCCTTGCGCTCCTCCGGGGCTATCGCTTCATCCTCGGGGGTGTTGAAATCCTCGCGCAAGGTCACGAAGTCCAGTTGACGGTCCCCCCCGACCTGCCGATTGATCCCCGCGATGACCTCGGCCAGCTCCAGGACATCCTTGGCGTGTCCCGGGAGCACCACGAAGTTGAGTCCGACCTTCAGGGGAGCGTTCCTGGCTTTGCGCAGCTTCAAGAACTCCGTGATGTTCCGGACGACTTGCCCGAACGCGCCTCGGCGCTTCGTCACCTCGAAAGTCCTCTCCTCGTCGACCCCGAAGAACGATATCCGCAGGGCGTCGAGGTCCCAGAGACCCGCCTGGCGGCTCACGAATTGCGGCGTCAGCATGAAGGCGTTCGTGTAGAGGGACAGCCTGTAGCCTTGACGGGCCCCGAAGCCCACCAGGTCGCCGATCCGGGGATTGGTCAGGGGCTCGAGCCCGCCGGAGATGAAGAACCTCTCCGGGTCGCCCTTCGGCGCGTCGCGGAGCAGGGCCTTGAACGCCTCGTTGCCAGAGGGGATGGTCGCGCTCTCATAGGCCGCTGAGCGGTTCCTCCCGCAAAAGGAGCAATAGAACATGCAGGACGGCCCCGCGAAGATGCTGATCCGGTGGGGGAATTGGAAGCGGTTCTCGCTGGCCGCCTCCATGGCTCCGGCTTCGATGATCGGGAGGAGCGTGTTGCGCCAGTATTTCGTCCCTTGCCCCCGGTCGACGATGAGCTGCTGGGCGAGGTCCGAGTCGCGCAGGGCGCCGTTGAGGGCGATCAGCTCTTCCTTGCGGATGCCCAGGTCCTTGGCGATGGCCTCCTGCGTGGAGAAGGGCGACAGGGAGAGCCTGTGGATGACTCGAAACGCCGCCCGCAGCCAAGACTCCGTCGAAGCCTTGTCCGAGGGACTCGCGATGAGCTTGTGGGACAGGAGGGGTCCGATCAGATGCTCTCTCAACGCCGCAGCCCCCTCGGCGGGGAGAGTCATCTCGCCCGGGTTTTCCTCCATTATCGATTGTATGATACCATACCTCGATGTCCCCGACCCTGAGCATCGTGCTGCCGGCCTACAACGAGGAGGACGCCATCGGCGCCGCCATCGAGGCTTGCCTGGCGGCCGAGCCGGAGATCCGCAAGGAGACGGGCTTGGCCGCGGTCGAGATCGTCGTGGTGGACGACGGGTCTCGGGACAGGACCCGCGAGATCGCCGCGGGTTTCCAGCGGGTCCGCATCGTCGTCCACCCGCGCAACCGGGGCTACGGCGCGGCGCTCATGACCGGGTTCGAGGCCGCGCGAGGCGACTACCTGGCCTTCATGGACGCGGACGGCACCATCGACCCGCTCTGCTTCATCGCGCTCCTCCGCGAGCTGACCAGGGCGGGCGCGGACCTGGCCATCGGCGGCCGCCTGCACCCGGGCTCCCGGATGCCGTTCCTCCGCAGCCTCGGCAACCATTTCTACGCCGCCGTGGTCTCAAGGCTCACCGGCGTGCGCGTGACGGACACGGCCAGCGGGGTGCGGCTCTTCTCCAGGACGCTCTTGCCCCGGCTCCTGCCTCTCCCCGAAGGGCTCCATTTCACTCCCGCCATGACCGCGCGCGCCGCCTGCATGGGCGCCAAGATCGTGGAGACCCCAATCCCCTACGCCGAGCGGCTCGGCCGGTCCAAGCTCAATGTGCTCGCAGACGGCATGCGGTTCCTGCGGGTCATCCTCGGCATCGTCTTCTCCTACTACCCCTTGAGGATCTTCGGCCCGGCCGGCCTCGTGTTCGCGGCCGTGGCCCTGGGCTACGCCGTCCGGCCCGTCTCCCAGTACCTCGCGCTCCAGCGGCTCGAGGACCCCGAGGACATGATCTACAGGCTGTTGACCATCGTGACGCTGGCCGTGTGCTCCCTCATCTGCCTGACCTTCGGGGGGCTGGCGCAGAAACTCTCGGATATCGCGGTGCGCCGAGGCTCGGGCTTCTGGGACCATCCCAGGGTGAGGGATGCCTCGCTGGCCGCCGGGGTGGCGCTCGTGCTTGCGGGGGTCCTGCTCAACACGAGGACGATCGTCGAGTACGTCACGAGCCGCCAGATCCACCAGCATTGGATCTACGTCCTGACCGGGAGCCTGACGGTCATCTCCGGGACCGTGCTCGGCTCGTTCGGCGTCACGCTCGACTTGGTGCGTCACCTGCCGTCCGGGAACCCTTCCACCGGAACGGGCCTGCCCGGAACGGGCCTGCCCGGAACGGGCAGGCCCGACGGCGAGGTCGAGAAGCCTTGAGCCGCAAGGAGCTGCTGCTGGGACTGGCCGTGGCGCTGGCCCTGCGCCTGGGTTTTTCGGCGAGCGTGTTCGATGGGAAACGGCTCGGCGGAAGCAACGAGTTCGAGACCCTGGCCGTGAACCTCCTGGACCACGGGGTCTACGGCTATGAGCCGTCCGTCCCGACCGCGCAACGAGAGCCCGGCTACACCCTGTTCATCGCGGGGCTCTACGCCGTCTCGGGCCGCAGCCCCTGGGCCGTCATCCTCGCCCAAGCGGTCCTCTCGGCCGCGACCGCCTGGATGATCTGCCTCTTGGCGGTTCTCGTGTTCGACGCGTGGGCGGGCAGGTTTGCCTTCTGGACGGCGGTCCTCTACCCGTACTTCATCTATTACAGCGCCTACAGCTTCAGGGAGACGCTGCTCTCATTCCTGGTGGCCGCGGTCTTCCTCCTCGTCATCCGTCACGGCGCCCGCGCCTTCGGCGCAGACGCGGAACGCCCGACGGCATGTCTAGCCGCCGGCGGCCTGGCCGGGTGGATGTGCCTGACCAACGGGGCCTTGAACCCGGCAGTCGCGACCGCCGCCGCAGCCGCGGCCTTCGGCTCAGGCCGGCCCTGGCGTTGGAAGCGGGCGCTGGTGTTCGCCGCCCCGGTCGCGGCCCTGGTAGGCATCTGGGTCGTCCGCAACCTGGTCGTGATGCGCTCCTTCATCCCGGCGTCGAGCCTGGTAGGCATCCAGATGTACTGGGCGCTGAAGGTGCCCTATGAGGCGCTGGGGACGGAGGAGCAGAACCGCATCCTGGGAAGGCCCGGGGAGGACACCGAGTTCCACCGCCTCTCCGGCCTGCCCGAGGCCCGGAGCAATGAGGCCTTCCAGTCGGCCGCCAAACGGCTGCTGGCCGAGAGGCCCGGCCGGTTCCTGGCCGGTTGCGCCGGCAGGTTTTTCGGCATCTGGAGGCTCATGCCGCGCGACAGGGCTTACACCCACAACACCGCCCTGGTGCGGGTCCTGGCGCTGTTGAGCGACGGCTGTATCCTGCCGCTGGCCCTGTTGGGCCTCTACCTGGGGCGCAGCCGCCCGTGGGTCCCGTGGATGGCGGCCTTCGTGTTCGTGGTGGCCCTGACCTACTCGGTCAGCCACGCGCCCATCCGCTACCGGGTGCCGGTCATGCCCCTCGTCATGGTCCTCGCGGCCGGCGGCGCGAGCCGCGTCAAGGCGCGGCTGCTCAAACAGGACAAGTCCGAATCCTAGTCGGGCAGCCAGCTTTTACGAGTCTCGACAGCTCTCCCGTCACACACGGCCCCGCCCAGGCTATGCTCTGGCCTGAACGGCCTTCCTGCGGGAACCATGGCTCGCCTGAACCGCCCGAAGGAATCCGTCTTCGGGTTGTTGGCGCAGCAGTACCAAGAGAAAGCGGTCGAGATTGTTCCAGGCGACCTTATGGGGATAGACCTCGACCACGAACTCCGTCAGAAGAGTATTCTTGCGCTTCGGCGACATCGTACTGCCCTCCTGCCTGCGGGCGATACCGCCCCAAGGCGAAGGACAGGACTACCTTCAAAAGCGCCCGGGAATCAATGCCTTTCTTCTACCGCAACTCCAGCCCCTCTTTCACGTTCTTGAGCAGGGTGTTGGCTTGCTTGGTCGCCTCGGCGGGGGGCAGGTTCTTACCGTCTCCCAACTCGATCCGGACATGAAACTTTATCGGCACGTTCATCTTGGTCTTGATGGTGAGCAGCTTCGGCATGATATCGCCCAATTCCTGCACCTGCGCCGGCTCCAACTCAGCGGAAGCCGCCAGAACCCTGGTCTCGCCGCGCGTACCCCCGCCCGGCTCACCGGGCCCCACTCCAGTACCGGTTCCGGCGACGACCTTGAACTTGACGAACTGCGCCGATGCCAAGTCGCAGGGCCATGGTTGGGACTCCGGGAGGATTTCAATGAAGCGCGCCTGCAGCGCGCTGGCGATCACATCCTTGACCGTTTTCCAGGGGAGGTTCTTCCCGAATTTCGCGGAAAGACCTGTGGCGATGGAAAGCCCGGATGTGGTCTTGTCTTTCCACGCCGCAGCCAGGTTTTCCGGCAGGATCTCCGCCGCCGCAACCGGCGCGGGCGGAACACAGAGCAGGGCTCCGGGATTCAAGACCCCGGTCGGTATGGGCTCGCCCAGTATGCTGGCCGCACCAGGGGATCGGGAACCTGTACCCGTCGGACCGGTTCTACGGGGTGGGGGCGCAGGTGAAGCAGATCGTGGAGACGAACACGGCGGATGTCTCGGCGGTGGAGGGCTCCAGGGCGGGGTACCGTCCTCCGACTTACATCGTGGGCAACATCGGGGGCAAGGAGCTGCGTGTGGTGGCGAGGGACGCGGAGGTGGTGCTCAAAGACGCGCCGGCCGAAAAGGTAGAATCGGGGGGAGCCAAGGAGAGCCATGGACCCGATGCCAAGAGCGGTGAAGCTGCCGAGCCCGCGGGAGCGGCTGGACCTGATCCTGCTGGGGCTGGGGAGGCGGGAGCCGGTCAAGAAGCTCTGCGAGCAGGCGTGCGTGTCGAGGGAGCTGTTCTACCGGTGGATGCGAGCGGTGCAGGCGGCGGGGCTGCGGGCGCTG
>JACQWX010000133.1 GCA_016209035.1 Elusimicrobiota bacterium | reverse complement strand
TACACCGGTTCCTGCGCGCGCGCATGCCCGCCTCCCGCTCCACCGCAACGTAGAGCCCGGCTTCAAGCACGCGCCTCTTTACGCCTCCGATTCACAGCATCCAAAACCCGCGACCCGATACGGGTTCACCGAAACCTTACCTCGGGAGGCGGCGGAGGTCCGGGCAGAGTCTTGGTCGTTCCCGCCTTCAGGTCCATGCGCATGAGGGCGCGGGCGATGGCCATCACGAACTCGCGCGGCCTGCCGGCGCAGCGGGCGTTGAAGAAGCCATGGAGGTCGCCGGCGCGGCGGTAGACCTCGATGATCGCCTCGCAGGCCGAGTCCGAAGGCACGCTGGAGAAGAGCCAGCGGTCGTCGGAGAGGAACGCGACAGCCTCGTGATGGCGCTCCTCTCGGGAGAGCTTGGCCGCGATCCAGATCACGTGGGATTCAGGGAGGGGCAGTGATTGGGCGAGGAGCTCCGCTTCGCGGCCCGCCGAGGAGAACGCGCCGTAGACCTCCTCGGGGGAGAATACCGCGGGGTCTCCGCCATGGTCCAGGTAGCTCTTCATGGCTTGGCAGGCGGCTTGGGGGTCGGATCGGGAGCTTTCCCTGACAATCCGGACCGGGTCGCGGCCTGATCGCGCGATCCAGCGTCGAACCGCGGCCGCCACGAGGACGAGGGGTATCAAGGCGAGGAGGATGCCGACCGCGGCCCAAATCGCCGTAGGGCCGTAATCGAGAAAGTCCCTGGCAGAAGGCTCCTGGGCGGGCTTGCTCCTTGAGGCGAAAGGATTCTTGACTTCGGTTCCAGGGCTGGCAAGGCCTTCCTGCCGGCCTTGGCCGGCGCCAGGGGCCGGTCTCCCAGACCTCGATCGTCCGGCTCGCGCCGCCGCCTGGAGTCCCTCGCGGCCCGTTGATGGCCAGGTACCGGCAATCCGGGCTCAAGGACACGGCGTGGACCGGCCAGGATGCGTCGCGCCCGGCTCCGGGCGGCAGCCCAGCCGAAGGCGACGACCCCTGAGGGCAGGCTGGATCGCGCCCCGCCCCCTTGTCGTCGGCGACAGGCCGGCCGTCGGGAACGCTCCAGGTCCTCGTCCCGTCAGGACCCGAGCTCAAGAGCAGTCGACCCTGCCTGTCAAAGGAGAGCGAGAGGACGGCGGCCTTGTGGCCGCGCCACACCTGGTAGCTTTGCCCAGGGGTGATCCATTCCCCGTCCGCCCGGCGGTAGCGCTTCCCGGACCCCAGTGAGAGCAGAAGGATGCCTCCGTCGGCGAGGCCGGCCGCGAGACGGCCGCGGTCGCGGGAGAAGGCCAGGGCTGATGCCCGCTCCGGGAGCTGGATCGCGCGGTCGAAATCGTCCATGGGAGAAGTCGTAGACGATGAGCGTCTTGTCTTGGAGGGAGATCGCGAGCAGCCCGCTGTCCGCGGAGAACGCCATGGCGGCCGGCGGAGCCTGCACGGGGATCTCCAGCGCGAGGGCGACGCAGGGCAGCGCCGAGACCGTCGTCGAAACCGCCAGGGCGAATCCTGCCCAGCGGCGTCCGGCCTGTTCCCGGGCCGCGCTAGGCCGCGGCGGAACTGCGCTGGATGTAGTCGGCGAAGTACTCGACATGCTCCTCCTTCCGGAGCACTTGGCTGAGCATCTTCGCCAGATCGTGGATGCTCACGATGCCGACCACGCTGCCGCCGTCGGTGATGGGAAGATGGCGGAAGCGGCCCTCGGCCAGGATGGAGAAGACCTTCTCCAACGGCTCGGAGCAGTCCAAGCAGACGGGGTTGGGGGTCATGACCGTTTCCAGCAGGGTCTTCGCCGGGTCGAGGCCGGGGACCACCACGCGGCCGAGCAGATCGCGCTCCGAGAACATCCCGACGGGCTTGTCTTTCTCTACGACGACGATGCTGCCGATGCCGGCGGTCTTCATCGTGCTGGCGGCCTGACGGACGGTGTCCGTCTTCGGTGCGGTAACGACGTTGCAGATGAGGATCTTCGCCGTGAATGCCACTCCATCCACCTCCCGCCGCAGGCTTCGTCGACTCCGCGGCCTAGTCCGTCCAAGGTCCTGCAGCATTATAATAATTTACGGGGCGGCCACCCCCCCTTGCATCTTTCCGTCAAGTCTGTTAATCTCTCCCCAAGGTGTCAGGCCTTTAGTTTCCGTAGTCTTCATCAGATGAAACGGACGAATCTTGACAACCTTACGGAAACTAAAGGCCTGACACCAGGGAGGTATCGGTGAACTATCAGGTCAGGCGCGTCAATCCCTATTGGCATTCCCATCCCTTGATCCTGGGGGCCGTGGTCCTCGGGGTCGTCGTCGGATTGGTCGGCATCAGAATCGAAGCGCCCGTTCTGCGCGGCTTGACGGTGGCGTTGGGCTGCCTGGTGGCCGGCATCGCCGTCTTGCTGTCCACCCGCCCGGTCCTCTCGGCGTTCTTCGCGACGCTGGGCCTGCTGGGAGGTCTTTTCGTCTTCCTGCGGCCGGGCTCCCCGTACGCGGCGAGCATGGTGCTGTGGCAGAAATTCCTTTCGACGGTGATGTTCGTCTATTTCTATACGATCCTGTGGGACGCCATCGCGCTCGTGGCGGTGGTCCTCTACAACTTCTACAGCGATACCGTGGGGTTGGGCGGGGTCAGGCTCGAGCTGGATTCCGACGAGGCCTCGGGAGAGGCGTCCTGAGCGGAACGAGGAAGACCTGATGAAACGGTCGAGCCCCCCCGAACAGAAACGGCCCCCCCGCGAGGGGGGGCCGTTGACATGAGGGTCAACGCAGTCTACGCTTCGCGGGACCCCAACCGCGCCGGCGGGATCCTGGAGGCCATGGGGGCCAACAACATCGCCGTGACGATCGCCCAGCGGTCGAAGGAGGTGCTGGGTCTCCTGGCCAACCGCAGCTGCGACCTGCTGCTGGTCGGGTCTCGCCTCGCCGACGAGGACGGCGTCAACCTGGTCAAGAACCTTCGGGCCCGCGGCCCGACGAGGACGCTCCCGATCATCGCCCTGGTCGAACACGCCGATCCCGCCTCCCAGGCGGACTCCCGGCCCAAGACGCCGTACGCCGGTTTCTACACCACGGCCCCGGCCCCGGGCGCCGGGCCCGCGGGAGCGCGCGAGAAGGGGAGCCTGCGGTTATCCTTCTTCCAGGCGGGGGCGGACGAATGCCTGTCCCTCAACTGGGACGTCGCCGAGTGCGTGGCCCGCGTCAAGGCGGTGCTGAGGCGCATCCAGGTGAACCCCTCCGAAGAGGTCATCAAGATGGGGGAGGTCGAGCTCAATCTCACGAGCTACACGGTGCACGTGGCCGGCAAGCAGGTGTCGCTGACCTCGAAGGAGCTGGACCTTCTTTACGTCTTCTTAAGTTCCGCCAACCGGGTCCTGAGCCGCCCCTACCTCATCGAGCGGGTCTGGGGCTACAACTATTTCGGCTCGCCGCGGACGGTCGACGTGCATGTCCGGCGTCTCAGGGAGAAGCTGGGCCGCGCGTCGCGCTTCATCACCACCATCCCTTGCGTCGGATACAAGCTGGTGCCGCCCGGCGGGGACATGAGGAGGTAGCCTGATGGCCGATCCCAACAAGCTTCTGATCATCGACGACGACGCCCATCTGCGGGAGAGCCTCGCGGAGGTCCTCGAACTGGAGGGCTTCGAATGCCATCAGGCCGGCACGGCCCAAAGCGGCATCGACGCGGCGCTCAAGCTGAGCCCCGACGCGGTGATCATGGACATCCAGCTCCCGGACTCGTCGGGGTTCCAGATCTGCTCGACTTTGCGCAAGCGCTCCAAGGAGACGATCCTCATCATGATGACCGGCCGGTTCCTCTCGTCGGAGGAGAAGAAGCAGGGCTTCGAGCTGGGCGCCGACGAGTACATCACGAAGCCCTTCGACCTCACCGAGCTCACCGCGCGCCTCAGGCAGCTCCTTTCGAGGCCTCGGGGCTAGTGCTGCGACCGGCCGCGCTCTTTAGGGAAATCACTCGGCAAGCGCATCGTTTCTCCTTAAGTGGCGCGGAGGCCCGTCGTAAGGTTTCGGTGAACCCGTAGCCATTCTTGTCTTTGCCGCTCACCTCACGTCATCTTTCCGACTGGACACACCCACCGTTTCTATGCCATCATTCTGCTGCTTCCATGCCAGTCATTGCTCCTGCTTGCGACGCCTACT
>JACQWX010000136.1 GCA_016209035.1 Elusimicrobiota bacterium | reverse complement strand
TCTGATGCAGCAGGCGGTGACCATGAAGCCGATGACATACAACCACGTGATTGCTAGGTCGGAGTCCACGGCGGGGGAGCTTTGCGGACCGAGGTGGGGCTAAGTGCATACCCCCTTATACGGATTACCACTAGAGGGAGAGAAAACCGATGATTCCTAATAAGCGGCCGCCCACGCACCCGGGCGGGATTCTAAAGAGGCACTACCTCGAGCCGCTGTCTTTGGCAATCTCTCGGGCAGCCGCGGCCCTGGGCGTATCGCGCAAGACCGTATCCAAGATTGTCAACGAGCGTGGCGATATCACCCCGGACATGGCCTTGCGCTTGGCAAAGGCCTTCGGCACCACTCCCGAGCTCTGGTTGAATCTTCAGCGGAACTATGACCTCTGGCATGCATCCCACGACTCCCATTCGTGGCAACGTGTGAGAGCCATCGGCCCTCACTCATCGCACTCCAGCACCTCAAACAATCGGAGCGCATGGGCGTTCTAACAAGTTGGTAGCGCGCGCAGCTGAGCGCAGCGTTATGCGCACAGACCCCTTGACAGTGCCCTACATCGTAGTTACACTATAGGTATGCAATACCGATTCGAATGGGACCCCAAGAAGAATCGCCTCAACCAGCGCCGGCACGGGGTCTCCTTCGAAGATGCGGCAACGGCCTTCGCCGACGATAACGGCCGCTACATTCCGGACAAGGACCATTCCAATGGCGAGGAGAGATTCATCCTATTGGGCATGAGCGCCAAGCTCCGCATCCTTATAGTCTGCTATTGCTATAGGCAATCTGAATCCGTCATCCGCATCATCTCGGCTAGGCGCGCAATGCCCAGGGAACGAGCACAGTACGAGAGGTTCCTATCATGAGAAAGAGCTACGACTTTTCCAAATCAAAGCCGAATCCATTTGCCAAGGCATTGAAACGGCAAATTACCATTCGGCTCGACGAGCCGACCCTAAGCTACTTCAGGGGTCTGTCTGGGCAACTAGGACTGCCATACCAAAGCCTGATCAACCTGTATCTGAGGGACTGTGCCGCGAATCACAGAAAGCTGCACTTGAACTGGGGTGTCTAACAAAGGTATCCAAGATCGAGGGGTGGCTGCGGGAAGACCCCCTGGATGTCCCGGGGGCGCTTCTCCGCCATGGCCGCGGACCTTCTTGCTTTGACCGCGGAGGAAATCACGGACCTGACATCCCCCGGAGGCGTCCTCAAGGAGGGGCGCAAGGCGCCGTGGGGGCCCGCGCATGCGGAAGGAGTCCTCGGCCCGTGGATGGGGCGGTGTCCCAGCAGCTGCCTAGCCGCCGGCCTTCAGGTGGGCCTGCGCCTCTTTCTTGGGGATGCTGAGCAGCGTCCCCACCAGGAAGAGCACGACCGCCATGCCGGCGAAGGCCAGGACCGCGGGCAGGTTCTTCTCGATCAGGCCGGGGAACCTGCCGCTCATGTCGAGCGCGCGGCCCCAGCCTTCCTGGATGGAGAGGATGGCGAGGCCGATGCCCGCGATGGCCCCTCCGGCGATGAGCCCCGAGGAGAACAGCACGCCCGGGCTCGACTCCAACTCCTGCGGCTTGAGCCGGCCCGACATGGCCTTGTCCACGAGCCAGCGCACCATGCCGCCGAAGAAGATGGGGGTCGAGGCGGAGAGCGGCAGGTAGACCCCGACCGCGAAGGGCAAGGACGCCACCTGGCAGAGCTCGAGCACGACCGCGATCGCCACCCCCAGCAGGACCAGCCCCCAAGGGAGCTTGCGCGTGAGGATGCCGTCGATGATGAGGGACATCAGCCTCGCCTTGGGCGCCTCGTACTTCTGGACCGGGGAGCCGTCGTCGCGGTGTTTGAGGGACCCGTTGATGCCGGGGTCCACTAGGTAGCGGAGCTTGCCCGCCTCGTCCACGAGGTACTTGCCGGGGGCCAGGGCCGACAAGGGGCCCTCCGCCGGCGGCTCGGGGAGCTGGAGGACGCGGTAGAGGTTCCGGTCGGCCTCAGCGCCGGGCCCCTTGACGCCTTCCCGCTGGGTCAGGGACTCGAAGTCCGGGACCGTGACGGCGGGCAGGCCCTTGGCGCTGTAGACCGTGGAGGCGTCGTTCAGGGTCTTGAGGGTATAGCCGATGACCAGGGCGGAGGTGAAGGCGCCGATCAGGAGGCCGAACTGCTGGGCCCTGGGGGTCGCGCCCACGAGGAAGCCGGTCTTCAAGTCCTGGGAGGTGGTGCCGCCGTTGGATGCGGCCACGCACACGATGGCGGCCACGCTCAAGGCCGTGACCCGGTAGCCGGGACCGACCCAGCCGAGCACCAGGAAGATGAGGCTGGTCAGGAGCAGGGTCGCCACGGTCATGCCCGAGATGGGGTTGGAGGAGGAGCCGATCTCGCCGGTCAGGCGCGAGCTGACCGTCACGAACAGGAACCCGAAGAGCACGATGAGGATGGCGCCGAGGATGTTCATCTTCAGGGAGGGGGCGAGCCAGATGGCCAGGACCAGGAGGGCGCACCCCAGGAGCACGAAGGGCATGGGGATGTCCGCCTCGGTGCGCTTGACGCCCTTGGTCTGGATGCCGGCGGCCTTGAGGCTCCCAAGGCCCGCCAAGGCCGAACGCGCGATGGTCGGCAGGCTCTGGCACAGGCTGATGATGCCGCCCGCCGCCACGGCGCCCGCCCCGATGTAGAGGACGTAGTTGCGCCAGATCTCGTGCAGGCTCATCTGGCTGATGAGGAGCTTCTTGGACGGGAAGAGGGGGACCATCAAGCCGTCGCCGAAGAGCTTGATCATGGGGATGAGCACCCAGCTCGAGAGGATGCCGCCCGCCACCATGATGCAGGCGATGCGGGGCCCGATGATGTAGCCCACGCCCAGGAGCTCCGGCGAGACCTCGGCCGAGACCGAGGCCCCCTTGAAGAACCCCAAGGCCTTCTCCGGGATGTCCGTCCAGAGCTTCATGCCCACGTTGGCGATCTTGTAGAAGAGGCCGAAGAAGAAGCCTCCGAACACGGTCTTGGCGCTGGTGCCGCCCTTCTCGCCGACCATGAGGACCTCGGCGCAGGCGGTCCCCTCGGGGTAGACGAGCTGGTGGTGGGCCTTCACTATGAGGGCGTAGCGCAGCGGGATCATCATGAGCACGCCCAAGAGGCCTCCCAGCACCGCCACCAGCATGATGCGGCCGAGCTCCATGTCGTAGCCCAGGATGAGGAGCGCCGGCATGGTCACGGCCACGCCGAAAGCGATGGACTCGCCCGCGGAACCCGTGGTCTGGACGATGTTGTTCTCGAGGATGGTGGCGTCGCGCACCTGGAAGAGCCTCGAGAGGCCCTTGAAGAGCGTGATGGAGAGGACCGCGACCGGGATGGAGGCGCTCACCGTCATGCCCACCTTGAGCGCCAGGTAGAGGGATGAGGCGCCGAAGACGATGCCGAGCACGACCCCCATGACCATGGGGATGGGGGTGAACTCCGGGATGACGGTCTCGGCCGGGACGAAGGGCTTGTGGGTGTCAGGCGTCAAGTTGGTTTCCATTCGTAGACAGGGCAGCCGTCCACCTCGCGGTTCGCCGGGCTGAACTCGAACTCCTTGAGCAGGGGCTTGACGGCGTGCTCGGAGACGCACACGGCGTTGACGGCCCCGTGCTTCTGCATGTGGCCCGCGATGTCGATGACCCGGTCCGTCATCTCCTCCATGGGGACGGAATCCTCGGTCAGCAGCTCCCCCGCGTTGATGCCGACCCGGACGGCGAAGTCGTGCTTGATGGTCTTGACTTCCTTGTTGAACCTAGAGAGCTCCTTGATGACCTGCTGGCCGGCCAGCACGGCCTCGCGCGTCTCCAGGAAGCAGATCATGACCCCGTCCGGGGTCCAGGCGGCCTTGAAGGCGCGGTTGTCCTTGAGGATGCCGTCGACCATGATCTTGTAGCGCTTGAAGTCGCGCTCCGCCACGCTGGGGTCCTCGCCGAGCTTCATGCCGGTCGAGTTGACCACGTCGATGGAGAGGAAGGCCAGGCGCTGCTTGTGCTTCTCCAGGGATTTCTTGGTCCGGGCCATGATCTCCATGAGCTCGGCGCGGGTGAGCTTGCCATTCTGGAGCTTGTCGAGCTTGCCCAGGAGCGCGGCGGCGTCCTCATCGACGTCGTCCTGTCTGGTCTTGAGCCATTGCGCCTTCTGGCCGAGCGACATGGCGAGGTTGCCCAGGAGCGTGGCCAGGATGAAGGCGCCGACGCCCAGGATGAGGCGCGATACCTCCCGGCCGCCGAAGGTGGTGGGGATATGCGCTCGGAGGAAATTCCTTGCCGGGTCCTCGACCGAGGCTTCGGCCGCGATGAGGCGCTTGAGTTGCGGGTACTTGGCGAGGTCTTTCCTGCCGCCGAGCAGGGCCGCGATGAGGAGGCAGAGGACGCCGAGATAGAGGAGCGCCTTGAAGCCCCTGAGAACGTAGGAAGCCCCTTGCAGAGCCAGTATCTTCGCGCCGGAACCGCCTTTCATGGGTCGTGGTGCCGAATCTTCCGGACCAATCCTATCATATCGCGGGAGGCCCGGTCCGGACCAGCACGGCCGCGCCGCGCACCTTTCCCTCCTTGAGCCGCCGCAGCGCCTCAGGCGCGGCTTCGAAGGGGAAGCTCTCGGTCTCGACTCGCAAGCGCCGCCTGGCCGCCAGGGCCAGGAATTCCCGGATGTCCTGCCGGGTGCTGTTGGCCACGCTCACCAGGCGCCGCTCGCCGTAGATGAGGCCGTAGTCCATCGCCGGGATGGGGCTCATGGTGATGCCGGCCAGGGCCAGCGTGCCGCCGGCCCTGAGGTGCCCGAGGGCCTTGGGCACCAGCCCGCCCGCCGGGGCGAAGATGATGCCCCCGTCGAGGGCCTTGGGCGGCCGATCCTCCGCGCTTCCGGCCCAGGCCGCCCCGAGGGCCCGGGCTAGCCTGCGGTGCGCCGGGCTGCGGGAGAAGACATAGGCCGAGCAGTCCAGGCCCCGGGCCACCTGGAGCGTCAGATGCGCGGAGGCGCCGAACCCGTAGAGCCCCAGGATGAAGGAGCCGCGCCCTTGCCGGGAATCGAGTTCGCCGCGGCGGCGAAGTCCGCCGGGCCTGTCGGCCGCTCCCGCAAGACGCAGGGCCCGGTACCCGATGACGCCCGCGCACAGCAGAGGGGCGGCCTCGGCGTCGGCATAGAGGGAAGGGAGCGGGTAAGCGGATTCCTGCAGGGCCGTCATCCACTCCGCGAAGCCTCCGTCCACGTCCCAGCCCGTGAACCGAGCCTTGGCGCAGAGGTTCTCGCGGCCGGCCCTGCAGTCGGCGCAGGTCCCGCAGACCGCGTGGAGCCAGGGGACGCCCACCCTCTCGCCCAGGCGCCGTCGGACCCCGGACCCCAAGGCATCGATGACCCCGACCGCCTGGTGGCCGCAGACCGTCGGCCTGCGGCGCATGGGGATGTCCCCTTCCACGATGTGGAGGTCCGTACGGCACACGCCGCAGGCGAGCACCTTGATCCGAACCTCGCCTCGGCGAGGTTCGGGCCTGGGCAATCGGGCCAGCGTCAACGGATGGCGCTGGATCGGAGCCTGACCGCGCAGGACCCACGCCTTCATGGCGTGGAGGTGCCAGGCGTCGACTTCCGCCGGCGCGTACGCCAGGTTCCAACGGTTGACTTCCGTTCGCGAAAGTCGACGCCTGGCATCTGGGCCACCTGCGCCGCGATGCCGTCAAGGTGCTCACGGATCCTGGGGTTGCGCTTCTCGAGCATGGGGATGACCTTGAGCCGGACCCAGTTCCTCGTGAAATCCTGGGAGAGGTTGGTGCGGTCCAGCCGGCCTCTGAGGCCATGCATCTTGAGGTACAGGTCGACCTCCTTGCGTGTGATGGGCAGGAGCGGCCGGACGAGCTCGATGCCCCGTGCCAGGGGCCGCCGGACCGGGATGCCGGCGAGGCCTTCGAGCCTGGTGCCGCGAAGGAGGTGGAGCAGGACCGTCTCGGCCTGGTCGTCGAGCTGGTGGCCGGTCGCGACCTTGCCGCACCGATGCTCGCGCGCGAGCCTGGCGAGCGCGCCATAGCGCAGGTGTCTCGCCGCGTCTTCTTTCCCGCGCCGCCGCTTTGCGGCGGCGCGGAGCACATCCAATCTCTTCGTGAGGACTTGGAGGCCGAGCCTTGCCCCCAGCCGCCGGACGGACTCGGCATCCCGGTCGGCCTCTCTTCCCCGCAGCCCGTGATGGATGTGCGCCAGGCGCAGGGAGAACCCCTTGGCCCTGGCCTGGACCGAGAGGAAATGCGCGAGGCAGACCGAATCCGGCCCGCCGGAGACCGCGGCCAAGACCCTGTCGCCCCTGCGCAGCAACCCTTCCCTGCGCTCGAACTCCTTGAGCTTGGCCCAGACCCGCGCGGCGAACTGCTTCCTCAGCATCGAACCTTATGGTATCAAACCTTGGCGGCGGGTTGAACGGGTCCCTGTAAGTTGATAGCCTGTATATGCGCACGGATCGAGAGCTGCGCGTCGGTCATGGCTGAAGAGGAGAAGGACGAATGAGGGGGTATCGGCCGGTCGTCCTGGGGTTGGCGGTCGCCCTGTGTCGCCCGGGGGCCTGCGAAGGGGGCTGCCCGATCCTCGACGAGATCGTCGTGCGGGGGCAGCGGGAGCCGCGGCCTCCAGAAGGACAACATCAACGTGCTGGTGGACGGCGTCCGCCTCCACGGGGCGTGTCCCAACCGCATGGATGGGCCGTCTTTTATGATTTCGCGGAGATCGAGCAGGTCTAAGGTGGTCAAGGGACCTTACGACCTGGGGCACCCCGGCGGCCTGGGGGGCATGGTGGATGTCGTCACCAAGAAGCCTCGCGGCGGATGGGCGGGCGACCTGAGCCTGACCTATGGCTCCTACGACAGCGTCAATGTCTCGGGCGTCCTCTCGTACGGGGCGCCGCGGTCCGACGCGTTGGCCGGCTACGCCTACAAGTCCTCCCAGATGCCGCGCTCGGGCGACGGCAGGCGCTTGACGGAGGTCTATCCCGCCAGGACGCCGAGCATGTCCTCTACCCGTCCCTGCTGATGGACGTGGACTACGACCGGACCCAGCGGCTCGACTGGAACCTGACCGTCCGGGAAGTCTCGGCGGTCGTGCGGGAGCTCAAGGCGCAGGCCTATTGGGACGGGGTGCGCCATCTGATGGACGACCGGCTCAGGCAGAGCGCGGCCGGCAAGGCCCGCTATTACTCCATGCAGACCGACGCCACCACCCAGGTCGTGGGAGGGAGGCTCCAGGCCGGCCTGGCCGCCGGTCCCGGGACCCTGCGCGGCGGGGTCGACTACTATAACCGGACCTGGGAGGCCAAGAACAGGCTCGCCGGGTCGAGCTATGTCGAGACCGGCATGGTCCCCGACGTGAGCGTGGACAACGGCGGGCTCTTCGTGGACTATGAGCTGCCTCTGTCGGAACGGCACCGCGCCAAGGCGGGGGTGCGCGTGGACGTGACCTGGGCCCAGGCCCACGCCGCCAACGGCCTCGTGGTCGCCGGAACGACCCGGCGGTTCGGCGAGGCGAGCGCTTCCCCGCAGTCGATAGGGAACCTGTTCCGTGGCCGCTTCAAAGGGCCCAAGGGTGTCTGGGCCCAATAACCGCCGGATATCGGGCCGAAAGACAGGGGTGGGTTTTGGCGGCCGCAAGTATAATGAAAGCATGAAACCCCTCTCTAGGGTGCTGGCCGTCGCCTTAGTCTACTGCATCGGAGTCCAGCCCACCCTCGCCCAGGCGCAGAACATCCGCGTCCAGACCGGGCAGGTGAATTCAGGCGCCGTGAACGCCGGCGTGGCGGTGCCTAAACTCCAACTCGGCCCAGGGTCGGTCTCCGGCCAGAACATCACCCTTTCCATCAACGGCGTCCTCCCCTCCGTGGGCGGCGTCCAGCTCGCCCCGTCGGTCATCGAGTCGGCCGCGCCAGGCGTTCCTGGCGCGGACGTGCCGCTTCCGCTTGACATGGGAAGCGGCCTGCCGGTCCAGGCTCCGGAGGCCGTGGTCCCGGTCCTGACTCCGACGCTCGCGCCTGGCCTGGCGGCCGTTCCCGCGGACGGCAAGGCTTCGGTCGAGACCAAGCTCGCCGACACCTCCGAGTCCGTGTCCATCGCCGGCAAGGAGCTCAAGGAAGCCAGGACCGACGAGACCGGCAGGGACGCGGTCGCGGCCCAGTTCAACGCCCTCACGGGCGAGCTGTTCTACAAGGCGGCTCCGGCCGAGGAGCCGGTCGCCGCGTCGCTTGGGCCAGGGGCCCAGGCCGCGGTGCCTTCTGGCTCAGGCTTGGCCAAGCCCGTCTTGACCGGGACGCCCCAGGCCGAAGGCGAGGCCAAGGCCTCTGCCGAGGTGCCGGCCGCCGCGGCCGAGAAGCCGGCCCAAGGCTCGTGGAAGCAGGTCTTCAAGGACCCTGAGCGCAACAAGTCCTTCTGGCGGTACCTGAAGGGCTACGCCGTGTTCCTGGTCGGGTTCCAGGCCTACATGGTCGGGCTGCCCTACCTCATCTCCGCCTTCACCAAGAACACGCTCAAGGAGAGCAACGACGCGCGGCTCGAGAACGCGGAGGCTCTCAAGGCGCTCATCAGGCGGAACCGGAGCCTCGCACGGGTCGCGCACTGGGTTTCCCAGGCGTTCGCCTACATCACCGTCCCGCTGTTCACTGCCAAGAACGCGGACAACCCCAAGAAGTGGCTCGTCCGGTCCATGCTCATCCGGTCGGTCCTGCTGACCACGGCCGTTGGAGTCTTCTTCTTCTCCGGCATCTTCAGCATGCCCGTGGCGCTCGCCATCCTCTTCGGACTCATCGGCATCCACTCGTTCTTCCAGGGCCTCACGGTCACCATGGAGAGCGCGTCCAAGACGCGGGTCTTCGGCGACAAGTCCGTGACCCCCGAGGAAAGGCGCAAGGCCAACTCCATCATCACCTTCGTGGCGGCCGTCATCTCCATCATCGGCCCGGCCTTGGCGGGCCAGCTCGCCCAGGTCAAGGACTTCTTCGGCAAGACCGGGGTGGGCGGGGCCATGGTCTACGGCATCTACGGCATCGCGGTGGGCGTGGCCGGGCTCATCTACGCCACGGTCAAGATGTTCGGCAACAAGGCCGAGGCGGCGGCGAAGGCCCAGGCGGCCGGGGAGGCCGCGCCCGCCAAGGGCAAAGGAGTGATCGGCGTCGTCAAGGACCTGGGAAGGTCCTTGAAGGACGGCCTCGCGCTCATCCTGAAGAACCGGTTCCTCAGGACCATGCTGGGCCTGACCCTGGTGAGCTACCTCTTCTCGGATCCGCTGGTCTTCAACGTCCTGCCCGAGTTCGCGGCCGGCATCATCAAGGGGAGCTCGAGCCTGCAGGCCATCCTGAACCTCCCGGTCATCGGCTGGTTCTTCAAAGGCCTGACCAGCACGCCCATGGGCTACTTCGCGCTCATGAACGTGATGGCAAGCGTGGGCAGCATCCTGGCGACCTCGCTCGTCAAGCCCCTGACCAAGCTCTTCAACAAGCTGGGCTTCAAGACCGAGGAATCGCTCATGGTCCCGTTCTACGTGATCGCGGCCATCGAGGTCCCGCTGTTCTGGCTGATGATCTTCTCGCCTTCCATGTGGATGGTGGTGCTCCTCTACGGCCTGCAGTCCTTCGTGCTGGGCTTCGGCGGCATCGCGGTGGCGGGCGTGGACCAGAAGGTCTCGGGCGGCTTCTCCAAGGAGGACCTGCCCAAGGTGCTGGCGGCCCAGTCCTTCGTGGGCATCGTGTCCGCCATCATCTCCACCCTGGTCTACGGGTTCCTGCTGGGGAACATCGCCATCTCCACCTCGCTCTACATCGCGGCGATCGCGACCACGGTGCTCGGGGCCTTGAGGCTCGCGGCGCCGTTCATGGCCTTCTCGAAGGAGGCTCGCCGCGGCAAGGAAGCCCTGGGCGCGGCGTCGGGGGAGGCGAAGAAGTAGGCCCGCCTATTTCTGGCTGGACTTGTCCGCCACGGCGTTCTGAGCCGCTTCCAGCAGCTCGTCCGACTTGAACGGCTTGGTCATGAAGGCCACGACCTGGGGGAACTTCTGGAAGAGGGTCTTGGAGGGCTCGAGAGCCGTCAGCACGATGATGGGCATGCTCTTGGTGCCCTCGTTCTGGGCGATCTTGAGCTGAAGGGAGTAGCCGTCGATGCCGGGCAGCATCACGTCGAGGACGAGCACGTCGGGCTTCTCCTTCTCGATGGCGTCCCAAGCCTGGCGGCCGTTGTCGCAGGTCGCGACCTGGAAGCCCCCCTGCTCCAAGGTGAACTTGACGAGATTGAGCATCTCGGCTTCGTCGTCGATGACGAGCGCCTTCTTGGCCATAGCTGGACTAGCCCCCAAAAATTCCGATTTTCTTCAGGGCCCCGACGGGGCCCATCGGGATAACGATACCAATTAGGCTTGGGCCTGTCAAACGGCAAACGGCGCCTGGCGCCTAAAAAGCGTAGTTGATGTCGACGAAGGCGGCCAGGCCCTCCTGGCCGTAGCCGAAGTCGACGCAGCCGACCACCTGCGGCTTGGCGACCGCCCGGCCGCCGATCCCGAACAAGGGCCTCATGTACTTGGCGGCCATGCGCTCGGGCCCGTGGAACACGGTCCCGACGCCGGCGAAGGGGCTCAACTCGAAGATGGTCTCCACGCCGGCCAGCTGGACCGACCACAGGTTGACGCGGTGCTCGACGTTGAAGACCAGCGTACCGCGGTCGATGAAGCGGCCCTCTCCGTAGGCGCGCAGGCTCCACTTGCCGCCCAAGCCTGACTGGAACCAGAAGGGCGCGTTGGCGAGGGCCTGGTCGAATTTGGCCTGGAACGCGATCAAGCGCTTCCCGTCCGGGTCGTAGGGATACAGGATGCGGGCGTCGATGCCGTAGCGCTGGAAGTCGTGCACGCTCATGAAGCCCTTGATGGAGGTCTCGGCGTAGAGCTTGAGGTACTCGCCGCGGCTGGGCGTCACGCTGTGGTCGCGGGTGTCATACTCGAGCTTGGCGCCCAGGATATCGGTCTGCTGGCGGTACTTGGGGCCCCAGCCGGGATAGGTGTCGAAGAAGGCGGGGAGGTTCGGAACCTTGCCGTTCCAGGTCTTCCAGGAGATGTAGTAGTTGTAGCCGTGGAGCCGCCACGCGGATTTGGGCACGATGGGCACGCCGGCCGACAGGTGGACCAGTATGTAGTCCTCGGCGTAGTTGCTCTCCCCGGTGTTGAGCCTGTAGGTAAGATCTCCGTTCTGCTGCAGCTGGGGGACCCTCTTCTTCGGGGTGTCCGGGCCGATGCCGTAGAAGCGCCTGCCGCCGTCGATGTTGTACTGGAGCTTGCCGAAGAACCTGATGTCCTTGCCGAAGAGGTCCTCGTCCTCGTAAAAGGCCAGGGCTTCGCGCTCGATCTGGAGGGACTCGGCCACGCGCAGGTGCAGGGTGGAGACCGTGGTCGGGTAGTAGTAGAACCGGTAGGTCGGCACCGGCCCGAAGACCCTGTTGTAGGTGATGGACGGCGCGTGCATGGTCTGGATGCGGTCCGTGCCGGGCTTCTTGTTGATCCAGATGGGCATGAACCCGCCGGTCGTGCCGCGGTTGGGATCCGTGTCCACGATGGGGATCTTGACCAACATCCCGCGCTTGGTGTCCTGGACCATCCAGCGCAGGTACCAGGGCGTCGTCGTCTCGGCCTCGGCAGTCTCCTTGGCCTGGCCGGGCTGGGTGTCGGGCTGGGCTTGAGCCTCCGGGACGAGGCTCAGGGCCGCGACGAGGACCGCCGTCTTGAGAAGGGTCATCCAGGCTCCGTTCGTGCGAGAGGGTGTCGGGGTTGTCAGAGCGCGGGCTCCGTCTTGAGGATCTTGAAAACCCGCTTGCCCGCGGGGAGCGTGACCTCGGCGTCCTCCCCCTGCTTCTTGCCCAGGATCCCCTGCGCGAGCGGGGAGTAGACGGATATCCTGCCCTCGGCCGGGTCCGACTCCTCGGTGCCGACCAGGCAATATTCGAGCTCGTCGCCCGTGGCGGCGTCCTGCAGGGTCACCTTCATCCCGATGGCCACGGTGTCCGGATCACACTTGACCTCCTCGATGAGCTTGGCCTTGCCCAACTTGGTCTGGGCCGCGTCGATGCGGCGCATGACCTCGGCGAGTCTTTCCTTGGCGCAGTGGTACTCGGCGTTCTCCGAGATGTCGCCTTTCTCCCGGGCTTCCCCGATCTCCTGGGAGAGGACCTTCTTGCGCTCCTTCAGCTCCTCGACTTCCTTGATGAGCTTCTCCCGGCCGGCCCGGGTGATGTAGCCCTCGGTCATGGTTTCCTTCCCACGACCTCGGCCGCATTCCCAACGGATCTCGGAAGCGGCATTTCCTCGCCTATGGCTCGGTCAGAATCAACCATTCCCTGGTTCGTATAGGCTCTTCCGTCTCGAACCGTCCTGGGCGAAGCCCAGGGCTCGCTAGGCTCGGTCATGGGGGGAACTATATCAATATAATCGTCGCTCGACCTCACCCACTTTCCCCTGAGGGCTGACGGGCCAGCCTGCCCGATTCAAATCATGCTCGGGGTCCTGCCGCCGGTGGGGCCCATCGGCCTCTGCTCGCTCGTCGTGCATCGGGATTGACTGGCGGACGCTCGCACCCGGCCGATCCGACCCACC
>JACQWX010000131.1 GCA_016209035.1 Elusimicrobiota bacterium | reverse complement strand
TCGGGCCCGCGCCGAAGTTCGCGTACTACCGGATAGCGGGAGGGTTGGCCTACATCCTTCTGCTTGCAAGCCTCACCCAGGGAGGCGGGCTTGATGCGGTTTAAGCGGCCCGGACTCTGTCCGACGGGGCGTCTCGCAGGACGACTTGGGCATGCAGGAGGCCGAGAGCCGAGCGCCGCCTCTAGGCGAGCGCGTCCCCGACGGATAGAGGCCGGGACGCTTGCCCCCAGACGGGCCCGTCAAAAACTGGGTGAGGTCGAGATGGGCCAGGTCTTGCGATAATATAACGCATATGTTATACTCCATAATGTCGTTCCTAAGGATTCGTTTCTACCCCGAAGGAGGAGCTGGTCCGGTTAGGGATTACCTCACGGACTTGGCGCAGGCGCGGCCTGCGGCCTACGCAAAGCTGGCATTGGACCTGGAAACGCTTGGAGCGGAGGGGCTCAGGTCGAGGCGGATTTCGTTGCGGCCCCTTGGCGGAGGCCTTTGGGAACTCAAGAGGCGGTTTGAGGGAACGCAGTATCGAGTCTTCCTCTGTGTGGTACGGGGCGCAGTATGGTTGCTTCACGGCATTGAGAAGAAGAGCGCCAAGACTCCGAAGAATGCCCTTCGGCTGGCTCAGGAGAGAATGAGGCGGATCTCATGAGAAGAGTGACCAAGAGCGAATTTGACCTCCATCTGGTTGAGATGCTGGGGAAGAGCGCGGCCTTGGCGAAGGAATACGCCGAGCGGTTCTCTGAAATGCCGGTGGCGACTCAACTGGCCATCATGCGCAGGAGGCGCTGGCTGTCGCAGAAGGCCGTCGCCAAGGCTTTGGGCGCCAAGCAGCCTCATGTCGCCAGGGTCGAGAGCGCCCATCACGACCCAAGGCTGTCCTCGGTTCTCTCCCAGGCTCGCGCGCTCCATTGCCGCTTGATGATCGTGCCCGACGAATGCCTCAGGCAGGTGGCGCGGATCGTGGCTGGGGGACCGTTGGCGCAGGGCTCCCGTCAGGGACTGGCGGGAGAGCCTCCCCACCGATAAGACGCCTGCAGCATGACCGCCTGGTATTCCTTGTTCTGGTCGGACGCCGACATGGCATGCTGGAACAAAGCCCACGCGATCAAGGCCTTCCAGAAGGGCCTTGAGGCCGGCCCCTCGGACGACACCAAGCGGGAACTTGAAGACGAGCTTGCCAGGCTCAAGAATTGAACCTGCGGGCGATCTCCGGGAGGTCCCTTTGGCTGAAGACGCGAAAATCGACCGCGTGGAATCTCCGGGCCAAGGCCGACCGACAGAAGCGCGCCCGGAGATCCTCCAGCAGAGACCGTCCCTCGCAGTCCCCGACCCGGGACCACTTGCACTCCGCGACGAGCGCGCGCTTCTTGCCGTCCGGACGCCACACCATGTCGAGCTCGACGCCGGCTTCCCAGTATCGCCCCGAGCCTGGATAGGCCTGCCGGCAGAATCGTTCCCAGCAGCGGGAGGCATGGCCATGCAGCAGGCGCTCGACCTCCTTCGCTGGGAGGGTTTTCCACCGACTTCTTGACGGCAGGTAGGTCCCGTAGTAGAAAGCGAGCGCCGGATCCTGGACGCCGTACAAGACGCGTTTGGTGGTCCGACTCGACTCCCCGAACGGGAGTTCGCGGTGGATCAGCCCCAATTCCAACAGCAATGCCAGGGGCCGGGAAAGGTTGCCCTGCGCCGTTCCCAGCCGGGAGGCCAGCTCGCTCGGCCTGGCCACCCCCCTGCCCACGAGGTCCAGGATGGCCTTGGGCAGCGCTCCGACGACCCCCTCGTCCCGGATCAGGCGGACGGGTTCCTCCGCCAGGATGGCCGAGGGCTCGAAGTACAGCTCGGCGGCCTGTTGCGTCGGCGTTCCCCGGGGCATGAGCTTCCAGTAATGAGGCACTCCGCCGACCAGCGAAAACCTCACGAAAGAGTCAGCGCGGTCCGGGTCATAGCCCAGGGCGCGGCAGAACCACGGATAGCCGAGGGGTTCCAGGTGGATGCGCAGCGATGCCCGCCCGTACAGCGGGGAGGCGTGGCTTAGGAACTGAGAATACAGCATGGACTGGGCGGACCCGGACAAAAGCAGCAGGGTCCGGCGTTTGGGCAGCTCATGGTCCACCCACTTCTGCGCCAGGCTCGCGAGTCCCGCATCGCCTTGGCTCCAGTAGGGGAACTCGTCCCAGACCATGAGCGGGGGAAGACTCGCTCGAGACAGCAGGCGGAAGAATTCGCTCCACGTTCTGGGCACGACGTCCCGGAAGATGGGAAGCGCCTCGCCGATCTCATCGGCGAAATGCAGGAGCTGCTGCTGGGCCGTCCCCTCCACCGCCTGATGGTAGAGCCCGCCGAAGCGGCGGATCGCCTCCAGGAGCAGCGCGGTCTTGCCGACCCGCCGGCGCCCGGTCACGTACCCGAACGCCGCCCCGCCGAGGCGGCGGCGGATGCGGGAGAGTTCGCTCTCGCGGTCCCAGAACGCGGGCATCGCAATCATCATACGTCTAGAACATGATGCGTGTCAAGCATCATGTTACTCATGGGTCACGGCGCCGGGACGACGAGGACCGCCGGCTCCCGGCCCTTGCCCTGGAGCTGGTCGAGGGCGTCAACCCTGTTGTCGGGGTTGGGGTCGTTCTTGGAGACCCACTCCAGGAGCTCGCGGTACTCGGGCTTCGGGAGCATGCTTCGCAGCTGCCCCAAGGCGCCCGCGCGCGACAGGGGGTTGGCGTTCTCACCCACGTACCTCTTGAGGAGGGGGATCGCCTGCGAGCTTCCCGACGCGAAGACCGCGGCGCTCAACGCGAGCCGGGTGTCGGTGTCCTTGGCGACCTCGTATTCGCCGAGGAGGGCGGCGACGTCCTCCTCCGTGGAAGAGACGCCGACCTTGATCGAGATCTGGTGGCGCAGTTCCCGGTCTGCCTTCTTGTCGCGCAGTATCTTGAGCATGGCCTCGCGGGTCTCCCTGAGGGCCTTGGGGGGCACGTCCGCCCTGAAGGCCCATCTCGCGCGCGCCCGGGAGCGCTTGGACCCGGTGGCCCAGTCGATGATGGTCGGGAAGGACTCCTTCCACAGGTAGCGGGCCATGATCTCGGCCACGCGGGGCGATTCCTTGACCTGGCGCTTGAGCAAGGGGAGGGCGTCCTTGCCTTCCCATTGGGCCACGGTGGAGAGGGCCTCGTAGACCGCCCACCAGGCGTTCTTCTCCGAGAGCATGAGGATGTCCGCGGGGTCCTCTCCCGGCAGGGGGCGCTGGGCGAATTCCCTGATCTTGGGGAGGCAGGCGGGGCATCGGATGACGAGGGCGCCGTTGATCCCGAAGACCACCTCCTCCGCGTCGTCCTCCTCCATGTAGGACAGGAAGATGGCTTCGAGGTGCGAGGCCTTCGGGTCGAGCCGGTGCAGGGAGCGCATGACGGCGCCGCGCACGGGCAGGGTCGGGAAGCGGATGAAGAGGTCGAAGAGCCTCTGGACGTCGCGGGTCGTCACCGGGGTGGCGGCGCCCAGGCGCTCGATGATCCGGGCGCGTTGAGCGTCGTCGACTGTCGCGACGAACGACTCGTGCAGCTCCGTGACCGATACCGGCGCGGGCGAGGTCATCTGCTGGTTGATGGACTGGCCCGCGGCCTGCGCCCAGGGCGCAGAGGCCGCGAGCGCAAGCCCGGCGCAGCCCACCACGCGGCGAAACACCGCCGAAAGCTGGCTGCTGCGGTAGCCCTTGGCGTCGATCGAGGTCATCTTCGGGGAGAGGAGCGCCTTGTCCCAGGGGTTCCTGATGAGGCAGGCGCAGGTCTTGGCCGGCACCTTGTTGAGGAGCGAGAGCGCCGCCTTCTGCCCGGCGAAGCGCATAGCCTCGAAGCAGAGGAACACGATGCTCTTGGCGCGGGAGATATCCGGAGCCAGGCGCCGCGCATCCGGAGTCGTGATCGGCGTCCTGGCCAATCTAGCCTTCGGGAGCGCGCGGCAGAGCTTGCGCACCTGGGCCTCCGGGCCGCGTGGGCCGCCTTCGAAAGTGAAGCGTTCCGCGACCTCCTGGAAATCCGGGACGAGGACCAGCACGCCCGCCCCGTCCCCGGCCCGCAGGGGGAGCTGGAGCCGCCCGGGCGCGACCGAGACCGCCTGGCGCGCTATGCGCTCGCAGAGCTCCCGTGCCGCTTCCCAACGACCCTTGGAAGCGGCGCTTCCTCGCGATATCGCTCGGTCGCCGGCCAATGCCTTTCCGGCGACATGACGCCCTTGCGCCAGGGCGGCGACCCGGCGGATGCTGTCCGCGATTTCGCCCTTGTCGAGCGAGCCCTCCGCGAGCATCGAGCGCGCGAGCTCCACGCTCTCGCGCTGGGCGTTCGGGTCGTGGGCCACGATGATGAGGTCGTGGCCGGCCTGCAGGGACCTAAGCGCCGCCTGCTGCACCGGGCCGCGCTCGGTCACCGCGCCCATGCACAGGTCGTCGCTGATGACGACGCCGTCGAAGCCCAAGTCCCGGCGCAGGAGGTCGTGCGTGATCTTCCTTGAGAAGGTGGCCGGGACGCGGTCGAAGGCCGGCATATGGACGTGTGACGTCATGACCGAGGCGACGCCGGCCTTGATGGCGGCGCGGAAAGGCGGCAGATGCCGCAGTTCGAGCTCTCTCCTGGAGAGGGGGATGACGGGCAGGCGGACGTGCGCGTCCACGCGGGCCGCGCCCTTGCCGGGGAAGTGCTTGGCGCAGGCGTGGAGGCCTTCCTCCTGCATGCCTCGGATCATGGCGGCGCCCAGGGCGCCTGCGAGCGCCGGGTCCGGGCCGAAGGAGCGGATGCCGATGCCGGGATTGTAGCGTCTCACCACGTCGAGCACGGGCGCGAGGTTCAAGCCGATGCCCAGGGCCTTGAGCTCGCAGGCCATGTGCCGGCCCACCGCTCGGGCCAGCCGCGCGTCGCCGACGGCGCCCAGGGCGGCGTTCCCCGGGAAGGCGGTCACGCCGGCCTTGAAGCGGTTGACCCAGCCGCCCTCGTGGTCCACGGCGAAGAGGATTGCTCGGCCGAGCCGCTGGACGAGCCCGCGCGTGTAGGCCCGGGTCTGGGCAGGTGATTGGATGTTGCGGGCCAGGAGCAGCACCGAGGCCGCGCCGGTCTCCTTGAGGATCGAGACCGTCTCCCGGTCCGGCCGCGTCCCGTAGACGCCCATCATGAAGAGGAATCCTGGGTCGTTCATGGCTGAAGTTCTCCTAAGACGCCGCAGTGGTCGCTCAGCGCGCTCTCAAGGGTGCGGCTCCATCGGAAGACCCGGTCGAAGACGTAGCCGGCACGGGTCTTCCCGCGTCTTATCAAGTCCCGGCTCACGAGCAGATAGTCAATGCGCACCCGGCGCCTCGGTATCCAGAAAGAGGCTCCCCACTCCCTGTCGGAGAGTATGCTGGGCCGGCGCTCTCCTTCCATGAGGTCCACCAGCCCGAGGCCGTCGGTCATTGCCGCGTAGGAGCCTGAGTCCGGGGTGAAGTTGAGGTCTCCCGCTACCACCAGCCGGCCGGAATGGCCGCTGGAGCGCACCCGGCCTATGAGCTGGGCGACCTGACGTTCCTGGAGCTTGGCGTAGCGCGTCCATGTCCTTCGGGTCGCGGAGTAGTCGGCCACGGGATGCGCATGGAGGAGCTCCAGCTCCGGGTCTCTGAACTTGAGCCGCATGATGCCCTTGCGGCTCATCCGCGCCAGGAGCGAGTAGCCGAGCCAGGGGCCTTGCCTGCTGAACGGCTCGAAGCAGGCCTCGTAGAACGGCTTCTTCGAGAACACGGCCAGGCCTCCGCAGACCACGCCTCCCCTGCGGGCCCTTTCCCAGAAGGAGAAGGGCCACCGGCGCAGCCTTTCCTTGAGCAGCCGCGCGTATGATTCGAGCCCGACCTCCTGGAGGCAGATGAGATCCGGATCGAGCTTCCGGATCTCCGCGGTCAAGCGCAGGAGGCGCGGCCGCACGGCCGGCGTCAGGACCGGGATGGCCGAGCAGTTGAAGGTCAGTATCCTCAATGGCATGCGTCCGGTCATGGTCACCGGCTGCGCAGATGGAGCTCCAGGGCCGAGTTGTACACGGTGAAGATGGAGTCCTGGATGCGCACCACGCTCCGGTACAGGAGCTCCGTGCGGTAGAGGAAGAACTTGTCCGCGGCCCACTTGTTCTCGTAGACCCTGCCGCGCACGGTCACGGCGTCGAGGTAGAGGGCGTTCAATGCGAGCTGCAGCTGCTGGATCTGGCTGAGGATGACGAGGCTCGCCTGCCCCGCCTCGGGGTCGGGGAGGGCCTGGGATGAGGCCATGCGGCAGCGGGCCGTCAGGTAGTAGAGGTTGTTCCTGACCTGGACCGCGCCCTTGGCCAAGGTGTCGAAATTCACGTGGATGGTCTCGAGGCTCGGGCCCGGGTCGCTCTGGCTGAAGGCGTAGGCCAGGTTGTCCTGCTGGGCCTTCACGTAGCCGTGGATCTGGGAGAGGTTGGCAACCTGCTGGGCCGTCTGCCCGGCGATCGCTTTGAGGACCGCCAGCTGGGCCGGGTCGGCCTGGGTGCGGGCGAGCCGGTCCCGCGCGGTGAGCAGCGCGTCCCAGAAGAACCGTTCCTGCCACAGGGCGGGGGCGTCGGCCCCGAAGAGCGCGCAGGCGGTTCCCGGCGCGAAAGCCGCCAGGCCGGCGCAGCCCAGCGCCGCGCGCAAGATGAGCCGCTTCGCATGATGGCATGGCATGCCCAAGGATTATAGCCAATTATGTTTTTCCAGGGGGCGCACGCGCGGGCTGTTGTTGTCAAGCGAGGCTGTTGTTTGACAGCGCCGGACGGCTTGTGGTATCCTGCTTGAATCCGCCCGGTCTCCCGGACGCCGAGAATCCATGCTCGACCGCAATTCCCTCATGGCCATGGTCGGACGCAGCCTCCTGGCCGTCATCTTCCTGGCCTCGGCCTTCGGCAAGGTGACGGAGTTCGAGAAAACGGTCGTCTACATGGAGGCTCACGGCGTGCCGCTGGCGACGCTCCTGTGCATAGTTGCCGCCGCGGTGGAAGCCGCGGGCGGCATCGCCCTGGTCCTGGGCTACCAGGCGCGGCTGGCAGCGGCGGCGCTAGCCGTGCTGGTGACCGCGGCGACCATCATCTTCCACCTGGCGCCGGACCAGAGGATCGACCTCCTCAAGAACATGGCCATCATCGGCGGGCTCCTCCAGGTCATGGCGTGGGGTCCCGGAGACGTCAGCATGGAGGGGAACAAGGGTTGAATCATGGCTGATAAAGCGCCCTACACCGTCCTGGCCCGGAAATACCGGCCCCAGACTTTCGACGAGGTCCTGGCCCAGGACGGCGTGTCACAGACCCTCAAGAACGCGATCTCCTCGAAAAGGATCGCGCACGCCTATCTCTTCACCGGGCCCCGAGGCGTCGGCAAGACGACCATGGCGCGCATCTTCGCCAAGGCGCTCAACTGCGCCCAGGGGCCGACTCCCAAGCCTTGCGGGAAGTGCGACCCCTGCCGCGAGATCGCCCGGTCGAGCTCCATCGACGTCCTGGAGATGGACGCCGCCACCCATACGCAGGTGGAGAAGGTGCGCGAGGTCATCATCGAGACCGTGGGCCTGGCAACCAACCGGGACCGCTACAAGGTCTTCGTCATCGACGAAGCCCACATGCTCTCGACCGCGGCTTTCAACGCGCTCCTCAAGACCCTCGAGGAGCCGCCGCCGCACGTCGTATTCATCCTAGCGACGACCGAGGCCGGGAAGGTCCCGGCGACCATCGCCTCCCGCTGCCAGCGCTTCAGATTCCGGCCGGTGGACCAGGAGACCATGGTCGCGCACCTGGGCTCCCTTGCCAAGAAGGAAGGGATGGCCGTCGAGGACGATGCCGTCGAGACCTTGGCCAGGCACGCCGCCGGCTCCCTGCGCGACGCCGTGAGCCTCCTGGACCAGGCCTGGACCTTGAGCGACAAAGGCGTCACCGCCGAGACCATCCGCCGGATGTTCGGGCTCGTCCCGGCCGAGCTGATGCTCGGGCTCGGGGAGGCGCTGCTCAAGCGCGATGTCCGGGTCCTGGCCGAAAGGCTGGAAGCGGCCTTGGCCGAGGGCATCGACCCGGGCCAGCTGGTCAGGGACCTCAGGGAGTCCCTGCACGCGGTCTATCTGGAGAAGCTGGGGGTCAGGCAGGCCGCCGACCGTTCCTGGAGCCGGGCCGCCCGCGAGGTCTCCAGCCAGGGCTTGGGCTGTCTTCTGCAGAGGATCAACAGGATCGCCGAGGAGCTCAAGTCCACCGATTCCCCGAGGAGCGTCCTGGAACTGGGCCTGTACGGCTGCCTCCATGAGGCCGCGGACTTGGCCGCCTGGGTCGAGCGCCTGGAGGCGCTCGAAGGCAGGCTGGGGGCCGTCGGCGCGGTCGAGGCCGGAGGCCAGCCGCGTGCCGGGGACTCGGCCGACGGCCCGGGGGAGTTGGAGCCGGCCGAGGCGTCCTCCGGGGATGAGGAGGTCTGGCGAGCGGTCGCGCGGTCCTTCAAGGACAGGCCCATCCTGGCGGAGGTCCTCAGCCACGCCAGGCCGCTGACCAGCCCGGACGGGGGTTGGAGGCTGACATTCGACCGGGAGTTCGACTTGGAGGCGGCAGCCAAGAGCCTTCCGGCGATTGAGGCCAGTTTGGCCACAATCCTGGGCAAGCCCGTGGCTGTCGTCGTGGAATCCGGCAAGGGGCTTCCTGAGGCCTCCGAGGCCGCGGAGGTCCCCGGTCCTGACGACGCGGGTCCGGCGGAGTGCGTCTCGGAGTCCGACGTGACGGCATCCGGCGAGCCCGCCTCCCCGTTGAAGAAGGCCGAGAAGATCCTGGGCGGGACGGTCAAGTTCACCAAGAAGAAATGAAAGCCTGGGAGCGGCTCATCCTGGCCTTCAAGCGTTTCCCAGGGATCGGCCCGAAGCAGGCCGAGCGCATGGCCCTGCATCTTCTGCGTTCCCCAGCGGCGGAATCCGACGAGTTCCTGAAGGCCATGCAGGAGGCCCGGTCCAATATTCGCGCCTGCGCGCGGTGCTGCAACTACACCGACCGGGAGCTCTGCGCGGTCTGTTCCGACCCTGGGAGGGACAAGGGGCTCTTGTGCGTGGTGGAGGACCCGCAGGGCGTGGGCGCGGTCGAGCGCACCCGCAGCTTCCACGGGCTCTATCACGTGCTCCACGGCAGGCTCTCGCCGCTGGACGGCGTCGGGCCGGAGAGCCTGCGCATCCGGGAGCTCGTGCGGCGGGTGAAGGACCGGGCCGCCGGCATCCGCGAAGTCATCCTGGCCACTGATGCCGACACCGAGGGTGAGGCCACGGCGCTCTACCTTGCCCAGCTCCTGAGGGGGCCGTCGGTGAAGATGACCCGGATCGCCCAGGGCGTCCCGTTGGGGGGAAGCCTGGACTACATCGACGAGCGCACCCTGGGGCAGGCCGTGTCCTGCCGGAGGGAATTTTAGGAGGAATCCATGAATCTATTGATGGCGTCTCTGCTGATGTCGCTGCCTCTGCGGGCGCAGGGGGAGGTTCCGCCGCCCAAGGCCGATGCCGCCAAGGTCCAGGATGAATCCGGCGCGCAGGACAAGCCGGGGCCGGTCGCGCAGGGGGACCCCACACGGCCTTCGGCCGCTTCCCCCGGCACGGCCGGAAGCGGAACGGCGCCGGCCGCCGTCCGGGAATCGGCCGAAGAACGCGCCGCGGCCAAGGCCGTGGAAGAGGAGGGCTGGAAGCCCAAGATGCCAGGCAAGCCGGTTCCCGCGGAACTGCAAGGGGTGCCGGAGCAGAAGGCTGAAGAGAAGGCGGTGGAGAAGGCTCCGGAGAAGGCAGCGGAAGCTCCGAAGGCCAAGGCGGACAAGTCGGCCGCGGAACTTGCTTTCCTCAAGGCCATCCTGGAGGACAAGGACGCCAAAGCCATCCCGGAGGCCGTGGAAGAGGCCGTCTCCCTGGCCGGACGCAATGCGGACGGCCAGGTGGGCGCGGAGGCTCGGCTCCTGGCAGCGCAGCTGCTCCAGAAGGGCAAGGAATGGAAGGCCGCAGTGGTCGCGTACCTGAGTTTCCTCTATGAGTATCCCGATGCGGACGAGGCATCCCGGGCAAAGCGTGACTACATGGGCATCGTGGAGAAGAGGATGTCCCGCAAGTCCCGGGAGGCCTTGGGCGGGCTGGTCCGCGTCCCGGACAAGCCGGGCAAGGCCGAGCGCCTCTCAGCCATGCTCCGCAGCCTGGTCGAGACCGCGGGAGAGGAGCTCTATGAGCCCATTGCGGAGGAGTTCGAGAGCTTCGGGGAGCGCTTCCCGGCGTACTTCGAGACGGACAAGGTCCAAATGGCCCTCGCCGACCTCCACACGAAGGCCTCCAAGTACGACGAGGCTCTCCACGTGCTCAGGAGGCTCGCCGCCGTCTACCCGGAGAGCGGCCAGGTGGCTCAGGCGCAATGGAACGTCGCGGTGCTCTACGCCGACCATCTCAAGAAGTACGACAGGGCCGTGGAAGCCTTCCAGGACCTGGCGAAGCGCTATCCCAAGACCCCCATTGTCATGCCGTCGTTGGAGAGGACGGCGGCGCTTCTGGAGGAGAGGATCAAGGACTTCCCTTCGGCGGCCGACGCGTACGAAAGGATCGCGAAGCTCTATCCCAGGACCGAAGGCGCGCTCAAGGCCCTGCAGAGCCAGGCGCGGCTCCAGCGGGACCGGCTCAAGCAGCATCAGGACGCGGTCGCCACCTTCAAGCGGGTCGCCGAGGACTTCGGCGCGCCCGCGGCGGTGGAGGCCCTCAAAGAAGCCGCGGTGGTGGCCCGCAAGAATCTGAAGGACTTCGGCCAGGAGGCGGAGTTGAAGAAGCTCCTCGCGACCAAGTTCCCGGACGCCGCGGACGCTCCGGAGGCCCTCTTCTCCGTGGGGGAGATCTACGAGGGAGACCTCAAGGACGACGCCAAGGCCAAGGAGGCCTTCCAGCAGGTGGCGTCCAAATACCCGACCCACAGGCTGGCCAAGAAGGCTCAGGAGCGCGTCGGGAAGATCGACGCCCGCTCGGGGCAGTAGGCCTTTCGTCCCTTCCCGTTCCCGGCCTTCAGACCCTGGAGGCCGGGCGGTTTTCCCGGCATCCTATCGTCGACGCTTCCCGCGGACCGGTCCAGGCACCTGGCTGGCTCTTCGGACGGAGGTCTTGAACGGATGCCGATCGAATGGCTGTGCTTCCTCTGCGGCCGTGATGCGACCATGAGCCTGAGAACCATCATCCTGCTTCTCGCAAGCGTGTTGCCCATCCTTGCCATCTCCTATAAGGCTTTGGAGAGCGGCCGGGAATGCGACTAGGGCGACCTGACTCTTCGGGCTATCGCCGCGTCTGTTGGGCGACCACCAGGTCGTAGAGCAACTCCGAATCGCTCCCGGTGAGCATGATGGCCACGTGCGCGAGGCTCGGGCTGTCCAGCAGCTCCAGAGCGTCCCGGCGGCGTTCGGGGTTCTGCGTCTTGTAGGGGGGATCCATCTCTTCAAGGAACGGTCTGGGACGGCGCTTGATGAGCACCGCGACCTCGTAGCCTCCCTCGGACATGGACGGCACCTTCACGGAATAGACGCCGGCCGGGTCCGTCTTCGCCGTGAAGCGCAGGCCGGAGAGCTTGTCCGTGAGGGCGAGCTGGGCGTCGGCGACGGGCTTGAGGGTCGAGAGGTCGTAGACCTGCCCCTTGATGGTCCATTCCTTCGCGGGCGAGCGCTGGACGGAGACATCCCCCGCGGTCGTCGAGGCGTCGCCGGCCGCGTCCGGGGAGTTCGCCGCCGGAGCGGCGACGGCCGGCGGCCGGGGCGGCGCCAGCTGAAGGGCGGTCTTCTGGCGCGAGTAGATGAACGCTCCCAGGACGAGCACGGCCAGCCCGAAGCGAAGGGCGCCCGCGACGGCGAAGGGACTGGAGGGCTTGGGCCCGGCCGGCTTGTCCTGGCTGGCCGGGGAGATGGAGAGGATGTGCCGCGGCAGGAGGCAGTGGCCGCACACGGTCCAGTCGGGCTTGACCGGAGAGCCGCAGCCAGGGCACTTCTCTGGCGAAGCCATGACGGCGTATGATACCATAAGGAAATGACGGCCATCGCCATCCTCGAGGCTGACGCGCCCCTGCTGGGGCTTTGGGACCGGTCCTCGCCCGCCAACAAGCCCGGACACTACGATGAGGCCTGGGACGCTGCCTGGGAGTTCGACCGCGACCCGCCCTACGGCGCGGGCTGGAAGCATGAGGACATGGAGATCGCCTGCGAGCACCTCGACCAATACTGGAACCATCGCCAGGCGCGGGGTGAGCTCATGGTCTGGAAGCCGGGCTCCGGGGTCTACAAGGTGGAGCTGCGGCTCCTGCAGCCCAAACCCAAGACGAAATTCTCGAAGCCTCAGAGACAGGCGTTCCTGGTGGGGCAAGGTGTCGAGCGCATCCTGGTCTGCGCCTCCGGTGATCTCATCGTCTCTTCTCTTCGGGGTCTGGGCTCCCGGGAAGCCAAGGTGCTGCTGCGCGTCCACCCCGGCAAATACCGGGTCGGGATGGACGTGCGGCGGGACCAGCTGGCGAGGGTCAGGCCGTTCAAGTCCGCGGCAGACTACCCGAAATCTCAAGGGCCTGACTTCGTCATCTTCCTTCAGAATAAGTGAATCGAGTTCATCGAGTCAGGCGTCAAGGCAAGAGGCTGGCCGGCCTAGCGCCGGTCGCGGCGCTGGCATTCGCGGCTGCCGAGCGCGCGGCCGGGCCGGTCCACGCCGGCATGGCGGCCGTCGCCATGCGCAACCTCCTGCACGACAAGGTGCGCTTCCTCATCACCCTGGCCGGCATCACGGTCGCCATCGTCCTCATCTTCCTGCAGGGAGGCATGTACCTCGGGTTCATGAAGAGCGCCTCGGGCATGATCGACCGGACCGACGCCGACGTCTGGGTGGTGAGCCGCAACTCGCCCAACTTCGACTGGTCGCGGCCTTTCCCGGAGCGCTACCTCAACAAGGCGCGCTCCACGCCGGGGGTGGCCGAGGCCAAGACCCTCATCTTCGGCTGGGGCTTCCTGCGCCTGCCCGGAGGCGGCACCGAGCAGGTCGAGATCATCGGCTACCATCCCCCTGTCGGCGGCGGCTGGGGCGCGGTCGAGGCCGGAGGCCGAGCGCCCCGCGCGGAGCCCGCTTGGGGGGCTCCGCGCCCCTCTGGAAAGGCGTTGGGCGGCTGGGGCGAGCCCTCGGGGTTCGTGTCAGGGGACGCCTCCAGCGTGCTCGGCGGGGACAACATCATCCTGGACGAGTCCGGGTGCCGCAAGCTAGGCGGCCTCTCCGTGGGCGACACGACCGAGATCATGGGCCATGAGGCGCGCGTGACCGGCATGACCCGGGGCCTGCGGTCCCTGACCACGGCGCCTTATGTCTTCGCGTCCTACGGCACGGCCAAGAAGCTGATCTCCTACATCGGGGAGCGCAACACGGTGTTCATCCTCGCGCGCGCCGAGCCCGGGGTCTCCCCGACCGAGCTCAAGCGCCGGTTGGCCGAGCGCCTGCCCAACGTGGACGTGCTGACGAAGTCCGAGTACAGCCGGCGCACCAAGCTCTACTGGACCATCCAGACCGGGATGGGGTTCGGGTTCCTGATGATGACCTTCCTGGCGTTCGTGGTGGGATTGGCCATCGTGGGGCAGACCGTCTACGCCGCGACCATGGAGCACCTGCGGGAATACGCCACCTTGAAGGCCCTGGGCGCCACGGACTCGGAGGTGCGCACGATCCTCTGGTCCCAGGCCGCAGCCAGCGCCCTGCTGGGCTACGTCCTCAGCATCGTCGTGGTCTGGTGGCTGGCCCGCGCTCTCGAGGGGCTGGGCCTGCCGGTCGCGATCCCGCCGTGGCTCTACGCCGCGGTCTTCTGCCTCGGCATCGTGCTCTGCCTCGCCGCGTCGGTCGTGAGCGTGCGCAAGGCGCTCTCCCTCGACCCGGCCATGGTGTTCAGGGCATGAAGCCGGTGCTGGAGGCGCGCGGCGTCTGGAAGGTCTACGAGAGCGGCGTGATCCGCGTCGAGGCGGTGCGGGGCGCGGACCTCGCGGTGGCGCGGGGCGAGTTCGTGGCCGTGATGGGGCCCTCCGGCTCGGGAAAGACCACGCTGCTGAGCATGCTCGGCGCCATGCTCACCCCGACCAAGGGCTCGATCCTGGTGGAAGGGGAGGACATCTCAAGGCTCGGGCCCGAGGAACTCTCGCGCCTGCGCCGGCGCAGGATCGGCTTCGTGTTCCAGGCCTTCAACCTCTTCGCGGCCCTGACCGCGAAGCAGAACGTGGAACTGGGCTTGAGGCTGAGGGGCCGTCCCGCCCGCGACACGGAGAGCGAGGCCCTCAGGGCCCTCGACGCGGTGGGCTTGAGCGAGCGGGCGGATTTCCCGCCCGCGGACTTGAGCGGAGGCGAGAAGCAGAGGGTCTCCATCGCCCGGGCCTTGGCCGGCGGGCCGCAGTTCATCCTCGCGGACGAGCCCACCGGCGCTCTCGACGCGGTCAACGGCCGGGCCGTGATGGAGCTCCTGGCCGAGCGGGCCAGGAAAGCCGGCGCCGCGGTGGTGGTCGTCACCCATGACCTCCGCGTCGCGCAGTTCATGGACCGGGTCGTCTTGATGGAGGACGGGAGGCTCACGGCGGGGGCCCACCCGCGGGGGGCCCCGGCAGGAGGGTTATGAAAAGGATGCGCTTGGTGATCGCGGCGCTCGCAACCGCGTCCGCCGCTGGGGCGGTCATGGGATGGAAAAACAAAGAGAAGTCGCCGCAACCTTCGGTTGCGGCGACCAGCATGATCGCCGCGACCGGGACGATCCAATGCCGCAAGGAAGCTTCCGTGCGCTCCAAGGTCCACGGCCTTGTCAAGCGCTACGCCAAGAAGGAGGGGGATTGGGCCAAGGAGGGTTCGGCCGTGGCGGTTCTCGACGACAACAAGGAGCGCGCGGCCGTGGGCGAGGCCGAGGCGGAGCTGTTCAAGACGAGCGCGGCCTTGAAGAGGGTCAGGACGCTCCACGAGAAGGGCGTAGCCTCGGCCCAGGAGCTCGACGACGCCGACGCCGCCCACCGGCTCGCGTCGGCCCGCGTGGAGAAGGCCGCGGCCGCCTTAGACGAGCGCACGGTGCGCGCGCCTTTCGACGGCAGGATCCTCAAGACCTATCTCGAGGCCGGCGAGACCGCCGACCCCGCCTCGGCCCGGCCGCTCTTCGTGATCGGCGACGACCGGATGCTCAAGGTCACGGCCGAGGTCGACGAGCTCGACATCGGGCGGCTCTCCGAGGGCCTCCCCGCCGAGGTCCTGCCGGACGCCTACCCGGGGGAGTCCTTCCAGGCCAAGGTGACCAAGGTCGGCCGCATGCTCGGCCGCAAGACCATCTCCTCCGAGAACCCGGCGGAGCGCATGGACGCCAAAGTCCTCGAGGTCGAGGTGGAGCTCAAGTTTTCGGAGAAGCTCAAGCGCGGCTTGAGCGTCCAGGTCAAGATCGGTGTCAGGCCTTAGGGCTCGCGGGAGACCTGGAGGGTGTTTTGCCTGCCCTTGTCGAAGAACTTGAGGGAGACCTTGGTGCGGGCGCCGTCCTCGACCCGCACGAACCGCTCCCGGGGCTGGAAGTCCTCGGCCATGAGCTCGGGCTCCCCTGAAGGGCCCACCGACCAATTCTCGAAGCGCATCAGGCGGTTGCCGGCCTTGAGCGCGCCCTGCCAGCGCCTCTCCGAGGATTTCGGGCCCGCCTGGGTCTGGCCGGCCAGCTCCCCGTCGACATAGACCTTGACGAGGGCCACGGCGTCCTCCTCCGGGCTCTCGACCACCTCGACGGCCACGAGCTCGAAGTTGGCGTCCACCGCGGCTTGGGGCGCGGGGGCGGGCGGAGGGCTGACGACCTTCTGCCGGGCGCAGGCCCAGAGCGACGAGATGATGAACGGAACGGCCAACCAACGTCGAATCATTGGGCCTTCAGCCTCAGGGTGTATTTGTCCCGCACGTTGTTCTGCCAGAGCTCGGCTCCTTGGAGCCGGACGCTGTAGGTCCCGGGCTCGAGGCGGCGCTGGAAGGCGACCGCGTCGCCGGCCCTGGAGGACATGGCGGCGAGCAGCTCCTTGTACTCCTGGTCGAAGAGCGTCAGGACGAACTTCGCGTTGAGCACCCCGGTGACCTCGAGCGAGACTTCGGCCCCCTGGTACACGTTGAACTCGTACCAGTCGACGTCGCCCTTGGGCGCGATGTAGCCGTCCATGGATTCGCCGACCTTGATGGGTTGGGCGGTCTGCGAGGAGTCGTTGAGCTCGAACTCGAGGCCCGGCTGGAAGGGGGCGAGGGTCTTCGTGAGGGTGTAGGACTTGCGCGAATCCGAGGCCTTCCTGGATTTCTCGCCGACCGCCACATGGAAGGTCGCGCTCGTCACGCCCAGGCCGGTCATGGTCTCGGGCTGCTCCTTGCCGGCGTTGTCCACGGTGAGGAGGGTGTTCCCAAGGTCGTCGGTCACGAGCATGACGAGGTCCATGCCCCTGAGCGGCGAGATGCTCAAGGTCAGGATTTGCTTGGCCCGGGTGTCGATGGAGACGCGGTACCAGTCCTGGTCCCCGGCCGGCGAGACGGTGCCGGTGATTGCGTCCTGGCTGAAGGGCGTGGCGTCGAGCCTCTGGTCGTTGGGCTCGAACTCGGTCGTGCCCGCGTAGGGGATGAGCTCGGTGAGGATCTCGTAGGGGGCCATGGCGTTCCCCGTCCTGGACTTCGAGCGCAGGCGCAGCAGGTACTGGACGGGGCCGCGCAATCCGAAGTTCCTCAGGATCTCGGGCTCGCCGGGGCCCGCTGAGTCGACCTCCTTGACCTTGTAGAAGTTGGCGGTGTCGTAGACCTCGAGCACGCCGTCGACCGCGGGGACCTCGCTCACGTCGACGTTGAGGGAGAACATGCCCTCGCGGTCCACGTTGATCCGGAACCAATCCTCCTCGAGCTGCTCGGTCGTGGCGGAGAGGAGGTTGCGCGTCGGGAAGAAGTGGCCGCGGGTCACGCCGGCGATGGTCAGGGCGCTGGCCGTCAAAGGGGTGTCGTCCGGCTCGGACTCGTTGCCCAGGGCGGGCCCGAGCCTGAGCTCCAAGGCGTATTCCTGGCTCGGGTTGTTGGCCCTGGAGTTCTTGTTCGAGACCGCGAGGTAGTAGAACCCCGGCGCGATCCCCAGGTCCAGGCCCTCCTCGTCGCCCCCCGTACCGGTCTCGTCATATCGCTTGAGCTCGACCCGGTCCTTGTCCTGCCAGCTCAGGACGAAGTCGATGTCCTTGATGCCGCCCAGGCGCAAGGAGAGAATCCCGTCTTGGCCCACGTCCACCTTGTAGACGTCCACGTCCCTCGGCGAGGAGACCGTGCCGTGGATGGTCTTGCCGGGCTTGACCAGGGTGGCGGTCGTGAAGTGGTCGTTGGGCTCACCCTCCTTGAGCTTGCCGCAGGCGGCCAGGGACAAGGCGAGCCCCAGGACCAGGAAGCGTTTCATGTCCACAATATGTGGAATTCTAGCATGATTTCGCGCGGTCTTGTCGGGGGCGGACACTTTGCCAGAACTTCCCCATCCCGCTGTTTGGGGATGGGGAAGGAAGGAGATGGTGCCCCAAAAGAAAGAAGAAGGTAACGGAGAGGGGATTTTTGGCAGGGGCTTGAAATAGAGCCTGCCTCCGTCGTAAAGTGT